>NZ_JAWDKL010000027.1:0-39750 GCF_032464675.1 Roseobacter sp. HKCCA0434
GATGCTGGCGGAGGGCGCGCGCGCGGCCACCCGCTCCGTCCCGCTCGGACCGTCGCTCGGCCAGTGCTGCGGCGGCCATGTCGACCTGGAGTTCGAGCGGTTCGAGACGCCGCCCGCCATCGCGCCCGCGCCCACCCCGCTCTGGCTCTACGGTGCGGGTCATGTGGGCCGCGCGGTCGTCGCCGCCTTCGCGCCGCTGTCCTTTGCGATCACCTGGGTGGACGATGCCCCCGACCGCTTCCCGGCGAAGATCCCCGATCACGCCACCCCGCTGATGGCCGCCGATCCCGCCGCCGCCGTTCCCCGCGCGCCCGACGACGCGGTGCACGTCGTGATGAGCTATTCCCACGCCATCGATCTAGCCATCTGCCACGCGGTGCTGTCGCGCCGCTTCGCGCATCTGGGCCTGATCGGCTCGGACACCAAGGCCGCGCGTTTTCGCAGCCGCCTCGCGGCGCTGGGCCATGACGGTGCCACAATCGCGCGCTTGACTTGCCCGATCGGGGACCGGAGCCTCGGAAAGGAACCGGGCGCCATCGCCATCGGGCTTGCATCACGCTTGCTGCAATTGCGAAATGGCACCGGACGGGGCATAGAATCGAACGCATGACGGCACTTCTCTCACTCGCGCAGATCCGCAAGGCCTATCCGGGCGTGGTCGCCAATGACGACGTGGAACTGGATATCGATCCGGGCGAGATCCACGCCCTGCTGGGCGAGAACGGCGCGGGCAAGTCCACGCTGGTCAAGATCATCTACGGCCTCGTCACGCCCGACGAGGGCTGGATGGAGCTCTACGGCAAGCGCTACACCCCCACCTCGCCCAAGGACGCGCGCGCTGAGGGCGTCTCGATGGTGTTCCAGCACTTCTCCCTGTTCGAGGCGCTCACCGTGCGCGAGAACATCGCGCTGGGCCTCGACGAGGCGGTCCGCCCGCGCACCCTGGCCGAGCGCATCCGCACCGTCAGCGTGGAATACGGCCTGCCGCTCGACCCCGACCGGCTGATCGGCGACCTCAGCGTGGGCGAGCGTCAGCGGGTGGAGATCGTGCGCTGTCTCTTGCAGGACCCGCGTCTGCTGATCATGGACGAACCCACCTCCGTCCTGACCCCGCAGGAGGTCGAGGTCCTGTTCGGCACGCTCAGGCTGCTCGCCAAACGCGGCGTCGCGATCCTCTACATCTCCCACAAGCTCGACGAGATCCGGCAGCTTTGCGACCGCGCCACGATCCTGCGCGGCGGCAAGGTGGTGGCGACCTGCGTGCCGTCGCAGGAAACGCCCCGCTCGATGGCCGAGATGATGATCGGCACCGAGCTGGCGAGCCCGCCCGCCCGTCGCGCCATTCCCGGCCGCACGCTGCTGCGGCTCGACCGGCTGTCGCGCCCCTCGCCCGACCCGTTCGGCACCTCGCTGCGCGACCTCGACCTCAGCCTGCATTCGGGCGAGGTCACGGGCATCGCCGGGGTCGCGGGCAACGGGCAGGACGAGCTTCTGTCCGTGCTGTCGGGCGAGGACCGGGTGGAGCCGGGGATGCTCCTGCTCGACGAGCAGCCCATCGGCGATCTCGGCCCCAACCGGCGGCGACGGCTGGGCCTCTTGACCGCGCCCGAGGAACGGCTCGGCCACGCCGCCGCACCGGACATGAGCCTGACCGACAACACCATGCTGACGGGCCGCGTGCGCCAGCGCCTGTCCAATTCCGGCTTTCTCAAGTGGCAGGCCACCGCCAATTTCGCCCGCGCCGTGGTGGCGGAATTCGACGTGCGCACGCCCGGCGTCGACACGCCCGCGCGCGCGCTGTCGGGCGGCAACCTGCAGAAATTCGTCATCGGCCGCGAGGTGCTGCAAAAACCGCGCGTCCTCGTCGTCAACCAGCCGACCTGGGGCGTCGACGCCGCCGCCGCCGCGTCGATCCGCCAGGCCCTGCGCGACCTGGCCGAGAACGGGGCGAGCGTGCTGGTCATCAGCCAGGACCTCGACGAGTTGATGGAGATCTCCGACCAGTTCGCCGTGATCGCGGGCGGTCGGCTCAGCGCCACGCGTCCCGCGGGCCGCGTCTCGATCGAGGAGATCGGCCGCCTGATGGGCGGGGCCGACGCCGCCGCCGAAATGCGCGATGCGCAAGGAGCATCCGCATGATCCGCCTCGTCCCCCGGCGCGAACCCTCGCGCACCATGCAGCTCGCCACCCCGGTCCTCGCCGTCATCGCCACGATGATCGCGGGCGGGCTTCTGTTCGCCGCCCTCGGCGAGAACCCGCTGGAGGCGATCTGGATCATCTTCGGCGAGCCCATCGTCGATCCGTTCAGCCGGGCGGAGCTGTTCGTCAAGGCCGCCCCCCTGATCCTGATCGCCATCGGCCTCAGCCTCGGCTTCCGCGCGGGCGTCTGGAACATCGGGGCGGAGGGGCAGTTCATCGTCGGCGCCATCGGCGGCTCGGCGGTCGGGCTCGCCTTCTACGGCACGTCCGGCATCTGGCTGCTGCCGCTGATGGCGCTGGCGGGCATGATCTGCGGCCTCGCCTGGGCGATGATCCCCGCGATCCTCAAGGTCCGCTTCAACGCCAACGAGATCCTGGTCAGCCTGATGCTGGTCTACGTGGCCGACCAGCTCCTGCGCGCGATGGTCTCGGGCCCCTTGCGCAACCCGCAGGGCTTCAACTTCCCCGAAAGCCGCCTCTTCCACGACAGCGCCGTGCTGCCGATCCTCGTGGACGGGACGCGCATCCATATCGGCGTGGCCGTCGCCTTCGTCGTGGTGCTGGCGGCCTGGGTGCTCCTGAACCGGCACCTGACCGGCTACAACATCCGCCTGACCGGGGCCGCCCCGCGCGCCGCGCGCTTCTCGGGCGTCAGCCCCTCCTGGATCGTGATCTTCTGCCTCGGCCTCTCGGGCGCGCTCGCCGGGCTCGCAGGCCTGTTCGAGGCGTCGGGCCCCTCCGGCCAGCTCGTCCCCGCCCTGCCGCAGGGCTACGGCTTCACCGCGATCATCGTGGCGTTTCTGGGGCGTCTCAATCCCCTGGGCATCCTCGCCGCGGGCTTCGTCATGGCGCTCACTTACATCGGCGGCGAGAACGCGCAGCTCTCGCTGGGCCTGCCGCGCGCGGCGATCAGCGTGTTCCAGGGGATGCTGCTGTTCTTCCTGCTGGGTCTCGACATCCTCGTGCGCTACCGCATCGCGTCGCGGCGGGAGGGGCGCGCATGAGCCTGCACCGCACGCTGCCCCTCGTCATGGGCACCGTAATGGGGCTGATGCTGCCCTGGATGATCCATTCGGGCGGCGGCGCTGGGATCCGCTTCGTCCTCGCCCATGTCGTTGCGATCCTCGCCATCGCCTCGCTCGCCCTGATCCGTCCCGGCATCCGCCGCGCCCTGCGGCGGCACGTCACCGGCGGGCACCTCCCGCGCATGGGCGCGGGCCTCGCCCTCGGCCTCGCCGCCACCTGCGCCATCTGCCTCGCGATCGGAGAGCATCCATGGACCTGAGCGCCCTCGATCCCATCGCGCTGATCGTCTCGCTGATCGTCGCCGCCACCCCGCTGGTCCTCGCCGCGACGGGCGAGCTGGTGGTCGAGAAATCGGGCGTCCTCAACCTCGGCGTCGAAGGCATGATGATCATGGGCGCCGTCACCGGCTTCATCGCCGCGATCGAGACGGGAACGCCCCTCGCAGGCTTCGCGCTCGCCGCCCTCGCGGGCGCGCTGCTGGCGCTGATCTTCGGCTTCCTCACGCAGGTGCTCCTGTCCAACCAGGTCGCGACCGGCCTCGCGCTCACGCTCTTCGGCCTCGGCCTCGCGGCCCTGCTGGGGCAGAGCTATACCGGCATGCGCGCGCCCCAGACCCCGCGCCTGACCCTGCCCGAAATCGACAACATCCCCATCGTCGGCGACCTTCTGTTCTCCTATGACTGGGTCGTCTACTTCGCGCTGATCCTCGTGGCCCTGGTCTGGGTGTTCCTCAACCGCACCCGCGCGGGCCTGATCCTGCGCGCGGTGGGGGAGAACCACGACGCCGCCCACGCGCTCGGTTACCGCGTCGTCTCCATCCGCCTCGCCGCCATCGCCTTCGGCGGGGCCTGCGCGGGGCTGGGCGGCGCCTATCTCAGCCTCGTGCGCGTGCCCAGCTGGTCCGAGGGCATGACCGCCGGCATCGGCTGGATCGCGCTCGCCATCGTCGTCTTCGCCTCGTGGAAGCCCGCGCGCGTGATCCTCGGCGCCTGGCTCTTCGGCGGGGTGACGATCCTGCAGCTCAACATCCAGGCCGCCAATCTCAACGTGCTCGCCATCGCCGCGATGCTGCTGGCCGCCACCGCCGTTCTGATGCTCGTCACCCGCATCCACCGGCTCGACCGCCGCCGGGTGGTGCGCGTGATGTTCGTCGCCGCCCTCGCCACGCTGTCGCTGGTGCTGGCGCTGGGCTTCCCGGATTTCCGCCTCGACAGCGCCTACCTGTCGATGACACCCTATCTCACCACGATCGTCGTGCTCGTCGCCATCTCCGGCGACCGGGCACGCGCGGCCCTCAACGCCCCGGCCAGCCTCGGCCGGGTGTTCCACGCCTCCACCTGAAACGAGAGGCGACAAGGGGAACCCCCTCGCAACAAGGAGAACGAAGACAATGAATATCCTCAAGACACTGGCGCTCTCGACCGCGCTGACCCTCGGCGCGACCGCCGCGATGCCCGACGCGCATACCGAAGACCCGCTGAAGGTCGGCTTCATCTACGTGGGCCCGATCGGCGATTACGGCTGGTCCTACCAGCACGACCAGGGCCGCCTCGCCATCGAGGAGGAGTTCGGCGACGCGGTCGAGACCTCCTATCTCGAATCCGTCCCCGAGGGCGACAGCGAGCGGGCCATCCGCCGCATGGCGCAGGAAGGTCACGACCTGATCTTCACCACCTCCTTCGGCTACATGACGCCCACCCTGCGCGTCGCCCAGCAGTTCCCGGACGTGAAGTTCGAGCATGCGACCGGCTACCAGCGCGCCGACAACGTCTCGACCTATTCCGGCCGCTTCTACGAGGGCCGCGTCGTGCAGGGCTACCTCGCGGGCGAGATGACCGAGAGCAACGTGGTCGGCTACATCGCCTCCTTCCCGATCCCCGAGGTCATCCGCGGCATCAACGCGGCCTATCTCGCCGCGTCCGAGGTGAACCCGGATGTCGAGTTCAAGATCATCTGGGTCTCCACCTGGTTCGATCCGGGCAAGGAAGCGGACGCCGCGAACGCGCTGATCGAACAGGGCGCCGACGTGATCCTGCAGCACACCGACTCCACCGCCGCCATGACCATCGCCGAGGCGACCTGGGAGGGGCTGGAGGAAGGCGAGCGCGGCATCTACGCCTTCGGCCAGGCCTCCGACATGCTGGAATTCGGTCCGAACGCGCGCCTGACCTCCATCATCGACGACTGGGCCCCCTACTATATCGAGCGGGTGCAGGCCGTGATGGACGGCGAGTGGGAGAGCGCCGACGCCTGGCACGGCATCGACGAGGGCATGACCGCCATCGGCGCGCTCAACGAGAACATCCCCGAGGAAATCCGCGCCGAGGCGGAGGCGATCATCGAGGCCGTCCGCTCGGGCGAGCGCCACGCCTTCACCGGCCCGATCAACTGGCAGAACGGCGAACAGTGGCTGGCCGAGGGCGAAACCGCCGATGACGGCACGCTGCTGGGCATGAACCGCTATGTCGAGGGCATCGAGGGCACGATCCCCCAGTGATCGCCCTCCCCTGATGCGAAAGGCCCCGGAGACATCTCCGGGGCCTTTTTCTGTTCGTGACCCAACCCGCCGGCTTTGCGAAGGCGCGGACTCAAGCCGAAGGCGCCGCGCATCGGTCGTGCTGGAAGCATGCCTTTGGCGTGACCCGCCCCCCGGCCCAGCAATTTGGTTGATGAAGGCGCGACGTTGGGAGGTCGTGCGGACTCGGCCACCATAAAGCGCCACGCTCCAGCGGAAGATCGCCGCACCGCGGCCCATCGACGCGCTCCGTCGCGCCCTGGATCTGGTTCACGACTGCCATGCGCGCCTGCACTGAATATCTCGGCACCTGACGCGGCACTCGATCTTAGGGCTACACCAGTGCCCGACACAGCGCCCTGTCACGCCCCGGCCCCCGAGCCGGGGCCCCGTCGCCAGAGCCCCTCCCGATCCATGTTCGTCCCCCGGTCCCATCGCCCCCTCTCCCGCCCCGCGGGAGAGGGCCGGGGTGAGGGCCCTCGCATCTCGTCCCCCCGTCCGTACCATCGCGCACTTCCAACGCAACCGACGCCATGCCAAACCCCGACCATCCCAGCCGACCAGCCTCCCGGAGCTGACCCGATGACGAGACCCCGCCCACTGCACGCCACGACCTCCGCACCGGCGACCAACCGCCGTGAACGGCTCGCCCGCGCGCTGCGCGTGCTGGAACGTGGCGGCATCACCGGCAGCCATGCCTACGCACCGGCGCTGCGCGGACTGGCCAGCCTGGGGCTGATCGTCAAGCCGTTCCATTTCTGGTCGTTTCCGGCACTCGCGATCGTCGGCATCCTCTTGATGTCGGCGCTCTTCGGGCTCGCGATCTGGGCGAGCCTCGCCATCGGGATCGTCCCGCGCCCCATCGCCACCGTGATAGAGGCCGGCCCCATCGTGTTCGTCGCGGTCATGACCATCGGCGGTCTGTTCTTCGCCATCGCTCACCGGAGAAAGGCCCGCCAGATCGGCCTGCCGAAATGGTCGGATCTCTAGCGGCCCCCTCCCTGCCCTCGCGCCGGTCGCATGCGCCATCCCGTCCCTGCGATGCCAGCCCGGGCTCGCTCGGCGGAACCTCGCCCCCTTTCCCACGGCGCGGGAGAGGGCCGGGGGGCGAGCCGCCTCACATCGCCAGCGTCTCCACCACCTTCTCGATCCGCCCGTCCTTGCGGCGCAGCATCACGATCTCGCCGAACCCGATCTCCAGCCAGTCCTCGCCTTCCTCGGTCAGCGGCTCGGAGGCGAAGAGCGCCGAGGTCGCTTCCCCTTCCGGGGCCTCGTCCACCCGGTAGTCGCCCTCGTGGTTCTCGAAATTGCGCCCGGTCATCACGTAGACCGGCTCCAGCAGCATCGAGGTCGAATAGTCGTCCGTCCCGTGCCCGGCCTTGCGCAGCTCCCGCCAGTCCGCGTCGAACGCCGTCTCGCCTTCGTGTCCGCATCCATAGTTCACCCCGATGATCCGGTCCGGCGCCACCAGCGCGATCTTCAGCTTCATCAGCGCCACGAGGTCGAGCTTCTTCATCGCGGCCAATAGTAGCTCCAGCAACCGCTCGAACGCTGCCTTGATCTGCGCGTCCTCGTCGCCCTCGCGCAGCGACATCAGCAGCACGTAGAGGAACTCGGTATCCGTCGTGCCCTTCATCTGCGTCAGGTAGCGATCCTCGCAATGGACGAGCAGCTCGCGCTGCAATCGCTGCCAATGCGGCAGGTTGCCGTTCTGCGCGATGATCCACGGCGTCCCGTCGAAGGAAAACGGGTGGCAGTTCTCGTCCGCCAGCACCGTGCTCGCATTATAGGCCGCGGCGCGCACATGGGCGAGCATCGTGCTCGCCTGCAAGCTGGGAATGATCCCTTCCGCGTTGTCGTCGTAGAACGCCGCCATCGGCCGGTGGTAGAGCAGCGGCTTACCCGGCTCCAGCAGATGTTCGCTCCACGCCCCGAAGCCCCAGCCGGCCAGCTGCAACAGCGGGTGCAGCTCGGGATCGAGGCTCTGGTTCACCAGGCTGTTCTCGGGATCGAGCAGCAGGCTCTGCAAGGGAAGGTCCGGCCCGATATAGGCGAGGATGCGGCACATGGGGGTCTCCGTGACAAGCCGATGGGTCCGCAGCAGGTAGGGCGTTCGCGCATCCGCGCCACGCCTGCCGCCCGGTCCGTCGGCAAGCGGTTGACCCATGCGGCCTCCGCGTGCCGACTGGCGCGGACAAGATGCAGAGGCCCCGAATGTCCGGATTTCACGCCCTCATGGCGCTCGCCGCCGCCCTGATCCTACCGATCCTGACCGATGACGTGCCCTACACGCCCGTGATCGTCGTGCTGCTCATGATCGTGGCCATCATCGTCTGGCAGCATGGCGAGATCGCATCCCACCTCAAGGATCCGCAGGAGCGGGCGGAGACGGCGGATCTGCTCTGGCGCGAACGCGGCGCGGGCGGGGCGGAGGGGCGCACGCATTTCCAGGACCGCTATCACCGGCGGCTCGGCAAGGCCCTGCGCCTCATCGACCGCTGGTTCACCGACCCGCGCGTGCTCGACCCGAATTCCCCGCACTTCCGACCGCGCACCAGCGCGGCCCGCGCCTGGTCGGAGGTGCTGCTGGACCGCTGCCTCCTGCTCGCCGTGGCCTACCCCATCCTCTCCCTGCTCGCGGCTTGGATCGCGGGCGGTGCCGCCGTTCTGGGTAGTGCAGAGTTCATGCCACCGGGATCGCTAGTCGAACGCCTCGTATTCGCGGGCTTGATCCTCAATGCGCTCTGGTGGTGGTTTCAGAATATCCTTCCCGCCGGGCTCACATGGGAGCCGGCACGACAGGCAGGATCCATCGGGCCGATAGGTGCTGTTTGGCTTAGAATGGTGGGATCACTTCTGCCGATCTCTATTTTAACTTTGCTTTATGCTGGCACAGTCGCGGGTCCAGTTGCGGCCGCAGGCGCATTCGCAGTCGCGTTCGCAGTTGCAATCGCAATCGGGGTCGGAGCCGCGGCCCCAGGCGCAGCCGCGGTCGCCCTTACAGTCACGAGCGCAGGCGCAGTAATTGGCGCGGCCTCAGTCGCTAGCGCAGTCGCACTTGCAGCCATATCCGCAGGCGCATTGGACTGGGCCAACCGCAAGCGACGCTTCGTTCCGACGATCTGGGTAGCATATTTAATGGCAGTGGCACTCGCTGTAGCAGCCGGCTTGACCCTGATCTCGGCGGCAGCCGAACTTGAATTTCTGGTCCTTTTCCTCGCGATCCTCCCCCTCATCAACGGCCTCTACGACTACGCCTCCCTCGGCCTGACCCGCTGGACCCTGTATCGCGGTCATGACAGTGGCCGCCACATGCGCTGGGCCGCCATCGACCTGTTCGGGGCGCTGGGGCTGTTCGTCCTGTTGACCCTCACCCTCGTCGCCGTGCTGCACGGCGCGGACCGGATCGCCGCCGACGGGTTGCTCGACATGGGCGACCTGCTGCGCGACATCCGCGCGGCACCGGGCGATTATCCGTGGCTGTGGTTCGTGCTGCTCTCGACCCTCCTGCCGACGCTCGCGCATCTGCTGCTCGCCGCCTACGCGCTGGGCGAGGGGTTGCCGCCCCCGCGCGCGGCCCGGCACCTGGCACAGGAGATCCGCCTGATCCGGGGCGAGCACACCCGGCATTATCGCCCCGTCATGTTCTGGTTGACCGTGTGGCGTACCCTCGGAATCTCGCTGGCGCTCGGCGCGCTCGGGCTGCTGGGCTGGCTCGGCTGGCTGATCCTGCCGCCCGTCGCCGACGCGATGCGCGTCGCGGTCGAACTCTTCGCCGCGTCCCTCGGAGTCGAGATCGTGCCCGAGCGCCATGTCTGGGCGAATGGTTAACGCGAATACCCGAGCCATTTGGTCGCCATACGCGTGCCATACGCTTTCCATACGCATCGCAGACCGCCGTTTCGGGCGTTAACGCTTGCTCTTGCGCTTGGGCGAAAGTACCCCTGTGATCCCAGAAGGTCTCGCCCGATGCGGCCCAAATTCCGAGGGGAACACCCATGACGATCGATAAGTCCCGCCTGCCCTCGCGCCATGTCACCGAAGGACCCGCGCGCGCGCCGCATCGCTCCTACCTCTATGCGATGGGCCTTTCGGAAACCGAGATTCATCAACCACTTGTGGGCGTCGCGACCTGCTGGAACGAGGCCGCGCCCTGCAACATCGCCCTCAACCGCCAGGCCCAGTCGGTCAAGCAGGGCGTGAAGGTCGCGAAGGGTACCCCGCGCGAGTTCACCACCATCACCGTCACCGACGGCATCGCGATGGGCCACGAGGGCATGCGCTCCTCGCTGGCCAGCCGCGAAGCCATTGCAGATACTGTAGAATTGACCATGCGCGGCCACGCCTACGACGCCCTCGTCGGCCTCGCGGGCTGCGACAAATCCCTGCCCGGCATGATGATGGCGATGGTCCGCCTGAACGTGCCGAGCGTCTTCGTCTATGGCGGCTCGATCCTGCCGGGCCGCTACGAGGGACGCGACGTGACGGTCCAGGACGTGTTCGAGGCGGTGGGCCAGCACCAGGCGGGCAACCTCTCCACCTGCGAGCTGGAGAAGCTCGAGCAGGTCGCCTGCCCCTCCGCCGGGGCCTGCGGCGGGCAGTTCACTGCAAATACAATGGCCTGCGTGAGCGAGGCGATCGGCCTCGCATTGCCGAATTCCTCCGGCGCGCCCGCCCCTTACGAGAGCCGCGACCAGTATGGCGAGGCGTCGGGCCAGGCGGTCATGAACCTGATCGCGAAGAACATCCGCGCCCGCGACATCGTCACGCGCGAGAGCCTGATCAACGCGGCCCGAGTCGTCGCCTGTACCGGCGGCTCGACCAATGCGGGGCTACACCTTCCGGCCATCGCGCATGAGGCCGGGATCGACTTCTTCCTCGAAGACGTCACCGACATCTTCCGTGAGACACCTTATTTCGTGGACCTCAAGCCGGGTGGCGCCTACGTGGCAAAGGACCTCTACGAGGCGGGCGGCGTGCCGGTCGTGCTCAAGGAACTGGACAAGGCGGGCCTGATCCATCGCGACTGCGTCACCGCGACGGGCCGTTCGATCGGGGAGGAGATCGACCGCGTCACCCGCGAGGCGGACGGCAAGGTCATCCACTCCGTCGCCACCCCGATCAGCAAGACCGGCGGCGTCGTCGGGCTGAAGGGCAACCTCGCCCCCGAAGGCGCCATCGTGAAGATCGCGGGCATGACCGAGGAGCAGCTGAGCTTCACCGGCCCCGCGCGAGTCTTCGAGTGCGAGGAGGACGCCTTCGCCGCCGTGCAGAACCGTGAATACGAGGAAGGCGAGGTCATCGTGATCCGCAACGAGGGTCCCGCGGGCGGCCCCGGCATGCGCGAGATGCTGGCGACCACCGCGGCGCTGTCCGGTCAGGGCATGGGCAAGAAGGTGGCGCTGATCACCGACGGGCGTTTCTCGGGCGCGACACGCGGGTTCTGCGTCGGCCATGTCGGCCCCGAGGCCGCGCATGGCGGGCCGATCGCGCTGCTGCGCAACGGCGACACGATCACGCTCGACGCGCGCGCGGGCACGATCTCCGTCGATCTCAGCGACGAGGAACTGGCGCAGCGCCGTGCGGACTGGTCCGGCCCGAAGGACACGATCTACGCCTCGGGCGCGCTGTGGAAATACGCCCAGCAGGTCGGTGCCACCTACAAGGGGGCCGTGACCCATCCCGGCGCGCAGAGCGAGAAGCACGTCTATGCGGATCTCTAGGGCGCTCATCCTCGTCGGCCTGATCGCGGCCTGCGAGCCGGTGGAGCGGGTCGAGGAGGAGGCCGGCGGTTCGTTGGACACGGCCCTCATGCAAGGGCTGACCCTCGAACGCGCCGGCCGCGACGTCGCCATCGCGCCGCCGAGCGGCGCGTGCCTGACCTCCGACCCGGTCGATACCGGCGCGGTGATCGCGGCCGATTGCGCAGGACTCGGCATGACCGAAGGGCCCCCGGCCCCGATCCTCGCGCTGATGACGGCCAGCGTCGACACGGGCCCGGTGCCGGGGCGCGGCGACTTGCGCGAGCGGATGCGGGTGGTCGAGCGCAGCATCCAGTCCCGCCGCGGCGACAGCTCGCTGGGCGAGGCCGATGGCGTCACCCGCCTGATCGAGACCCGCATCGTCGGCGATACGGTCTATGCCTTGCTGGAAGACAGCGACGGCGCCTTTCCGGGTGCGGCCCGACGCTTCTGGCGCGCGGTCAGCGAGGAAAATGGCCGCATGCTGATCCTGACCGCACGCGGCTACGACGGTGCCTGGGCCGGGGAAGGGCCGCTTTACGACCGGCTGGCGGCGTTCCGCCGTGCGGTGCGGCAGGCCAACGCGACGCTGGGATAGCGGATGTTGGAGCGGGTCCGCACGGCCTATGGCGACGCGCTCGTCTGGCTGACCCGCCGGGCCTTCCGCAGGCGCGTCCGCTCCTTGGGACATGTGCAGCCGCAGACGGCGCGGCGCTGGTCGCGGCAGGCGGAGGAGCTGTCGCGCCTCGGCCAGTCGATCCGGCTGACCGCCCCATCGGCGGAGGCCGTGTTCGGCGCCGACCTTCCCGGCGACGCGGAGTTGCTGCACCGGCCGAGCCTCGTCGCCACGCGTCAGGCGACCGCGGACATGGTGGCGCCCGACAGCGGATATGCCCTATCGGCGGATGTGACGCTGCATCACGACTTCGACGCTGCGCACCTCTCCACCCGGCAGGTGCAGGGCGGGTCGGGCCAGGCGCTGATTATGGACCTGTGGCATGTCGAGGGCAGCTTCGTCTCGCTGGCCCTCGCCCTGCCCGAGACCCGCGTCGGGACCGTCGGGCGCAACGACCTGATCCGGCTCGGCTACGACCTCTCGATCGAGCAGAATTGCGACGTCTTCGCGCGGCTGAACCTCGGCCACGGCCCGAATACCGAACAGGTGGTGCGCCAGCTCGACCTGCGGCCCGGCGTGACGGCGCTGGAATTCGACGTGCATTACACCGACTATGATCCCGACCGCGCGCGCGAGATCTGGATCGACCTGATCTTCGCCCCCAGGCCGATGAACCGGATCGAGATCCGCGACCTGACCATCGCGCGACGCCCGCGCCTGTCGCTGTGAGGAAGGACCGCCCGCATGACCGATGACAGCCACATCCGGATCGACGGAGGAGAGATCCACGCGCAGGTGGAGGCCGGCGGGTTCGTCCCTCTCGAACTGGTGCTCGACGGCGCGGTGATCGCACGGCCCGTGCCACGCCCCCTGCCCGAGCGGCGCGGATGGGTGGAGGTGGTCCATCCCCTCCCCTCCGAACACCTGCGCGCCGGGATCAACCTGATCCAGATCCGGCGGCAGGGGGAGGAGCATGCCCTTGCCACTCTGCCGGTGACCATCGGCGACCTGCCCGAGGGCGACCTGCGCGCCGAGATGGCCCATCTGCGCGCGGAGTTGGAACTGGTGAAGTCGGTCCTGCGCGAGCGCCTGCGCCGACTGGTCTGACGCGGCCCCGCGCCCTACCTGCCCTGCCGGGACGAGGAGGGCGCGATGAAGGCCACCGATCTGCTGCAGGTGCGCGACGAGGGGCTCTATTGCCCGCCGGGCGGCTTCTACATCGACCCCGTGCAGCCCGTCGATCGGGCGCTCGTCACGCATGGGCACGGCGATCATTGCCGCCCTGGACACCGGCACCTGATGGCCACGGCCGACACGATCGCCATCGCTCAGACCCGCTACGGCGCCGATGCCTTCGCCGCGGTGCAGGCGGCCGAGGAGGGCGAGGTCATGCGCATCGGCGATGTCGATGTGCATTTCAGGCCGGCGGGCCACGTGCTCGGCTCCGCCCAGATCGTGATCGAGGCGGGTGGCGCGCGGGCGATCTTCACCGGGGACTACAAGCGGGCGCACGACCCGACCTGCACCCCCTTCGCGCCTGTCCCCTGCGACCTCTTCGTGACCGAGGCGACCTTCGGCCTGCCGGTGTTCCGCCATCCGCCGATTCAGGGAGAGCTCGACCGGCTGTTCACCTCGCTCGCCGCGTTCCCCGAGCGGGCGCATGTGCTGGGGGTCTATGCGCTGGGCAAGGCGCAGCGGATCATCGCGGAACTGCGCGCGCGCGGCCATGACGCGCCCGTGTACCTGCACGGCGCGCTCATCAAGCTGGTGGAACTCTACGAGGCGCTAGGCGTGCCGATGGGCGAATGGCGTCCCGTGCTCGACACCGACAAGGCGGAGCTGCGCGGCCAGATCGTGCTGGCCCCGCCCGGCGCGATCCAGGACCGGTGGGCCCGCCGCCTGCCCGACGCGCTGCCCGTGGGCGTCTCGGGCTGGATGCAGGTGCGGGCCCGTGCCCGGCAGCGGCGCGTGGAGCTGCCGCTCATCGTGTCGGACCATTGCGACTGGGACGCGCTCTGCGCCACCGTGCGCGAGGTGCAGGCCGAAACCGTCTGGGTCACGCACGGCGCGGAGGAGGCGCTGGTGCACTGGTGCCGGGAGCAGGGGCTGGAGGCCGCCCCCCTCTCCATCGCCGGGTTGGGCGAGGAGGAGGACTGAGCGCGCCGCTCAGCCCATCTTGTCGCCGGTGTAATTCAGCATCCACGGCGTACCGAACCGATCGGTGAACATCGCGAACTTCACCGCCCAGAAGGTCTCCCCGGCGGGCATGTCATGGGCGCGGGCGTCCTTGGCGAGGGCTGCGTAGACCCTGTCGAACTCCGCATCGCTATCCACCTCGATCTGCAGGCGGAAGCCCTGCGGCGTCTGGTACATGTCCGGCGAATTGTCCGACGCCATCACCAGACGCCCGGCCACCTTTGCGACCATATTCATCACCAGATTATCGCCGCCGGGCATCCGCTCCTCCTCCGACGGTGCGTCGCCGTTGCGCATGACGTGCACGATCTCGCCGCCCAGCGTGTCGACATAGAGGGTCATCGCCTCCTCGCAATCATCCCTGAAGAACAGGTATTGGTTGAGTTCCATGCGCTTCCCTTTCCAGCAGGATTCGGCACCGCAGCCTAGCACGGCGGGCCGCGACGCCTCGTCCCGCTTTTCGAGCCGCGGCGGATCGCATATGAGAGCCGCAGTCAAAGGGAGAGCAAAATGATCGGACGCCTCAACCACGTCGCCATCGCGGTGCCGGATCTCGACGCCGCAGCCGAGCAGTACCGCAACACGCTGGGCGCGGATGTCGGCGCGCCGCAGGACGAGCCGGATCACGGCGTCACGGTCATCTTCATCACCCTGCCCAATACCAAGATCGAGTTGCTCTACCCGCTTGGCGAGGATAGCCCGATCCGGGGCTTCCTCGACAAGAACCCGTCGGGTGGCATCCATCACATCTGCTACGAGGTGGACGACATCCTCGCCGCCCGCGACCGGCTGAAGGAGAGCGGCGCGCGTGTCCTCGGATCGGGCGAGCCGAAGATCGGCGCGCATGGCAAGCCGGTCCTGTTCCTGCACCCCAAGGATTTCACCGGCACGCTGGTGGAACTGGAGCAAGCCTGACATGGCCATCACCTCCGTCATCGTCGTCTTCGCCGTGATGTGGTTCCTCGCCCTCTTCGTCGTGCTGCCCATCGGCGAGGTCAGCCAGGAGGAGGACGGCGAGGTCGTGCCCGGCACGCCCCCCGGCTCCCCGGCCAATCTGAGGATGAAGCGCAAGATCGTCATCACCACTGTGGTCTCGGCCGTGCTGACGGCGATCATCTGCGGGGTCATCGTCTCGGGGCTCGTGACGATCGAGATGATCGACGTCTTCGGCCGGTATCGACCGGAGTGATCGGGCACGGGCGGCTATGGGCGGAACTGGTCGGGTTCTATCTCGGCGTTCCGCTGCTGCTCGCCTTCGGGCTGCCGCCCTCGACGATGTGGACGGTGCTGGCCGCCGTGACCGGTATCGGGATCGTGCTGCTGCATCGGACCGAGGGGTTCGATTGGCGCGAGCTTGCCGTGGCCCGGATCGAGTGGCGCGCGACGGTGATCTTCGCCCTGGCCACGGCCCTGGTCGCGATTGTCCTGACGCTGACCCTCATGCCGCAGATGTGGCTCTACCTGCCGCGCACCGAGACCGCGCTGTGGCTGACGATCCTGGCGCTCTACCCGCTGGTCTCGGCCCTGCCGCAGGAGCTGATCTTCCGCCCGCTCTTCTTTCGCCGCTATGGCGCGCTGGTGCCCTCTGGGGCGGGCATCTGGATCAACGCCGCGCTGTTCTCGCTGGCGCACCTGATGTACCGGGACTGGATCGTGCTCGCCATGACCTTTTCGGGCGGGCTCGCCTTCGCCTGGGCATACGAGCGGCGGGGCAGCTTCTGGACGGCGGTGCTGATGCATGCGCTGGCGGGGGGCATCGTCTTTACCGTGGGGCTGGGTCGGCTGTTCTATTCCGGCGCGGTCAGCGGTTGAGCTGGACGAAGACCATCATCGCGTAGAGCCCGGCGATCGCGCCGCCCTCCAGCCCGATGCCCTTGCGGTCGCGCATGATGAGGCCCAGCAACAGCGCCGCCGTCATGGCGAGCGCCGTGGCCATCACGAAGCGGTCATCGTTGCCGACCGCGTGGTAGAGAGATCCGTCGCGATAGGCGATGTCGCCGAGGCTGAGGAACAATGCGTCGAAGGCATTGCCGCCTATGATCCCGCCCACGGCCAGTTGCAGCGCGCCGCGGCGGACGGCGGCCAGCGTCGTGACCAGTTCCGGCAGCGAGGTGACGACCGCGATCATCAAGGCGCCGACGAGGCTTTGCGACAGACCGGCCTCACGCGCGATGCCGGTGCCGGTCTTGGCCAGCAGCCAGCCCGCGACCGCCACAACCAGCCCCAGCGCCAGGGAGCTCGCCACCAGCGGCAGGATCGGTTGGCGCGCCGCGTCCTCGTCCGGCTCGTCGTCGCGGGTGTGCGGCGTGGCGCGCGGAGTCCACATCGGCGTGTCGGCCAGCTGGACCGCGCGGCGCATAGCGACGAAGTAGATGGCGAACAAAAGCAGGCTGACTGGATGGACGGAAAAGATCGTGAAGGCGGGCGCGAACCCTGCGGCGAGCGCGCAGGACAGCATCAGGATCAGCGCGCCCGAGGAGATCAGATTGCCCGCATCCGCCGCCGCGTGCTCGAGGTTGGCGCGGCGATAGGCGAGGTCCGCGACGACGAGGAACAACGTCTGCACCGCGATCCCGCCCACCGCGTTGGACAGCGCCAGCGACGGCAGCCCGTCGAGCGCCGCCGTCACCGTCGCGACGATGCCGGGCAACGAGGTTGCTGCCCCAAGCATCAGCCCGCCGACCACCGCCTCACCGAGCCCGGTGGCGTCCGCCAACCGGTCGGCCCGGCTGGTCAGCATCGCACCGCAGGCCACCACGACGGCGGCCCCGAGAGCGAAGAGCGCGATCAGGATCGGCAGGGACAGGGCGTCGAACATCGGGCCGCCTTTCGTTCGGTCGGGTTCCCGTCCGCAGCTAGGGTGGCGGTGCGTGCTGACCAGCCGGGCCGACTAGATGATCGCGAAGCCCAGCGGCGGCAGCACGGTTTTCCCGTCCGTCTCGACGGCGAGCTGAGCCGTGGCGGTGGGCATGTCGGTCGGTGTGCCATGCGAGGCGACCGTCCGCTCCTCTCGTGCGAAGTTGAACAGACAGGTCCGCGTCGCGCCGTCATGCGTGCGGGTGAAACCCAGGACGTCCTCGGGCAGATCGTCGAGGAAGGAGATGTCGCCCTTTACCAGCGCCGCATCGTCCTGCCGAAGCGCGATGGCCGCGCGGTAGTGGTCCAGAACGCTGCCCTCGCCTTGCCGATCCACCGCCAGCGGCAGGTGCGCGTCGGGCACCGGCAGCCAGGGCTTCG
This sequence comes from Roseobacter sp. HKCCA0434, assembly GCF_032464675.1. Classification (NCBI taxonomy): domain Bacteria; kingdom Pseudomonadati; phylum Pseudomonadota; class Alphaproteobacteria; order Rhodobacterales; family Roseobacteraceae; genus Roseobacter; species Roseobacter sp. HKCCA0434. The sequence continues at coordinate 17,531 of NZ_JAWDKL010000027.1, forward strand.
CCGCGTTGGTCTCGGAAAAACCGCCGAACCGCTTGTCCGCTTCCCACACCATCGGCGTGCGACAGCCGTCGCGACCCTTAAAGCCGGGCCAGAAGCGGATGCCGTAGGGATCGGTCAGATCCTCGTATGCGATTTCGGCCTCGGGCAGGCCCAGCTCCTCCCCCTGGTAGAGGCAGATCGTGCCCCGCAGACAGGTCAGCAGCGAGATGCAGAACTTCGCCAGCCGCTCCGGGTCGTCGCCCTCCTGCGCCCAGCGGGTGACGTGGCGGGTCACGTCGTGGTTGGAGAAGGAGTGGCAGACCCAGCCCTCCGAAACCTTGTCCTCGATCTTCTCGACGGTCTCGCGGATGAACGTCGCCGAGAACTGGTCGGCCAGCAGATCGAACGTGTAGGCCATGTGCAGCCTCTCCGATCCACGGGTATAGGCCGCGACCGTGTCGTAGCTGCGCTGTTCGTCCCCCACCTCGCCGACCGAGGTGCGGTCGTCATACTCGTCGAGCAGGGCGCGCACGCGCTTGAGGAAGTCGAGATTCTCGGGCCGCGACTTGTCGTAATCGTGCTGCTGGAAACTGTAGGGGTTCGACGCCTCGATGAAGCTCGACCCGCTGCCGCGCGTGGCGGGCGGGTTGTTGCGCAGCTCGGTATCGTGGAAATGGTAGTTGCACGCATCGAAGCGGAACCCGTCGATGCCACGGTCCAGCCAGAACCGGATCTCGCCCAGCATCGCCTCCTGCACGTCCGGATTGTGGTAGTTGAGCTGCGGCTGCGAGGTCAGGAAGTTGTGCATGTAGTACTGGCGGCGGATGCTGTCCCATTCCCAGCTCGGGCCGCCGAAGACGCTGAGCCAGTTGGTCGGGGCGGAGCCGTCCTCCTGCGCCTCGGCCCAGACGAACCAGTCGGCCTTGGCGTTCTCGCGGCTGGTGCGGCTTTCGAGGAACCAGGGGTGCTGGTCCGAACAATGGGCCATCACCATATCCATCGTGACCTTCAGCCCCAGTTCGTGTGCCCGCGCGATCAGCGTGTCGAACTCGTCGAGCGTGCCGAACATCGGGTCGACGTCCCGGTAATCCGAGACGTCGTAGCCGAAATCCTTCATGGGCGATTTGTTGAAGGGGCTGATCCAGATCGCATCGACCCCGAGGCCGGCGACATGGTCGAGCCGCTGCGTGATGCCCCGGAAGTCGCCGATGCCGTCCGCGTCGGTGTCCTGAAACGAACGGGGATAGATCTGATAGAACGTGGCGCCGCGCCACCAGTCGGGATTGCTCATGTCTCAGTCCGTCTCCATCCAGTAGTCGACGCTGCGGGCGGGCACGTCGCCCCATCCACGCAGGCTGGTCCAGTTGCCCTCGGGCCGGGCGAAGGGCAGCTCGACATCGCTTCCGTTGATCGCGACCACGACGCCCGGCAGACGCATCTGCACGGCGCGCCCGCCTTCCCAGTCGGTGACGATCGAGCCGTCCGGGTTGCACCACTCGACGCAATCGGCGGTCAGGAAGTTGAGGCGCCCCAGTTCCGCGACCTCTGCCCGTGCCCGCGCATAGGCCTGCGCGGCGTTGAGGATATCGAAGTCGATATTCTCCCAGTCCACCCAGCTGATCTCGTTGTCCTGGCAATAGGCGTTGTTGTTGCCCTGCTGCGTGCGGCCCATCTCGTCGCCCGCGGTCAGCATGATCGAGCCCCGCGCGGCGAAGAGCGTGCCGAGCAGGGCCGCGATGTCGCGCCTGCGCGCCGCGATCACGGCCGGATCGTCGCTGCCGCCCTCGACACCGTTGTTCCACGACTGGTTGTCGTTGTGGCCGTCGCGGTTGTCCTCGCCATTGGCCTCGTTGTGCTTCTCCTCGTAGGAGACGAGGTCGTGCAGGGTGAAGCCGTCATGCGCGGCGAGGAAATCGACCGTGCGGGTCTGCTCCCCGTCGAACATGTCCGAGGATCCCGCCAGCCGCGTGGCGAGATCGGCAAGCGGGCCGGTCCCCTTCCAGAAGCTGCGCATGTCGTCGCGCGCGCGGTCGTTCCATTCCAGGAACGGCTCCCCGAACTGGCCGACCTGGTAGCCGCCGGGACCGATGTCCCAGGGCTCCATGATCAGGAGGCCCGAGCCGATATCGGGATCCTCTCGCATCGCGCGCAGCGTCTCGGCATTCGGGTCGAACCCGTCCATCGTGCGGCCCAGCACCGGCCCGAGGTCGAAGCGGAAGCCGTCCACGCCGCATTCGGCGCGGAACATCCGCAGCGTGTCGAGGATCAGCCGCCGGATCATCGGGTGATCGCAGGCGACCGTGTTGCCGCAGCCGGTATCGTTCACGAGATCGGGGCCGACATGGCGGTAGGAGGCGGCATTGGCGATGCCGCGCAGGCTGAGCGTGGGGCCGTCCAGATCGCCCTCGCCCGTGTGGTTGAACACGAGGTCGAGGATCGTGCCGATGCCCGCCTCGCGCAGCTTCGCCACCGTGTCGCGCAATTCGGGCAGCCCGCCGGGGCAAAGCCGAGGATCGGGCGTGCCGAAGGTGACGGGGTTGTAGCCCCAGGCATTGGTCAGACCAAGCGGACCGAGATGCCATTCGTCGATCCAGGCGACGATGGGCATCAACTCCACCGCCTCGACATGGAGCGCCTTGAGATGTTCGATCACCGAGGGATGCGCGAGGGCCGCGACGGTGCCGCGCTGCTCCTCCGGCACGTCCGGGTGGCGCATGGTGAAACCGCGCACGTTCAGCTCGTAGATCAGGCCGCCGGGCTGGAAGACCGGCTCGGGCGCCGTGCCGCCGAGCGGCGCACGCACGATGGCCTTGGGCACGATATCCGACGTGTCCGCGCCACGCTCGCGCAGCGCCTCGTCGAAGCGCCAGGGGCCGGTCTGCTCCCGCGCCCAGGGGTCCATCAGGTGCTTGGCCGGGTCGAAGACGCGCGCCTCCTCCGGCAGCCAGGGCCCTTCGGCGGTGTAGGTGTAGGGTGCGCCGTCGCCGACGCCCTCGACATGGACGCTCCACCAGTCGCCCTCGCGGGTCAGCGGAACCGTGCGGTCGGGCAGATGCAGGTGGATCGCATCGGCGGCTTCGGACCACAGGGTGAAGCGGGTGCCGGTCTCGTCGGGGACTGCGCCGGGGGTGTAGGTCGGGTCGGACATCTGGGGAGTGCCTCAAAGCGGTTGCGGCGCACCATATGCGCCGCAGCAAGAACTTCGCAAGGGCAGCTCGGTTCCCGTTCAGACGAGGCTGCGGTAGAGCGCCGCATATTGCGCGGCGGACGCCTCCCACCCGACCTCGCTGCGCATCCCGGCGCGCTGCATCGCGGTCCAGTCGAGCGTGCCGTACAGGCGACAGGCCTCGGCGATCGCGGCCCCGAGCGCGAAGCCGTCGCCGGGGGCGTGGACGATGCCCGTCGCCACCCCCGCCCGCAATGCGGCGTCATTCGCATGGACGACCGTGTCGGCCAGACCGCCGGTCCGCGCCACGATCGGCACGCAGCCATAGCGCAGGCCGTAGAGCTGCGTCAGCCCGCACGGCTCGAACCGGGAGGGGATCAGGATGGCATCTGCCCCGCCCTGCATCAGGTGGCTCAGCGGCTCGTCATAGCCGACATGGATTGCGACCCGGCCCGGATGGCGATCCGCCGCGTGGGCGAAGGCCTGCTCCAGCCCCGGTTCGCCCGATCCTAGCACGGCGAGGCGCCCCCCGAGGCCCACCAGGTGATCGACATTCTGCGCCAGCAGGTCGAGCCCCTTTTGCGAGGTCAGGCGGGAGATGACGCAGAACAGCGGTCCCCCCGGCTGCAATCCGAAACGGTCGTCGAGCGCCTCGCGGTTCGCGCGGCGGCGGGCCAACGTCCGCGGGGAGAAGCCTTTAACCAGCGCCGGGTCGTCCGCAGGGTTCCAGGCCTCGGTGTCGATGCCGTTGACGATGCCGTGCAGCACATGGGCGCGGGCGTTGATGATGCCCTCCATGCCCATGCCGAACTCGGGCGTTCGGATCTCCTTCGCGTAGGTCGGGCTGACCGTCGTGATCGCGGAGGCGAGGCTTAGCCCGCCCTTGAGGAAACCGACATCGCCCCAATACTCGACCCCCTCGACCGAGAAGGCGCCCTCGGGCAGCGCGAGCTCGTCCAGCACGTCGCGGCCATAGCGCCCCTGGAAGGCGATGTTGTGGATGGTCAGCAGGCTCGGCGGCCCGCCGTCGAGCGCGAGATGCACCGGCGCCAGCGCCGCCTGCCAGTCATGCGCGTGCAGCAGGTCGAAGCCATCGCGCGCCACCTCTGCCGCCGCGCGGGCGAACCGGGCGAAACGGCGGGCATTGTCGGGCCAGTCCGCGCCGTCCTTGCCGTAGGGTCCGCCATCGCGGTCGAAGAGGTCGGGCGCGTCGAAGACCATCAGGTCCAGACCATCGGCGCGCCCGGACAGGATACGCCAGTCGGGGCCCTGTCGCACGGTTTTCGCCTTCGTCAGCGCCTGCGTCACCGCCGGATAGCCGGGGACGAAACTGGTCACCTCCACCCCCTGCCCCGCCAGCGCGACCGGCAGGGCCCCGGCGACATCGGCGAGGCCCCCGGTCTTGACGAGCGGGTAGATCTCGGAGGTGACGGAGAGGACCTTCACTCAGCTCTCCAGCGCGTCGATCATCTTCTGGGTGATCAGAACGATGCCGTTTTCGGTCCGGCGGAAGCGGCGGTCGTCTTCCTCGGCATCCTCGCCGACGATCATGCCGTCGGGGATCGTGACCCCACGGTCGAGAACCACGTTCTTCAATCGCGCATGGCGTCCGATCTCGCAGCCCGGCAGGATCACTGCCTTGTCGAGCACCGAATAGGAATTCGTGCGCACGCCGGAAAAGCACAGCGAGTTCGACATCTCCGTGCCCGAGATGATGCAATCGCCCGACACCAGCGATTGCACGGCAGACCCGCGACGCCCCTCCTCGTTATGGACGAACTTTGCGGGCGGCAGCGTCTCGGCATGGGTCCAGATCGGCCAGTTGCGGTCGTAGAGGTCGAGATCGGGGACCGTCGTCGTCAGGTCGATATTGGCCTGCCAGTAGGCATCGACGGTGCCGACATCCTTCCAGTAGGCGAGGCTCTCGGCGTCGGAGCGGACGCAGGACGCCTCGAACCGGTGCGCCTGCGCGTGGCCGTTCCTGACGATATGCGGGATGATGTCCCCGCCGAAATCGCGCTTGGACCCTTCGGTCGCCGCATCGCGGCGTAATTCCTCCATCAAAAAGGCGGTGTTGAAGACGTAGATCCCCATCGAGGCCAGCGCGTTGCCCTCGTCGCCCGGTATACCGGGCGGATCGGCGGGCTTCTCGACGAATTCGGTGATGCGGTCATCTGCATCGACGGCCATGACGCCGAAGCCCGTCGCCTCCATCCGCGGCACGGTCAGGCAGCCGACCGTGACGTCCGCGCCGGTGTTCACGTGCTGTTGCAGCATGATTTCGTAGTCCATCTTGTAGATGTGGTCGCCCGCGAGGATCACCATGTATTCGGGGGCGTAGTCCTCGATGATGTCGATGTTCTGGAAGACCGCATCCGCCGTGCCCTCGTACCAGGCGTCGGATGTCCGCTGCGAGGCGGGCAGGATGTCGAAGCTCTCGTTCCGTTCGGTTCGCAGGAAGTTCCAGCCGCGGTTGAGGTGCCGGATCAGGCTGTGTGCCTTGTACTGGGTCGCGACACCCATGCGCCGGATGCCGGAATTGAGCGCATTGGACAGGGCGAAGTCGATGATCCGCGTCTTGCCGCCGAAATAGACAGCCGGTTTCGCACGCACGTCCGTCAGCTCCTTGAGCCGCGATCCGCGCCCGCCCGCGAGCACATAGGCCATCGCATCGCGGCTGAGCGGTCCTTGTGGTTGCATGTCGATCCTCCCGTCTTGTCTCGTTTCGGGCGGTTCGAGCCGCCTCTCATAAAGAGCGTAGCGCGCGCGTGGCAAAACACGACCGCAATTTTTTCGGGCGATTCCCCCCAAAAAAGCCCGCTGCAGCGAAACTCGAGCCGGAAAGGCACCGTTACTGACCACGACAAGCCGGTCATTCACGCCGGACAAAGTCGCAAAACAGAGAGGAATAACATGACGTTTCGCATTCTTACCGCTGCTTCCGCCCTCGCCCTCGCGACCAGCCCGGCCTTCGGTGCCGCGCATGCTGGCAACATGGGCTATGCGCTCGCCGATGACGGCAACACGCTGGTCGTGATGGCCGATATCGCCGCACCCGGCGACGTGCAGACCTTCGATCTGTCCACCGAACTCGACGCCATCGCCTGGCGCCCGGTGACGAGCGAGCTGCTCGGCTATTCCGACGGCATGATCTACACGATCAACACCGCGACGGGTGAACTGACCGATCTGGGCGCGACCTTCATGGACGATGCCACGATCGACGACGGCGCGATGGTCGCCTTCGACTTCAACAACGCGATCGACGCCGTCCGTGCTGTGTCCTCGAACGGCGACAACCTCGTCTACTTCCCCGACGGGTTCGGCGACAATGACGAGCGGGCCAACTCCGTGCGTCGCTTCACCAACCTCGCCTACGCGGAGGGTGACGGCAGCGCCGGCATGACGCCGATGATCTACGCCAACGCCTATACCAACGCGATCGCGGGCCAGACCGCGGGCTCGACCTTCCAGTACGCGCTCGACGCCGAGAGCAATGCGCTGGTGAGCCTCGCCAACAACGACGGCACGCTCGAGACGATCGGCGCGGTGACCGTGGACGGTGTGGCGCTCGACCTTGCGCCGATGGGCGGCTTCGACATCGTGTCGCCTGCCGAGGGTGAGGATCAGGCCTATGCGATCCTGCAGACCGAGGGGTCCGAGACCGCGGGTCTCTACATGATCGACCTCGAAACCGGCGCGGCGACCGAGCTTGCCGATCTCGGGATGGGTGGTTTCAGCGGCTTCGCCGTCTCCATGGGTGGCATGTAACCACAGGCTAGACTGGAACGGAGAGAGAGCGGCGGCCCTGCGGGGCCGCCGTTTTTCATTCGGCCAGCGTCGCCGTGTCGAACTCGTCGGGCGTCAGCCCCGCGATCTCCAGCACCAGCTTGCGCCGCACGGCGAGGGCGAAGGTCTCCCGGCTTTCGGCGACGACCATGAAGGCATCCGGCCCGCCGATGATCCGGTCCGCGTAAGCGTCGGCAAGCATGTCCCCACCGCGGTCCGGGCGCAGGATCGGCAGACCGTTGATCGTGATCCCGGCGGCGAGCACCTCGCGCCGCGCCTCGGCAATGGACGGTCCGTGGAAATTCCCGATCGTGTCGCCCGAAAAGTCGATCACGCCGCGCACCCCTTGAATGTCATTGCCCTCGATCAGCTCCATCCCGCCCAGCAGCGCCCGCCCGATGGCGTTGCGCCCGACCGCGCGGCGCGGGGCCACGGCCAGCGCCTCGGCGAAGGCGGCGGCATCGGCGGCGTCCTCGATCACCATCCAGGGCACCACGACCTCGGGATACTCGGCCCATTCCACATAGGTCACGGCGATCCGGCTCCACAGCCCTTCGGCGATCGCCTCCAGCACACGCGGCTCCTGCATCGCCTGCGCGTAGCCCGACCGCTGGAAGGCAAGTTCCTCCGCATCGATGGAGCCGGACGCATCGGCCAGCAGCACCAGTTCGAGGCCGACCGGTTCCTGCACCGCCTCCTGTCCGATGGCACCGGTGGCGAGCAGCGACAGCGTGAAGGCGAGCGCGTGTTTCATGCAGCCAGCGTGCCGCATTCTCCTCGGCAGGCATAGGGGGCGATCCGCCGCAACGGCTCAGCCCCAGGTGCGCATCCGGTCGATCTCGGCCTGCAGCTCGCGCGTCAGCACCTGCAAGCGCTCCTCGATCCCGGCGATCTCGGCCGCGTCCTCGCTCGCGTCACGCTGCGTGGTCAGAGCCTCGATCTCGACCTGCAACCGGCGTGCGCGCGGATCAGCCCGCCGCTCCCTCCGGAACAGCCAGCCGAGCACCCCTCAGCCCTGATATTCGAAGAACAGCGTCGCGAGCGGCGGCAGCGTGATCGTCAGGCCACCGCCCTCGGCCTCCGCGCCGCCCATGTTGCCGACGCCCGACCCACCGTAGATCTCCGCATCCGTGTTCACGACCTCGGCCCAGCGGCCCGACAAACGCTCGGGCACCGGCACGCGGTAGCGGTCGTGCACGTTCGGCGTCATGTTGGCGACCACCAGCACAGGATTGCCGCCAGGCGCATGGCGCAGCCAGGCGAAGACCGAGTTCTCCGCGTCGTCGCCCAGCACAACCTCCAGCCCGTCGCCTTCGTTGTCGCGGCCATGCAGTGCGGGCAGGCGTTTGTAGGCGTGGTTGAGATCGCGCACGAGGTCGTGCGCGCCACGGTGCAGCGGATCGTCCATCAGGTGCCAGTCGAGCGCGCGGCTCTCGGACCATTCCTGCTCCTGCGCGAATTCCTGCCCCATGAACAGGAGCTTCTTGCCGGGATAGCCCCACACCAACCCGTAGTAAGCCCGCAGGTTCGCGTGTTTCTGCCAGCGGTCGCCCGGCATCTTGGCCAGCAGCGAGCCCTTGCCGTGCACCACCTCGTCATGGCTGAGCGGCAGCACGAAATTCTCGCTCATCGCGTAGTGGAAGGTGAACATCATCTCGCCGTGGTGATGCTTCCGATAGATCGGATCCTTTGACATGTACTGCAGCGTGTCGTGCATCCAGCCCATGTTCCACTTGAACCCGAAGCCGAGCCCGCCTGCGTCCACCGGCTGGCTGACACCGGGGAAGGCGGTGCTTTCCTCCGCGATGGTCATGATGTTCGGGTGCGCGCCGTAGACCGCCTGGTTCATCCGCTTGAGGAAGGCGACGGCCTCCTTGTTGACGTTGCCGCCCTCGTCGTTCGGGACCCACTCCCCCTCTTTCCGGCTGTAATCGAGGTACAGCATCGAGGCGACCGCATCGACGCGCAAACCGTCCACGTGGTATTTCTCGGCCCAGTAGAGCGCGTTGTTCACGAGGTAGTTCTCCACCTCGCGGCGGCCGAAATTGTAGATCAGCGTGTTCCAGTCGGGGTGATAGCCCTGCCGCGGATCGGCATGCTCGTAGAGCGCCGTGCCGTCGAAACGCCCCAGCCCGTGCGCATCCGTCGGGAAATGCGCGGGCACCCAGTCGAGGATCACCCCCAGCCCCGCGCTATGCGCGCCTTCCATGAACCGCGCGAACCCGTCCGGGTCGCCGAAGCGCGCGGACGGCGCGTAGAGCCCCGTCGTCTGGTAGCCCCAGCTGGGATCGTAGGGATGCTCGGAGATCGGCAGGAACTCGATATGGGTGAACCCCATTTCGACGCAGTAGGGGATCAGCCGGTCGGCCATCGCGTTCCAGTCGAGAAAGCCGCCATCGTCGGCCCGCTGCCACGATCCCGCATGCACCTCGTAGATCGAGACCGGCGTGCGGCGCTTGTCCACGCCTGCCCAGTGGTCGACATGGCCCGCATCCTGCCAGTCGTGGTTGCCGTGGCGATGTACGATGCTCGACGTCTCCGGCCGGAACTCGGCGGCGAAGGCGAAGGGATCGGCCTTGAGCGGCAGAAGCTGGCCGTCCGGCCCGATCAACTCGAACTTGTAGGCGGTTCCGGGGGCGATGCCCGGCACGAAGATCTCCCACACGCCCGTGGAGGGGCGCAGCCGCATGACATGGCGCCGCCCGTCCCAGGCGTTGAAATCGCCCACGACCGAGACGCGCCGGGCATTCGGTGCCCAGACCGCGAAATTCGTGCCCTCGACACCCTCATGCGTGGTCACCTGCGCGCCCATCCGGTCGAAGAGGCGGCTGTGCGAGCCTTCGTTGTAGAGGTAGTCGTCCATCTCCCCCAGGAGCGGGATGAAGCTGTAGGGATCGACGTACTCCCACCGCGCGTCCGCATTGGCCGCCCGGATGCGCAGGGGCTCGCGCCCTTTCAGCGTGATCGCGCCATCGAAGAAGCCCTGCGCGTCCCGCCGGTCGAGCGATCCGACCTCGCGCCCGTCCAGTGTCTCGAGCGATACCGTCTCCGCCCCAGGTACGAAGACGCGAGCGATCCAGCCGGCGGAGGTCTCGTGCATGCCCAGCACGCCGAACGGATTGGCATGTGTGCCGGAGAGGATGGCGGCGATCGCGCCCGGCTCGGTCAGGATCTGGTCGGCCATGGGTGTCCTTTCTGCGGTTCGGACCGTCAGCTAGTGCAGCGCAACAGGCAATCAAAACGACCCCACGCGAAAGGGGCAGCGCACCCGCGGCACCGCCCCTTTCATCTTCCCCGCAAATACGCCTGCAACGGCCGCGATCAGGGCAGCACGTTCCAGATCTCGCGCGCGTATTGCCGGATGGTTCGGTCCGAGCTGAAATAGCCCATGCGCGCCGCGTTGCGGATCGCCATCGCCTGCCAGCGGGCGGGATGGCGCCAGATCGCATCGACCTCGCGCTGGGCGTTTGCATAGGCGTCGAAATCGGCGGCGACCATGAACCAGTCGGAGCTGCGCAGTCCGCCGATCAGGTCTCGATACCGATCGGGCTCGTCGGGTGAGAACACACCCGTCTCGATCGCGTGCAGCGCCTGCTCCAGTTCGGGCGAGGCGGCGATCACCTCCGCCGGGTCGTAGCCGTTGGCGCGTTTCTGCGCGACCTCGTCCGCCGTCAGGCCGAAGATGACGATGTTCTCCGCGCCGATATGCTCGCGCATCTCGACATTCGCGCCGTCGAGCGTCCCGATGGTCAAAGCGCCGTTCAGAGCGAACTTCATGTTGCCGGTGCCCGACGCCTCCATCCCCGCGGTCGAGATCTGCTCGGACAGGTCCGCGGCCGGAACCATCACCTCGGCGAGGCTGACATTGTAGTTGGGCAGGAAGCCGACCTTCAGCAGGTCGCGGGTGGCGGGGTCGGAGTTGACGACCTTCGCCACGTCGCCGATCAGCTTGATGATCAGCTTGGCGTTGTGATAGCTCGCCGCCGCCTTCCCGGCGAAGAGCTTGGCACGCGGCACCCAGTCCCGCTCGGGGTGGGAGCGGATCTGGTCGTAGAGCGCCACCGTCTCGACGATGTTGAGCAGCTGACGCTTGTACTCGTGGATCCGCTTGATCTGGATGTCGAACATCATGTCGGGCGACAGCGACACGCCGATCCGCTCCTGCGTCAGGGCGGCGAGCCGCTCCTTGTTCGCGCGCTTGATCGCGGCGAAGCGCTCCTGCGCGGCTCCGTCATCGGCCAGCGTGTCGAGCGCCTGCATCGCGTCGAGATCGGACATGATGTCGGTGCCCGCGGCCTCGCGCGCCATGTCGTAGAGCGCGGGGTTCACCTGCATCAGCCAGCGCCGCGGGGTCACGCCGTTGGTCTTGTTGTTGATGCGCAGCGGATAGAGCTGGTGCAGATCGTGGAACACGGTCTGCTTCATCAATTCGGTATGCAGCCCCGACACACCGTTGATCGAGTGCGAGCCCGCGAAGGCGAGGTTGCCCATGCGCACGCGGCGGCCGCCCGCCTCGTCGATCAGGCTCATGGCCGAGATCTGCGCGTCGTCGAACGTGCCGGTCGCCCGCGCTTCCTTCAGCACCCGCGCGTTGATCTGGTAGACGATCTGCATGTGGCGCGGCAGCAACCGCTCGAACAGCGGCACCGGCCAGCTTTCCAGCGCCTCGGGCAGCAGCGTGTGGTTGGTGTAGGCGATGGTCCGCTTGGTGATGTCCCAGGCCATGTCGAAATCGAGCCCGTGCACGTCCATGAGCAGTCGCATCAGCTCGGCCACGCCCACGGCGGGGTGCGTGTCGTTGAGCTGGATCGCCGCCTTGTCGGGCAGCGACGTGATCCGGTCGAACTGGCTGAGATGGCGGCGGATGATGTCCTGCAGCGAGGCGGAGGAGAAGAAATATTCCTGCCGCAGCCGCAGCTCCTGCCCGGCCTCTGTCTCGTCGGCGGGGTAGAGCACGCGGCTCAACGCCTCCGCCTTGTTGCTCTCGCGCAGAGCGCCGATATGGTCGCCCGCGTTGAATTTGCCCAGCAGGATCGGGTCGACCGGCTCGGCCCGCCACAGGCGCAGGGTGTTCACCCGCTTGCCCTGCCAGCCGACGATGGGCGTGTCGAACGCCTCCGCCGTGAAGGTCTCCGCCGGGGTCCAGGTGCACTTATCCGCATCATCGACAGCGACGGAGCCGCCGAAGCCGATTTCGTAGGCGCTCTCGCGACGCCCGAATTCCCACGGGTTGCCGTGCTCCAGCCAGGTTTCGGGCAGCTCGACCTGCCAGCCATCCTGGATCTGCTGGCGGAACATGCCGTTCTGATAGCGAATGCCGTAGCCATAGGCGGGCACGTCGACGCTCGCCATCGACTCCATGAAGCACGCCGCGAGCCGCCCCAGTCCGCCATTGCCCAAGGCTGCGTCCGGCTCCAGCTGGCGGATCAGGTCGAGATCGACACCCAGCTCGCCGAGCGCTTCCTGCATCTCGTCCACGAGGCCCAGATTGGTCATTGCGTCGCGCATCAGACGCCCGATCAGGAATTCGAGGCTGAGGTAGTAGACCCGCTTGCCCTCGCGCCGATAGGTCTCGCGCGTGCTTTCCATCCATTTCGCGACGACGCGGTCGCGCAGCACCAAAATCACCGCCGTCAGCCAGTCGTCCTGCGTGGCGACGGTCGCGTCCTTGCCGATGCGATAGGTCAGGCGGTCGACGATATCGGCGGCGAGCCGCGCAGGGTCCGAGGATTTCGGCGTCGGCAGGGGAAGGCTCTGGCTGGTTGCCACGGTGCGGCTGGGCTGATCGGTCATGACAACGCTCTCCGAGGAAATCGGCGGGAAGTCCGCTGAGGGGAAGTTGGCGGACGATATGGGCGGGGCGGGTTTGGATGCAAGTGCGAAGAGATCCTCCCTACCCGATATTTCAAACCGGTTTGACACCACCCTTCCGCAGCTGCGAATTGACGATGGGGGCAACCGCGACACACTTGCCGCATGAGCCGACACCGAGGAGCGCCCGCATGATCGACCGCAACGATGACGCAACGACAGCCCTGATCGCGCGGATCGACGACGCCTTCGCGCGCGGAGCGTCCAGCTTCGAGGCCCACCGTGCCATCGCGCCGCTGGTCGGCGCGCACCTGTCCGACGGCCTCGCCGAAGTGGTGTTCTGGACGCCCGAACTGCTTGAACAGCGGATCCCGGCGGGCGACGTCTACCTCGAATGCCTCGAGCCGCCCGAGGATCTCGACCTCTCGCACGCCAGCCAGCGGCTCGACTTCGCCGTCACGCGCGTGCCGATGGAGCGGACGGACGCCTTCTCCGCCGTCGCGGTGTCGGGCATGACCGCGGGTCATCGCGACCGGATCGGCACTTTCTACCGCCTCGCCTGGCAGGATGGCGAAGGCGACTGGCACCACATCCTCGATCCGATGGCCTGGTCCCTGCCCTTCGGCGCCTTCGCCCCGGCGGAGTTCTACGATGCCGAGCGGTTGCTCAACGATCGCGCAGATCGCGACTACTGGCAGCAATTCGCAGGCGACGCTCCCCACAAGTTCGGCCCGCCGGTCAACATCCAGCAGATCCACGTCCCCACCGCGACCTGGGGCGGCACGCTCGCCGCCCTCACCCAGACCTACGAGCGGCTGGCCGAGCGGGTGCGCGCTGGTGCGGACCTGGAACCTCAGGAAAGGCTCTTCGCCGGCTACGACGCCGTGCAGCTGCTGCCGGTCGAGCCCACGACGGTCTACGAGGCCGGTCCCTCCTTCTGGCAGGAAGAGGCGGGAGAGAGGCGCATCACCGTCGATCTCAAGCGTCCGGACACGACGAACTGGGGCTATGACGTGGTGATTGCGGGCATGGGCACCGTGAACCCGGTCCTGCTGGAATCGGGCCGCCCGGAGGAACTGGTGGACTTCGCCGCCGCCCTCCACAACTTCCCCCGGCCCAAGAAGCTGATCCTCGACGTGGTCTTCGGCCATTCGGACAACCAGGGCACGGATGTCCTCAACTCCTACTGGTTCGCCGGGCCGAACATGTACGGCCAGAACATGAATTACCGCCACCCGGCGGTGCGCGCCCTGATGCTGGAGATGCAGCGGCGCAAGGTGAATTTCGGGGCGGACGGCGTCCGCGTCGACGGCGCGCAGGACTTCAAGTGGTGGGATGCCGAGGCCGAGACCCTGCGCCATGACGACGAGTACCTGCAATCCATGTCCGACATCGTGCAGGAGGTCGCGGGCACCCGCTACCGCCCCTGGTTCGTCTTCGAGGACGGCCGCCCCTGGCCGCAGGAGGATTGGGAGCTGAGCTCCACCTATCGCGCCGTGATCGAAAACCAGCACGATTCGGACGTGTTCCAGTGGGGCCCGCTGACCTTCGCGCACAACACGCCGTTCCTCTACGGGTTCTGGCTGTCGAAATGGTGGCGGATCCGGGAGATCCTCAACCATGGATCGAACTGGATTTCGGGCTGCGCCAACCACGACACGCTGCGCCGCGGCACCCAGGTCGACACCAAGCTGAACGTGAACACGCGGCTGGGCGGCACGCGGATGGAGATCCTCGACAAGGCCTATGACAACCCCGCCATCCAGATGGTGACCTATGCCGCCTTCCCCGGCGTGCCGATGGATTTCCTCAACGCCTCGGCCCGCGCCTCCTGGGGCTTCATCCGCAATCAGGACGACAAGTACGGCGTCAAGGTCGTGGCGGAGGAGGCGATCAGCCTGAAATGGCAGGTGGACGAATATTCCTACTCGCTGCCGCAGAGCTTCCCGCGGCTCAAGGCGCTGGGCTTCGAGACACGCGAACAGCTCGCCCGGTTCATGGAGTTCCTGCCTGCGCTGGTGGAGGTCACGGATTACGATCTCAACGTGATCGCCAAGCTCTTGAACGAGGTGGACCCGACGCTCGACGGCCCGCACCCGGTCACGGTGGACGGGCTGAAGGAGATCGCGCGCGCCTGGATGGACGACATGCACGACTACTGCAATGTCGGGCGGCACCATTCGGTGCTGTCGGGCGCGCAGACCAAGTTCAACCACCAGCTGCGCGAGTTCCGGCGCGCCCGCCCCTGGCTGCGCGACAATCTTGGCGACCGCGACCGTTTCGACTACCGCCGCCCCGTGGAGGGAACGGTCCTCTTCACCTCGCTGCGCTACGGCCCGGATGGGGAGCAGGTCTACATGATCGCCCACATGGAGGGCGGCCATACCGGCGATTTCGACCCGCTGCGCCTGCCGATCGAGGGGCTGGAGGGCTTCGGATGGGAGGTCGCCCTGCGCACGCCGCCGATCGGCGGCGACTTCATCGGCGGGCCGATCGACCTGCACGACTCGATGGGGATCGTCTACGTGCGCAAGCCCGGCTGAGCGCGCCGCGCGTCAGGAGCGGCGGACCCCTTCGAGCAGCAGGTCGGCGTCGAAATCGGCATCGTCCCCTTCGGCATGCAGAACGCTGACATCGCCCGTGCTCTCCAGCACCACGGCGCGAACCTGGCCGAGATGCTGCACGTTCGCCTCGCGCAGCTTGGCGATCACGTCCGATCGCGTCACCCGCGATGCGGCGAGGTTGTCGTCGAGGAACGTCCCTCCATCCATCAGCAGCAGCGGCTGGTTGTCGATGGCCTGCCGCACCGGCTCCCAGTTCGCGCGCGCCCGCGCCGTCAGCCATTGCACGGCGAAGATCACGGCCAGCGCCCCGACGCCGCGCCAGACGGACATGTCGCTCGACATCAGAGCGGAGGCCAGCACCGAACCCGTGGCCACCGTCAGCGCAAAGTCGAAGCCCGACATTTTGGTGAAGGCCCGCAGGCCGACGATGCGCACGATCAGGATCGTCGCCGCCAGCAGCAGCAACATGTTCCCTGCGAGGTGGAGCAATGTTTCCAACATGTCCAGCTCAACTGCCGCACCCGCACGATCCGTCAAGAAAATGCGCGCGTCGCGATACGATTCTTCCGTTGCCTCCCCCGAATGACCTCTACATAAAGCTGCAACTCCAATCCCCCGAGTTCAGGACCCGGCCCCATGAGCGAAGAGTTCTACCGCATCAAGCGCCTGCCCCCCTACGTCTTCGCCGAGGTGAACCGGCTGAAGGCGGAGTACCGCGCGGGCGGGGTGGACATCATCGATTTCGGCATGGGCAACCCGGACATGGACACGCCCAGCCACATCGTCGACAAGCTGTGCGAGACGGCGCGCAGGCCGCGCACACACCGCTATTCCGCATCGAAGGGCATTCCCGGACTGCGTAAGGCGCAGGCGGGCTATTACGAGCGCCGCTTCGGCGTGAAGCTCGACCCCGAGACGGAGGTGATCGCGACGCTGGGGTCCAAGGAGGGACTCGCCAACCTCGCGATGGCCATCACCGCGCCGGGCGACGTGATGCTGGTGCCCAACCCCAGCTATCCGATACATCCCTACGGGTTCATGATCGCGGGCGGCACGCTGCGCCACATCCAGACGCTGGTCGACGGCAAGTTCGATCCCGAGGCTTACCTGCGCGCGCTGGAGCAGGCGGTGGCCCACTCGGTGCCCAAGCCCGTCGCCGTCGTCGTCAGCTTCCCCTCGAACCCGACCGCGCAGGTCACCGATCTCGACTTCTACCGCGACCTCGTCGCCTTCGCGAAGAAGCATCACCTGTGGCTGCTGAGCGATCTGGCCTATTCCGAGATCTATTTCGACGGCAACCCGCCGCCCTCGCTGCTGCAGATCGAGGGCGCGAAGGACATTTCCGTCGAGTTCACCTCACTGTCCAAGACCTATGCCATGCCGGGCTGGCGCATGGGCTTTGCCGTTGGCAACCAGCGGCTGATCGGGGCGCTGACCCGGATCAAGTCCTATCTCGACTACGGCGCGTTCACCCCCGTGCAGGTCGCCGCCGCCGCCGCGCTGAACGGTCCCGACGATTGCATCGAGGAAATCCGCGGCATCTACAAGTCGCGCCGCGACGTGCTGGTGCAGGCGATGGCCCGCGCGGGCTGGGACATCCCCTCGCCCCCCGCGACGATGTTCGCCTGGGCCCCGGTGCCCGAGAAGTTCCGTCATCTGGGCTCGATGGAGTTCTCCAAGATCCTGCTGCGCGAGGCGGAGGTCGCGGTCGCACCGGGCGTCGGCTTTGGCGAATATGGCGAGGGCTATGTCCGCCTGGGACTGGTCGAGAACGAACAGCGCATCCGTCAGGCCGCGCGCAACATCCGCCGCGTCATCGACGACGCCGACCGCATCCTCGCCGACTATCAGGGAGCCGACGCATGAGCTGGGATTTCGAGCATCAGAAGGCGGAAACGGCCGTCACGCTCAAACATATCGAGGAAAGCGGCGATCTGGCCGCGGGCACGCCCGTGACGCTCGACCTGGAATTCCTGCCGGTCGAGGGCGCGGATTCCGCCGCCTGCGCCAAGGCACTGCGGACCTTCGGCTACGAGGTCGAGGTGCACGAGGACGGCATGATCGCCGCCCACGCGACCAACGTGCCCCTGACGCTCGACGGCGTCTGGACGCAGGAGGAGCGCGCGACCAAGATCGCGCTGGAACGCGGCTACGAACCCGACGGATGGGGCTTCTGGGAGCCGTGATCGCGGCCGAGAGCCTCGCCGCCTTCGTCGCGGCCTGCGTGGTGATCCTCGCCATTCCGGGGCCGGACATGGCCTATATTGGCGGCCATGCGATGCGCTCGGGCCGGCGGGCCGGATTGCTCGCCGCCACGGGCACGGTGATCGGCGCATCGTTGCACGCATTGGCCGCGTCGCTCGGCGTTTCCGCCATCTTCGCGGCCTCGCCACTCGCGTTCGAGGTGGTGCGCTGGGCGGGGGTCGCCTATCTCGCGTGGCTTGGCGTGCAGACCTGGCGGCGCGCCGGTGAGGCTTCCGCGAAGCCCGACCTTCACGCGCCCGGCGCCGTGATGATCGTGGCCAAGGGGACGGCGATCAACGTGCTGAATCCCAAGGTCGCGCTGTTCTTCCTCGCCTTCCTGCCGCAATTCGCGGACCCCGCCGCGGGATCCATGCTGTCCCAGATGGCCGTTCTGGGCGGGATCTTCGCCGGATCGGCCGCGATCTGGTGCACAGGCCTCGCACTGGTCTTCGCATGGCTTGGGCGGCGCGTGGGAACCTCCGCACGGGTCGGCAAGCTGCGCGATCGCCTCGTCGGCGCGCTGTTCGTCACCTTCGCCGGTACGCTGGCCGTGTCGGACGGCTAGCCTGCCAGCAGGGTCCGCGCGGCCTCCCGCGCGGCGTCGCTGATCGTCTCGCCCGACAGCATCCGCGCGATCTCGTCGGTGCGCTCCTCGGGATCGAGCGGCACCACGCGGGTCGTGGTCATGCCGTCCTCGATCTCCTTAGCGATCCGCCAATGCGCCGCCCCGCGCGCCGCGACCTGAGGGCTGTGCGTGACCACGAGCACCTGCGCCCGCTCGGCAATGGCGGCGAGCCTGCGGCCCACCGCATCGGCCGTCGCGCCGCCGACGCCGCGATCGATCTCGTCGAAGATCATGGTCAGCCCGTCGGCCCGCGTGGTCAGGCAGACCTTCAGCGCCAGCAGGAAGCGCGACAGCTCGCCGCCACTGGCGATCCGGTTGATCGGCCCCGCGGGCGCGCCGGGATTGGTGGCGACGGTAAAGGTGACCTCTTCGCGCCCCTCGGGCCCGTCCGGCGCGGGCGTGATCGCGGTGGTGAAGATCGAGCGTTCCATCTTCAACGGCACCAATTCCGCCTGCATCGCGGCGTCGAGCCGCTTGGCCGCCTCCGCCCGCTTCATGCCGAGTTTCTCCGCCGCCGCGTCGTAGGCCACCTCGGCCTCTTTCACCGCGCGGCCCAGATCGTCGATACGCTCGGCCCCGCCGTCGATCTCCGCCAGCTTCACCCGCATCTCGTCGGCATAGGCCGCGAGGTCGTCCGGCTGCACCTCATGCTTGCGCGCTAAGCCGCGAATGGCGAAGAGCCGCTCCTCCACCCGTTCCAGCTCGTAGGGATCGGCGTCGAGCTGGTCGCGCAGGGCCGCCACCCCCGCCTGCGCCTCGCCCAGTTCGGCCAGCACCCGCTCGATGGCCGCGACAGGCGCATCGGCCAGACCGTCGAGCCCCGCCGCCGCCCCATCGAGCCAACGCAGCGCATCGTTGAGCGGCCCCTCCGCACCTTGCAGGCCCAACGCCTCGTCGGCCTTGGCGACATCCTCGCCCAAGCGGATCGCGGCCTGCATCCGCCGCCGCTGGGTGTCGAGTGTCGCGTCCTCGCCCGCCTCCGGCGCCAGCTTGTCGAGCTCGTCGATGGCGTGGCGCAGGAACTCCTCGTCCGCGCGCGCCGCTTCCAGCGCCTGCTGAGCCGCCTTCAGTGCCCGACGTGCCGCGCCGAGCCCGCGCCAGGCCTCCGCAACCGCAGCGCGCTCTGCCTCCGCACCGGCATAGGCGTCGAGCAGATCGCGATGCCCCTTCGGATCGAGCAGCCCGCGATCGTCATGCTGGCCGTGGATCTCGACCAGTGCCGCCGACAGCAGCCGAAGGACCTCGCCCGAACAGCGCCGGTCGTTGACCCAGGCGGTCTTGCGCCCCTCGGGTGTGTTGGTGCGCCGGATCAGCAGCACACCGTCCTCGTCCGGCAGGTCGGCCTCGTCCAGGATCGCGGCGACGGTCGCATTGCCCGCCACGTCGAATTCCGCGACGACCTCCCCCTTCTCGGCCCCTGCCCGTACCAGATCGGCCCGCCCGCGATGCCCCAGCGCGAAGCCGAGCGCGTCGAGCAGGATCGACTTGCCCGCCCCTGTCTCTCCGGTCAGGACGTTGAGGCCGGGGCCGAAACTCAGCTCCAGCCGGTCGATCAGGATGATGTCGCGAACCGAAAGGCTCAGAAGCATCGGGTCAGAGCCACTCGCCCAGGATGACCTGTCGCCAGATGCGCCGCAGGATGCCGCCTTCGTCCGAAGCGTTCAGCGCCCCGTCGGATTCGAGCAATGCATAGCTGTCGGCGTACCAGTCCGAGCCCGCGTAGTTGTAGCCGAGCACCGAGGCCGAGCGGATCGCCTCCTCGTCCAACCCCAGCGCGAGGTAGGCCTCGACCAGACGGTGCAACGCCTCGGGCGTGTGCGAGGTGGTCTGGTACTCATCGACCACAGCTTTGAACCGCTGGATCGCCGCCGTGTAGAAGCCGCGTTTCAAGTAATAGCGCCCGACCTCCATCTCCTTGCCCGCAAGGTGGTCGAGGGCCAGGTCGAACTGCAGCTCCGCCTCCCGCGCGTACTCGCTGCCCGGATAGCGCTCGATCAACGTGCGCAGGGCCTGCATCGCCTCGACCGTGTTGGCTTGGTCGCGCCCTACATCGGTGATCTGATCGTAATAGGTCTGCGCGATCAGGTACTGCGCATAGGCCGCGTCCGGGTCGGCGGGATAGAACGCGATGAATCGCTCCGCCGCGGACCGTGCCTCGACGAAATCGGTCGCCTCGTAATAGGCGAAGGCCGACATGATCAGCGCCCGCTTGGCCCATTGCGAATAGGGATAGAGACGCTCGACCTCGGCGAAGGTCCGCGCGGCGGTCCGCTCGCGCCCCCGCTCCAGATCGGACTCGGCAATCTCGTAGATTTCCTGCGCGGATCGGCTTTCGATCGCGATCTCTTCCTCGCCCGAGAAGAAGCCGCACCCGCCGAGCGTCAGGCTCAGCATCAGGGCGCCGAGCGCCAGTGTCCCACGCATCATCACGAAAGAGATCCCGTTCCTGCCAGCGGCGGAAAGACCGCCCTTTGCCCCTTCCCTAACACAGGTCAGAACCGGGGGGGAAGCACCGCAAGCCCGTCAGGCGATCCGGCGCAGCGCGATCTCTTCGCGCGCGATACCGGGCAGGCCGCCGACATCGGCGAACCCGCATGTATCGAGGCGGAAGGACCCCGGCGTCGCGAACAGCTTGCGCAGCAGGCGGTTGGTCACGCCGTGCCCGGCACGCACGCCGGTATAGCGCCCGATGATCGGCGCGCCGGCCAATGCGAGGTCGCCAACGGCGTCCAGCATCTTGTGACGGACCGCCTCGTCGGGATGGCGGAAGCCTTCGGGGTTCTGCACGCGCAGCCCGTCGACGACCACCGCGTTCTCCAGCGACCCGCCGAGCGCCAGGCCGTTGGCCCGCAGCGTCTCCACGTCGCCATTGCGCACGAAGGTCCGGCTGTCCATCAGCTGATCCACGAAGGCGCCATTGACCACGGCCATGCTCTTTCGCTGACGCCCGATGGCGGTGCCGGGGAAATCGATATGGAAATCGACCTCGAACTGGTCCGCGGGCTCCAGCGACGCGCAGGCCGCGTCCTCGATCAGCTCGACCCGCTCGAGAATGCGCAGGACCGAGCGGAATTCCGACTGCTCGGTGATCCCGGCCGCCACGAACTGCCGCACGAAGGGCGCGGCGCTGCCGTCCATAATCGGCACTTCCGGCCCATCGATGTCGATCAGCGCGTTCGAGATGCCCACGCCCTGCAAGGCCGCCATCAGATGCTCGATGGTCGAGACCTCGACGCCCGAGGCATTGGCGATGCGGGTGTTAAGCATCGTGTCCGACACAGCGTCCCATGCCGCGGGCACCATGCGGTCCCCTCCGACGCGGTCGGTGCGGCGGAACCAGATGCCGTGATTGGTCGGCGCAGGACGCACCACCAAGGTCGCACGGCGGCCGGAATGCAGGCCGATCCCTTGCATACGGACGGGGCGAACCAGAGTTGTCTGCTTGATCGACTGCACGTTGACCTCGAATGACTGTCCTGTCGTCTTGGCGACAGCGGTGACGGATCATTGATTGATCCTGTTATGTAACGAACAGATACCGATCCGGGTCCCATCCAAGCAAATCAATGAATATGACGGTTTGTGTCACATGATATGGCTCACCCGCCAAGTCACTGATCTCAAACGACAAAGCCCCGCTGCATGAGCGGGGCTTCGACGGTCTTGTTTACTTGTGCCGCGGCGTCAGTTGGCCTGGCGCCGCAGGAATGCGGGGATCTCGATCCGCTGCCGGTCCTCGTCTTCCAGCCGGTCGACGGGGCGCGGGGCGCTCTGCACGACATGCGGCTTGGCGGCCGGGGTCGCGGGGCGCGGGGCCTCGCTGCGCGGCTCGGCCTGCGGCTGCTGACGCGGTGCGGGCGCATCGTGATGGCCCGTCATCCGGTTGATCAGCGAGTTGATGCCGAAGCTGCTCTTGCGATCCTCGTCCTGCACCGCCGGGCGCGCAGGCGCGCCACCCTGGCGCGGCTGCTTGGCCACCGCGGCCTGCAGGCGAGCCATCGTGTCGGGCGTCGGCTCGACCGTGGCAGGGCGCTGGACAGGT
>NZ_JAWDKL010000028.1:0-39147 GCF_032464675.1 Roseobacter sp. HKCCA0434
TGATCGGTGAATTTCCGGCGCTTCGCCATTCTCGTATCCCTTCAAAGGTTCGGGACACACCCTAGCCAAATGTCCGATTCTCTGGGACCATTTCAGCCTTTCGTCCCGTCCATGGTCTGCGAAGATGGCCGGAGGCCTGTCGGGGTCTGTCTTTCGGCATCTCCACATGCGTGAGATGCCGGAATTGCAAGTCGGTGACGGGCGGCATCGCCGCGGGCAAACGTCAACGCGGCGGAGGGCCCGGCCCCCCGCCGCGAGCTCCCTACCAGGCCAGAATGTCGAAGCGATCGAGCTCGGTCCCGGCCTCGAATGTCGCGATCAGGTCGGCGACCCCGTCGCCATCCGAATCAGCCCGCAACTCGCCGGTCTCGCTGTCGTAAGACACGATCTCGTTCAAGCGGAAGCGGTCCCAGAACCCGATGTCGAACGCATCCGCGTCCAGTGCCACCTTGTCCCCCGGCCCGAAGCCCGTGACGATGTCGGCATTGTCATCGCCCGCCGCATCGAAGAACACGATGTCATCGCCCTGGGACATGTCGATCAGGTCGTTGCCCTCCCCGCCTTTCAACACGTTCCGTCCACTGCCGCCGTCGAGCGTATCGTTCCCCGCGCCGCCGATCAGCAAATCGAACCCGTCGCCGCCCGACAGCATGTCGTTCCCGTCGCCGCCGTCGAGCCGGTCCCAGCCGTGGCCGCCTTCGATGACATCGTCGCCAGCGCCACCTTCGATCACGTCATTCTGTTTGCCGCCGTCGATGGTGTCGTCACCCTCGCCGCCATCAATGAGATCGCGCCCGCGTCCGCCCGAGATCAGGTCGTCGCCATCGTTGCCGTTCAGGACATCGCGCCCGTTCAGACCGTCGATGGTGTCGTTGCCGTCCCCGCCGTCGATGGCGTCGGCCCGATTGGTGCCGGTCAGCACCTCTCCGGTCACGAAGGGGCTGGCGACGGAGGCGAAGTCGTCCTCGGCCGGGTCGCCATTGCCGGGCGTGGAGTCGGGATCCTCCTCCCGCACGGAAACGACTTCCAGCGTGATGGGAGTGCTTTCGGTGACATCCGTTCCGTCGACCACCAGCGTGAAGTTCCGCGACAGACCGTCCCGGATGTTCCCCAGCGTCCACAGACCCGTCGCGGGATCGAAACTTCCCTGCAACCCGGTGGCGGAAAGGACGACCGCACCGTCGGGAAGGTCGAGGGCAAGCGTCACGCCGGTGGCAACGCCCAGTCCGGCATTCGCGATGGACATGGTGATGGTCGACCGGCCCGCATCGTCCGGATCGGTGGCGGTCAGCCCGACCGAAAGGTCGGCGGGATCGGCCTGTCCGGGCTGGACGCTCACGGTCGAGACCAGCTCGTTATCCGCCACGCTCAATTCGCCCTCGTTGGAGGACACGATGGAGGTGATGGCGAGATCGCCTGCCGCGATCGGCGTGCCGGTCAACGTGTAGGTCCGACTCTCCCCGACGGCGAGCGTGCCGACGGTCGCCCGGAACAGGTCCTGGCCTGCATTGAAGCCGCCGGACAGGAAGGCGCCTTGCAAATTGTCAGCGCGCATCTCCAGCACCACGCCCGTCGCAATGTCCGGCCCGTCATTGGTGATCGTCACCGAGTAGTCGAAGGGCTGGCCCAGGGCCACGTCCGTCGGCGCATCGGCGACCGTGACGGACAGGTCGACCTCCGGCTCCGGCGCCTGCAGCGCGATCACGTCCACGAAGGAGGCGTCGTTGGCGCTGTTGCCGTCCACATTGTCCGACAGGACGAGCGCGTTCGCCGACAGCGTCACCGTGTCGTCCAGATCCGGCACCGACACTGTCACGTCGAAGCTGGCATCCCCGACCAGCGTGCCGAGGTCGAAGGTCAGCGTCGTGCCGTCCTGCGCGCTCGGCGCGAGGGTGGAGGAGACCAGCGTGGTTCCCTGCGGAATGTCGAGCAGCACCTGCGCCCCGGCCGCGGCCACGCCACCGGGATTGGTCACGTCGACGGTATAGGTCAGGGTCTCCCCCTCCTCGACCTCGCGGCGGTCGGGGGTGATCGCGATGGCGAGGTCCACGGCCTGACCGAGTGTCAGCACCGTGTCATCGACGGCGATCAGCGTCGGATTGTCGCCGTCGTCGACCAGCGCGTAGATGCGGTAGTCGTCCGGTGCGATGCTCGACGCATCCCAGACGAGGCTGGCCGCGCCGTCCTGTTCCTGCACCGTTCCGATCAGCAACCCGTCGAGCCCGTCATCGGGGTCGGTATCCGCCCAGAAGGTCACGACCGCATCGGAGTCGATGTCGGATGCCTCGTAGGAGATCGTGACCAGATCGCCCGCCTGTGACACGTCGAGGAAGCCGAAGGTCGGCCCTGCCGTATCGCCGAGCGCCTCCGTCTCGATCGCGCCGAGGCCGGTCGGGTCCTCGACCTCGATGTCCCAGATGCCCTCCACCGGGTCGAAGGCGATGATCGTGCGCGAGGTCGAATTGGAGAAGGCGTCGAGCACCGCGATGTTGTTCGCGGCGAACTCCTCTTCGGTCAGGATGGTGCCGTCGGGCAGTTCCACGAGCAGCCGCGCGGCGGGGTCCTCGTTTTCCCAGCGCGCCGAGAAGATGACGTAGTCCTGTCCGGGCGCGATGTCCCAACTGCCCACGGGCGGGATGTTGTTCGAGCCGATCCGCTCCATCGACCCGTCGAAATTGATGCGCAGGCCGACCGTCACATCGACCTCGAAGCCCAGTTGCTCGATCGTGACCTGCCCCCATCCCGCCACGAAGTCGTTGGACGAATTGCCGTCATTGGTGAAGTTGAGGGAGAAGTTGCCGTTCGCCAGTTGCGTACCGCCGAAGACGGGGACGAAGCCGGGCAGCGACACGGTGGCCGTGCCGCCGGTTCCGAAGTTGAAATCCTTGTCCGCGCGCAGCGGGGCCGTGATGGTCAGGAACCCGTCGAGCACGTCGAGCGTGGCGTCGAGCTTGAACTCTCCCTTCTTCCAGTCGAGCGCTGCGGTGCCGTTGCCCTCGATCAGGGTGAAGGTACCCAGATCCGCGCCGAACGCATTGAAATTGGCGGTCAGGATGTCGATCTCGGCCGACCCTTCGATGGCGTCGCCGGTGATCTTGCCGTCGAGGTCGAGCCGCGCCAGCCGCGTGCCCGCGATCTGCGGTCCCAAGGTCGCGCCGATGCCGCCCGAGAACTCGATATCCTTGTTGTTGGACGGCGCGAAATTGTCGATCTGTCCTTCGATATTCTGGAAGAAGAACAGCGGATAGGCCGGGATCGGCACGTTGAGATTGTCGATGTCGAGCCCGACGGAGTCGAGTTCGAGCGGGTTGAGCGTGAATTGCAGCGACGGGCGCACCGTCGCGCCTTCGCCGAACTGCACACCGAAGGGGGTGCGCACCGTGGCCGAGCCGCCGACCTCGCGCGCGACGGTGTCGAGTGTCAGCTCGATCTCAGACAGGCCCCAGCCGCGGGGGGCCGCGATCTCCCGCCCGATCTTGAGCGATCCGACCAGATCCACCTCGCCGTCCGCGGCGATCTGGAGGTAGTTCTCGCCGCTGAGGTCGGCCTCGACCTCCGACAGACCGCCGAGGGTCTTGGCGAAGGCGTCGAGCTTCAGCTTGGCCTGCAACCGCACCGCCGCGTCCGAGCTGCGCAGCTCGACCGAAATGTCGTCCGCCTGCACGTCGAGCAGACCCAGCAGGCTGAAATCGACGACATCCGGCAGCTCAAGCTTGCCGTTGCCGGCGAACTGGTAGGTGTCGGGTCCGATGATCAGCGCATCGTCCAGCACCTCGACCGTCCGCACCACGAGGCCGGTCGCCTCCTCGGGCAACTCGAACTCGATGTCGAAGGCGAGCCGGTCGCTGAGCACCGTCACCTCCTCGAAGCGGACGGCCTTGCCCGCGATCTCGAAATCGCCGGTGGCCCCGCCGCCCGAAACCGACCCCTTGCGCGTATCCGCGTCCAACGTGATGTCGGCGGAGAACAGCGCGTCGGACACGCCCCCGACCGTGGCGTAGAATGTGCCGGAGGTCAGCGCGACCGAGCTGCGGTCGAAGGAGGCAGACCCGCCCGCATAACGGATCAGCGGATCGGTCCCGTCCTCCCGCCCCACCGTGACGGTGGCGTCGGCCGAGCATTTTCCGTCGGCGAACTCGAAATCCGCGCCCAGCGAGGTGACGTGCAGCGGCGCGGGCTGCGGGCAGGTCTCGGCGGTCACGTCATAGTTCCAGGCCGTGCCCTGATCGTTCGTGATGACGAGGATCTCCAGCTGATCGCTGTCGCCCGGCGGAATGTCGATCGTGCCGGTCGCCGAGCCGCCGACGAACCCGGTGTCGAGCAGGTCCTGCCCCTCGTAGCGGATGACGAACCGGTCGGTGATGCGGTAGTGCTCGTAGCGATAGGTCAGCGTGCCGCCTTCGGTGGATTCGAGCGTCAGCGTCTGGTTCGACCCTTCGTAGCCTCCGCTGTCGGACACGCTGGTCGCGAATTCGGCGGCCAGGATCTCGCCCTCGAAGGTGATCGTTCCGTGGTCTTCCGATCCACCGGGTGCGCGGGCGGGCTCGCCACGCAGCCAGGCCGCAAAGGCCGCGCCCTCGTCGCCGGGCGTGTCGGCGGTGTTGAGCATGGCATCGAACAGGTGTCCCAGCTCCTCGGCCAGTACGTCGAGGATGCGCGCATCGCTCGCATCTTCCAGCGCAGACGAGATCAGGATCTGCCCCGTCGCCGCGACGAAGGCGCCGTCCGCGCCTGCCAGGACGTCGGCGGGGACAACCTCCACCGGAGGCAGGACCGTCTCGCCGTCCGCAATCGAGGCAAGGAGCGCCCCGATACCGTCACTGTCGCCGAAGATCGTGACGAAATCGGCAGCCGCGTCGCGCGTTGCCACCGCATGGGTCAAACGTGCTAGGAGGCTGTCGAGAAGAGGGGCAAGCACGTCTGTTTCGAAGCTCTCGAGGAACTGGCCATCGGGCATGAGGGATCTCCGCTACCGCAATTTGAAAAGAGGGTGGATTCGCGCATAAGCTGTGTGCCATGATATTGCCACAATTCAAGGTTGTCGCAACGGTTTCTTGTGAAGAAAGGCCGATTCATGATCAGACCTGTTTTCTGCCTCGCTCTCTTGTTCGGAAGCCCCCTCATGTCCCAGTCCAACGACGATGCCCTCGGGAACGAGATTGCCGCCCAGATCTCGGGCGAGGCGGCGGGAATGCTGACATGGCTGATGGAGCGATGCGCGGCGATCGCGGGCGACATCACGGAGGAGCGGATGGACGCCGTGCGCGCAGGGCTGGCATCGGATCGTGCCGATCTGACCGGCGCGCAGGACGTGTTCGACACGCATTTCCAAATCGGCGTGGAACGCGCGGAGGCCGGCGAAGCGCCCGAGCCGACCGAGACGAGCTGTGCGCAAGCGATCGAACTGCTGCGCAGCGACGAATCCGTCGGCCCGCCGCGCTGATCACTCTCTGACCAGATTGATCCGTTCGATCGCGCGCAGCGTGACGCCGCCGCTGGTTTCGGCTTCGGCGATACACCACCAGTCGTAGTCGCGCCGCATCACGGATGGCAGCGTCCCGCGGGTGGCGTGGATCGTATGCGCATCCACGCGCGATCCGCCGGGCAGCGACAGCTCGAACGGCACCTTGCGCTCCTCTCCCGGCGCGAAGTCGAGCCCATCGCTGATCTGCCAGGTTTCTTCCGCCCGCACGCCGGAGGTCGGTTGCCCGTCTCCGTCGAGCCGCTCGGTACAGCGCAGCGTCAACCGCACCGGGCCGCTGCGACCGGGACGGGCCATGCGCAGATGCACCGTGCCCATTATCGACGAGTCGGGCGACTGCGTCGGGCCGTCCAGATCGATGCGGACCCTGCCCAGACTTCTGCGGCGCAAGTTGACGATGATCGGAATCAGAATTCCGAGCGCAATCCCAAGCAACGCGATCCAGGTGACCGTGTTCATGTTGCCCCCAACTGCAATCAATTGCTTCCATACCACAGATATACGACCGATGTCGCCGTCCATTCGTGGTCCATCGTCCTACACCCGCACGGAAAAAGGCGTGACGACAATGGCAGGCCGTATCTGAAGTTCCCTCCATCGACGGCTAAACGTCTCACAGCCTTCTGCAATGCCTTATACGCGCGGCCCTGTACTTGGCGGGCTGTCAAGTCATGCTCGAGTCGGGACTTGGCACCTGTATGAATCGGCGGATTGGCATAAAGCGCTTATCTTGATGCTCGCCTGTGTGGGTGGAGGGGCGCTGCTGGGGCATTACCGGTCCTATGGCTGCGCGTTTTGACGTGACCTGCCACTGAACTTTCATCCAACCGCGACCGGAGCCCAGTTGGTGTTTGTGCCAGTTGGCGCAGGTTGAGCAATTGCCTGACGCACGGAGCTTTCATCCCGCGCAGCGGGGCGGGCGATTGCGGTGATCAGGGTGCTCGCGTAGGCGGCCGGGGTTTGGTAATCCAAGGCCGATTGTGGGCGCTTGGTGTTGTAGTCTGCTGCCAAGGCGGCGATCATGGCGCGTGCGTGAGTTAGGTTGCGGAACATGGTCTCGTTAAGCAGTTCGTCCCGCATCCGCCCGTTGAAGCTCTCGACGAAACCGTTCTGCATGGGCTTGCCTGGCGCGATGTAGTGCCATTCGATCCGTTGCTCGGAACACCACCGCAGGATGGCGTTACTGGTCAGTTCCGTCCCGTTATCGCTGACCATCATGCCGGGTTTGCCGCGGCGCTCGATCAAGGCCGACAGTTCACGGGCGACACGACGCCCTGATATCGAGGTTTCAGGGATCGCCGCGAGACATTCACGGGTGACATCGTCGACCACGTTGAGCACCCGGTAGCGCTGGCCATTGGCGAACTGATCGTGGACGAAATCCAGCGACCAGCGCGCATTGGGGCGCGCCTCGACCAGGATGGGGGCCCTTGTTCCGACCGCCTTGCGTCGAGCCCTTCGCTTGCGCACCGTCAGCCCCTCCTCACGGTAGAGCCTGTAGATGCGGTTGATCCCCGAAGGCTCGCCCTCGCGCCGCAGCAGAACGAACAGGCGCCGGTACCCGAACCGCCGGCGTTCGTTGGCCAACTCGCGAAGGCGGCTGCGCAATTCCGTGTCCGGGGCACGCCGAGATCGATAGCGGATCATCGTGCGGTCCGCGCCGACGATTTGGCAGGCCCGCCGCTCCGTAAGGCCATGCTCGGCCCGAAGATACGCAACGGCTTCACGCTTCACGGCAGGCCCTACCACTTTTTTGAAACCAGATCCTTCATCGCAGCCAGATCCAGCATTTGTTCAGCCAGCAGCTTCTTCAGCTTGGCGTTCTCGTCCTCCAGCGCCTTCAGCCGTTTGGCCTCGGACACCGTCATGCCGCCGAACTTGGCTTTCCAGTTGTAGAACGTGCCTTCCGACATGCCGTGCTTGCGGCACAGGTCTGCGCACTTCGCGCCAGCCTCACGCTCGGTCAGGTTGCCCATGATCTGTTCGTCTGTGAACCTCGTTCGCTTCATTGTCGGTCCTCAGGTTGGGCCGGACTTAAATCAACGGTGGAGGAAAAATCCCGTGGCAGGTCACGGCGATGTTGGCACTTGCTGTCTTGATCGCTTTCCCGAGCATCACCGCTTTCTTAGACATGCAGGACGTGGTCAGTCCCAATGGAGGGACACCGCCGTCCCGTCTTTATCGCTCTCGATCGAAAGGCGCGCGCCGATCTGATCGGCGCGGCGGCGCATCCCAACAAGGCCGAAGCCGCCGTCCAGACCCCTGCGGATCGCGGGTGCCGCGGGGTCAAAGCCGGATCCGTCGTCCTGGATCGTCAGGGCCTGCTCGGTGAGGTGGACGGCGATAACCCGCGCGCCGGAATGCTTGACGCTGTTGGTTACGGCCTCCTGCACGATGCGCAGCAGGGTCAGGTTTTGGGATGGGCCGGTGGCCGCGCGATGCGGCTCTCCCTCGATATTCCAGTCGAAGCGGAGGCCGCGAGCGCTCAACAGCGGTTCAAGCCGTTCGCGCAGGTTGGAAAGAAGGTCTGCAACGCTCTCGGTCGGCTCCAAGCTGTCGACTGTCATGGCGAGGTCGCGCAGTGCATCTTCCAGTGCGTCACGCAGCACGGGGTCGTGTTTCTCCCCCATGTAGGCGAGCGTGTTGGCGAGTTGCCCACCGACGCCGTCATGCAGGTCGAGCATGATGCGCTGGCGCTCCTCTTCCAGCGTGCGGCGGCGATCGCTTTCGGCCAGGCGGGCATAGGTCTCGTGCAATTCGGCGGTGCGCCGCGCAACGCGGTCCTGAAGTTCCCCCGTCAAGCTCTCGTAATTGCGGATCGTACGGAAGAGCTGGCAGAAGATCAGCCATAACATGCCCACCATGAAGGCGAAGGTCCCCGATGAGGCGAGCGTGCGAGCGAAGGGCGGGTCCGGAAGGACGTATGACAGCCAGTTGAGCCATGTCGTCGCCAGTGTCACGGCCATCAGCGCGAAGAGCGGCCAGTCGCGCCACGGTACGACGCCGAAGGCGAGCAGACCCAGTGGCCACAACATCGCCGCTAGCGCAATGCCCAGTGCCGAGCGCATCGTCAGGACGGCGGGCTCTAAAGGCAAGGCAAGGCAGACGAGCAGCATCGCGATCGCCAGTCCGAAACCCGTATGGACCGGAACATGGGCCGTGCGGCCCTGCAACGCGGCGACGAAGCGATGGAAGCAGTATGCCGACAACAGCAATCCGACACCCCACCACATGAACCAGTCGGCCGGTGGAGCCGGATCCGCACGCCAGACCCAATGCATGATCGCCGGCAGCGCGAACAGGTTGGTAAGGCCCAGCCAAAGATAGATCCTGTCAGAGCGGTTGGCGAACCAGAACAGCGGGAACAGGATCGCCGAGAAGGCCGCCGCGCCGAAGGCGGTGCGGGTCAGCGCCATGCGCGCCACCACGACTATCTGGTGCAGATGATAGATCGACTGGCCGGAGCCGACATGGAACGGATCGAGCGCCAGCCGAGTGGCCGGTTCGGCGCTGAGATGGATATCGATCGTTTCGGTCCCGCCGGTCAACGCCGCGCGCCCGAAACTGGTGAAGAGCGGCTGGTTCCAGAACCGCGCCTGCCGCGCGATGTCGAAGCTCACCAGCGTGCCGTTGACGCGGATCTCGGCGCGGTCCGCCATCCGGGGCAACAGGATCGCAGGCAGGTCATCGCCAAAAGCGGCGGTGGGCACCTCGGCACGCAGTATCGCGGTGGTGAGCACGTCATCGAAAGCGGCAGATTGCTGCCAAGGCAGGGTTACGAACTCTCCGCACAGGTCTGTTGTCTCACAAAGTTGCACGCGGTCGACGAGAAACGGCTCGGTCCGCGGGCCTGCGCCGATGCGCCCCGATGCCGCTATCAGCAGCGCGAGAACTGTGACCGCCAGCGCGGCGAGACCCACACGCGCGAGGCTCGGCACGCTTAGAGCAGCCCCATGCGGGTCGCGCGGGCCACCGCCTCGATGTTCGAGCCGACCTCCAGCTTGCGGTAGATGTTGTTGATGTGATTGCCCACCGTTCCGATCGAGATCGAAAGCTGATCCGCGATTTCCTGTCGGCGATAGCCCTTGGCCACGATGGCCAGGATTTCCGCCTCGCGCTGGGTAAGGGTCACGCCGCCCTGGCCGCCGCCGCCCTCGCGCGGGTCGCCGACGAGGCGCAGCAGATAGCGGGCGATCTGCGGGCTCATGGGCGATCCGCCGTCGATCACGCTGAGGATGGCGGCGGCGATGTCCTCCTGGCTCGACGTCTTGAGGATGTAGCCCTTGGCACCGGCGCGGATCGCGTCGATCACGCGTCTTTCGTCACCGAAGACGCTGACGACCATCACGTCGCAAGGCCAGTCGGCAGCGCGCGCTGCCCGAATCAGCTCCAGCCCATTGCCGTCGGGCAAGCCGAGGTCGGCCAGCAGGAAGTCCGGCCGCCGCTCGTGCAGCAGCTGAAGCCCGGTGTCGAGCATATGTGCCACCCCTGCCAAGGCGAGGCGCGGCTGCGCCTCTATCGCGGCGCGCATCCGGTTGGCGGTGTGGATGCGATCCTCCACGATCAGGACCGATGGCACTGGCTGGGTCATCGCTTGCTCAATCCGACTGTCTAGATTGCGAGCATAGGCAGGCGGAAGGGCCCGCACCATAGATGGAATCGTCTATCTGCGACGCAGTTGCGGGACGGCTGAATCCGTTCGCCTGTATGGTTCCATGGATACCGGGCCGAGGCCACAGCAGGGTAAACGATAGCAAAGCTGCCGGATACCAGCCGGCCTGCGAAGCTCTAACCGACAGGGACGGATTCATGCCCGCACCGACAACGCCCGTGATCACGGGGTTCTCCGACGACAACGGTATTTCCGGCACCGACAAGATTACCGGCGATCGTACGCCGACGGTGCGGGTGGTGGCGGGGGCGGGCGATACGCTGGCCATCGACTGGGATGATGGGCGCGGGTTCGTCGCGGTGGGAACCGGCACGGGCGGGGAGCAGAGCTTCACGCTCGACGAGGCATATCCCCTGTTCGTGCAGGAACAGCGCGACATCGTGGTGCGGGCTTCGCGCGACGGGCTGTTCGCGTCGGATACGCTGTCGATCTTCGTCGATTCAGACGCACCCAGACTTACCTACCGTCTGGCCAGCGGGGACGACACGGGCACGTCACAGACCGATTTGAACACCATGAATGACCGTCCCACCTTCGAGGGGACGACCGATCCGAATTGCCAAGTTGAAGTGCAGATCCAGCCGGGTGGCTTTTCGACCCGCGTGACCATCGCGACAACGACCTCCGACGCGTCGGGCAACTGGAGCGTCCAGCCAGTCAACCCGATCGCGGAGGGCAGCTACACGCTGATCTTGCGCGCGATCGACGCTGTCGGCAATTCGGGCAGCAGCCAGACCTCATTGGTGATAGACCAGACAGCGCCCGGCATCCCCGTCATCACCGGGATCCGCAACGATACCGGCACGCCGGACGACGGCATCACTTCGGACAACACGCTGAGCCTGGTCGGCACGGCGCAGGCAGGCAGCACGGTGACCGTGTATCGCGACGGCGTGGTCTTCGGAACCGCGTTGACCGACTTCGGCGGGAGCTGGAGACTCAACTCCAGTTTCGACCCGCTGGCGGATGGCGACTACGTGTTCACAGCGCAGGCGACGGACCGCGCGGGCAATGCCGGCGTGACCGGGGGCGACTATGCCGTGAGCATCGACACCTCCACACCTGTGGAGCCGACGATCACCGGCATTTCCGACGATACCGGCACGCCGGGCGATTTCGTCACCAGCGACAGCACGCCGATCCTGCGCGGCACCGGCACGGCGGGCGACGAGGTCACGCTCGGCATCGTCCAGGGCGGGGTCGATATCGTGATGGACACCGTCACCGTCGGCGCGGACGGCACATGGTCTTACATTACCGGAGTCGACCTGGCGGATGGCGACTACAGTCTCTATTCCTTCGTCACGAACGCAGCGGGCACGATGTCCTCGATCTCGGTCGAGGAGATGACGGTGGATCGCTCGGTGCCCTCTACGCCGACCATTACCGCGATCACTGCCGATACGGGCACGCCGGATGATTTCGTCACGATCGACGACAGCCCGCGCGTCTTCGGCACGGGCGATCCGGGCGACAGGATCATCTTCAAGATCTTCAAGGATGGCATCCAGATTGCGCAGGACATCAGGACGGTCGGCGGGGACGGAACCTGGTCGAGCGTGGTGGCATCGAATTTCGATGAAGGCGAATATACCTACACCGCGCAGGCGGAGACCCTGGCCGGCACGCGCTCGCCCGGTATCGCCTCGCAGCTGGTGGTGATCGACAAGTCAGGGTTCCCCGTCAATTCCTACCGCTTCTACGACACGTCGGCGGGCGCGGCCTTTACCGCGCAGACGATCGGATCGGCGGGCGATATCGACGGGGACGGGCAGGACGACCTGATCCTGGCGACGTCGATCTTCGGCGGCGCGGCCAATGCGGAAGGCCGCGCCTATGTCGTGCTCAGTTCGACGCTGAAAGCGGCCGATCTGGCGGATGGCGCGCGAGACGGCGACGTGGACCTCGCCAACGCGCTGGCCGCGGGCAGCTTCGCCGTGGACGGCGCGCGGCAGTACAATCAGCTGAGCCGCTACGGCGCGACCGGGATCGGCGATGCGATCGGCGACGCCACGCCCGACATCCTGATCGCGACACAAGGCTCGGCAGATGCCTATCTGCTGATCGACGGGTCCGAGCTGGCCGCGCTCGACGCCGCTGACGGGACGGCCGACGGGCGGATCCGCGTCTCCTCCATCAGCGCATCGACCAATTCGGTGCTGCTCGCCGCGCAGGAGAGCTATGGCGGGAGCCAGCAAAGCCTGAATGCCGTCGGCGATATAGACGGTGACGGCAAGACCGATTTCCTCATTGGCAGCAATCTGCTGGACCGGCCGTTGGTGAATTCCGGCGGCGCCTATCTCGTGACCTCCACCGCGCTGGCCGCAGCGCGTGGCTCCGACGGTAATGCGACGCTCGCCGGGATCGTGGCCCAACCGGGGGTCTACCGCTTCAACGGAGAGAGCGGGAATTCTCAGGCTGGGTTCGCCACCGCCGGGGGCGACATCATGGGAACCGGCGACCTGGTCATCACCTCGATCGAAGGGGGGCGCGCGGGGACCGTCTACCTGATCGATCGCGACGCGCTGGAGGCGATGGACACCGCCGACGGCATGGATGACGATGTGATCGCGCTCGGCAACGTGGCTGGGCGAGGCGACAGCTATCGCATCGACGGCGCGCAGGAGTTTCCGAACACCGGCAATCAAGTTGCGGTGAACGATGTGGACGGCGACGGCACAGACGATCTGCTGATCACCGGAAGTTACGCCCAGTCCGCTCCCGCGACTGCCGTCTGGCATCTGCTGAGCGGAACCGAGGTGGAGGCTGCGGATCTCGAAGACGGCATCGACGACAACAGCCTGACCGTCGCGGAAATCGCCGCTCAGGCCGACAGCTACGAGATCGCGATGCCGGCGGTGGAGGGGCTGGGCCAATACACGTACGTCCAGACCACCGGTACGCTGCTCGACGATATCGACGGCGATGGCCGTGCGGACCTTGCTTTGTCTGCGGGCATTCGCTCGGGCAGCGACTATGCGGGTCAGGTCTGGATCCTGGCCGCAGCCGACCTCGCCGCCGCCGATCTTTCGGACGGGGCGAGCGACGGGCGGATCGCGCTTGGCGCGCTCGATATGGCGGCTCTGACGCAGTCGTGGACGATCACCGGCACCGATCTTGGTCATGGGTTCGCGCAGTCGCTCAGCGCGCTTGACGATTTCGACGGCGACGGACTGTCGGACTTCCTGGTGACGGTCGGGCGGGATTCGACTCCGGGCGGATCCGGTGCGGGCTACGCGTTCGGCTCGTCCGATCTGGGTCGGATGGACGCGCTCGACGGCGTGGCGGATCGGCAGATCGATTTGGTCAGCTTCTTCCTGGCGCCGCGGCTGGTGGCGACAAGCGACAGCGGTGCGAGTGACCTCGACGGCGTGACCGCCGAAACGATGCCATCAATTGCCTATGTGGCCGAGGACGGTGCGACGGTCGAGATCGATTTCGGCGACGGCAACGGTTTCGTCACTGTGGCGAGTGGCACGGGCGAGGTCCAGTACGCTACGATTTCCACTGCGTATTCCAGCGACGGGGTCAAGACGATCTCGGTCCGTGGCATCGACGGCGCGGGCAATGTCGATCTGCAAGAAACGACCTTCACGCTAGACACGACCGCGCCTGACTTTGCCCGCATCACGGGTATCCAGGCGGACTCAGGGCAGTCCTCGACCGACTTCATCACGCGCGACACAACCCTCAGCATTCGGGCGGAGACCGAAAACGGCGCCCGATACGAGATCTATATCGACGGCTCACTCGCGCAGAGCGGGACGGCCGGCAGCGGTAACGGCGCGATTTTCGCCACGCTTTCCGAGTTGGCCGAAGGCACATACGACGTCGAGCTGGTTGCCCGAGACGGTGCGGGCAACGAAACACGCTCGGATATCCGGACCGTCACGATCGACACGACACCGGATGCAGCGGGGGCCATCACCGCGATCTCCAACGATACCGGGCAGACTGGTGATTTCGAAACCAATGACGGCTCGCTAACCTTCTCTGGAACCGGGGTGGCCGGCAACAGCGCGTCACTGGTTATTGATGGTACGGACTTCTATTTCACCCCCGATTATTCGGTCTACGGATATTACGGCAGCACGACCGTCACGGCCGAGGGCACTTGGTCGATCACGGTCGATATCACCGATTTCGCCGAGGGCACTTACGAGGCGCAGGTCCGCACGGCGGATGTCGCGGGCAACAGCGTTCTCTCGGACGCAGTGACGATCCGGGTTGACCTGACCGCACCGAACGCGCCGAGCCTCGTGCTCGATGGTCCGCCCGATCCGACAGACGCGACGCCGACGGTCCGGGGCGTGGCGGAACCGGGGGCCGAGGTGGAGGTCTTCGACGGCGTGACCTCGCTCGGCACGGCGACGGCGGACGCGGCGGGCGCCTGGAGCCTGACGCTCGGGTCGCTGGCGGATGGCAGCTACAGCCTGACGGTGGTGGCGACGGACGCGGCGGGCAACCTGTCGGCGGCCTCGGCACCGCTGGCGGTGGAGGTCGATACGCTCGCCCCGACCGATATCGTGCTGTCCCCTGGGCAGATCGCCGAAGACGCGGAGGCAGGCGATCTCGTCGGGACGTTCGATGCGGGCGAGGCGGTGGATTGGGTCCTGACCGACGATGCGGACGGTCGGTTCGTCCTCGACGGAAACGCCTTGCGGCTCGCCGACGGAGCGGCGCTCGATTTCGAGGATGTCAGCACCTTTACCGTCGAGCTTCGTGCCACCGACCTGGCCGGAAACGTGGCGACGCGGGCGCGGACGGTGGAAATCCTCAATGTCGAGGAAAGCTTCGTCGGCGGGGCGGGTGACGATAACGTCGTCGGCGATGCCGGGCCGAACGAGATCCTCGGCGATACCGGCAGCGACACACTGCGCGGAGAGCGGGGCGACGATACGGTCGATGGCGGTATGGGCGATGACGCGCTCTATGGGGGAGAGGGCGATGACCTGCTGATCGACGTGGCGGGCGACGATTTCTTCGACGGTGGCGCGGGCGACGACTTCATCTTCATGATGCGCGGCGACAACGAGGCGTACGGCGGGGTGGGCAATGACCTGCTCGTCGGCGGCACCGGCAATGACGCGTTGTCGGGTGAAGATGGCAATGACGTGCTGCGCGGCGATCTCGGCCGTAATGGCGGCGGAGCCGACACGCTGACCGGCGGGGCGGGCGACGACCTGCTGGATGGCGGCTTGGGCGCGGATGTATTCGTGTTCTCGACCGATGACGGTTCGGACGTGATTGCGGCCCTCGCGC
Source organism: Roseobacter sp. HKCCA0434 (assembly GCF_032464675.1). Classification (NCBI taxonomy): domain Bacteria; kingdom Pseudomonadati; phylum Pseudomonadota; class Alphaproteobacteria; order Rhodobacterales; family Roseobacteraceae; genus Roseobacter; species Roseobacter sp. HKCCA0434. Next base: position 15,417 of record NZ_JAWDKL010000028.1, read on the forward strand.
TCGACTTCGCCGGGCGCGGTGCTTCCGGTATCACAGGGTCGGGCTTCGACAGCGGTGTCGATCGGATCGCGTTGGACGGGTTCGGCTATGCGGATACGGCGGAGGCATTCTCCCACGTGTCGGAGGTCGACGGCGTCGCCACCTTTGCCGATCAGGGCACGATCATCACCTTCGCCGGGCTGGGTCTGGACGACCTGGCCGCGAGCGATTTCATCTTGCTTTAAGGGAGAATCCCCATGCGTCTGACTTCTGTTCTGCTAGCCAGCTCGCTGACACTGGCCGCCTGCAACGACGGCGGATCGTCCGCCCTGCGCGCCTTCGCCGATCCGTCCTCGTCGCGGGTGAGCGCGCTGACTGTCCAGCGTCTCGATGCTGCCAGCGGGACGGTGACGAACGAGAGCGGCACACTGGACCGGGCGGCAAACCGCTTCGCTGCCGGTGCACAGAACGGGGATATCGATGCAAGCCGCATGATGGTCACGCTCGACGGGGCGGGGGGGACGATCGACCTGACCGGCACGCAGGATTTCGTTCGGATCTTCACCTCGCAGCCTGTAGCCGGGCCGGTCACCCGCGGTACGGTCGGGGTGGCGACGCCGCTGGGGCAGCTGCCGACGACGGCGAGCTATGTCGGGACCGGCGACGTGGACATCCGGGACGGGTTCGACACCTACGAGCTGGCCGGCTCGATGACCGCGAATGCCGATTTCGGCGCGGGGCTGCTGAGCGTGGAGATCCGCGATCTCGATGGGACGCGGACCAATTTCGGCGGGTCGGTCGCGGTGACCGACGTGGGCGTGATCCAGGTGACCGATGCGATGATCGCCGGTAATACCGCATCTGGTGGCTCGGTGAGCTTCACCTCCGGCGCAGTCACATTCAGCGGCAGCGCGACTTCGCAGCATGAGGCAGGCTTCTTCGGCACCAAAGCGGACGAGATCGGGGGCGTGCTGGCGATCCGCGACGGTGCCACGCGCGAGCTGGATGCGGTCTATATCGGTGATTGAGGGATCGGAGAGCGAAACGATGACTTGGCGCGGAAGGTCCTTTCGGTCTCGAAGGCGAGGACCTCTAGCCGACGGCGGCTAGGTCCTCAGCCGAATAGCGCCATCTCTGGTTCGCAGCGCTATCCTGTCGATTACACCAGTGAGGCGAGGGCGATTTCGGTCAGCTCCTCGCCTCCGGCCGCTTCTCCGCCTTCAAGCGCAGCGGAGGCCGGGTCGGCAACCGTTTCGGCGTCGAACGGGGTCCCGCCCGCAGCCGCCTCGCTCGATTTACCTGCGGCGGTGAACGGGTCCGCCTCCGTCGAAGGTGACGCAAGGGGTTGCGCGCTCTGGGTCGTCGTGGCCGACGAGGGAAATGGCTCCGTCGGCGAGGCCGGTTCGACTTGCGGAGACGTCGGTGGCGTCTCGATCAGCGTGACCTCGGCTTCGATTCGAGCATGATCCGTAAGCCCGGCCGCGCCCGAGATGACCGGATCCGCGACATTGATCTTGAACGGGATATCCCGCGTCGTGGGCATGGCGCGATCCCACTTCGAAGTTCCCAGCACCTGCTTTCCCGCGCGTCTGTCCTTCGCCTTGAAGGTCGTGCCGAGATTGCGCTTCGCGATTGTCGGCCTGAACGCATCTGTCTTGATGCTGCCACGGGTATTGAAATCCCCGATGACGAAATCGACCTGCCTTTCGGCCGCCTCCTCGAAGGTCGCCTCCACGACGCCGGGAAATTCTTTCGTGACCTTCGGTCCCGGCGCATGGGCCGACACGATCTTGAAGGTCTGACCCTCGAACTCGACCTCCGAATACAATCCGTCGCGGAATTCGGAAGCTGGACGTGTATTTGTTCTGAAACGATCCACGGGGTCGATTGTCTTGATGGATGAGGTATCCACGGATCCTGCGCCCTCGACCAGGACCTCGGAGCCGTAGCGATGAGTCTCTGATTTCTTGGCGGCTGCGCGCTTTCCAAGCGGGCGACGACTGTTGAAGTCGTTGTATCGCCGCTTGCCCAGCACGACATCCGCCTCAATCTTTTCCTCCACCCGTTTCCCGATGCCCAAGGGCTCGCTCTTCACCTTCAGCCCGTCAGAAATCGTGATCATCGACTCTTGCGTATATGATCCGCCGCCGAGATCAGTGATTTCAACGTCGAGGTCGCGACCTGTCTTCTGCTTGTACGCTGTCTGGATTTTTATGCCGACGTCTTCGAGCGTTTTCGGCTTCCCCTTGAACTCCATCAGGTAGGCGACGAACCTCTCCTGTCCCTTCTCCTCGAGTGACGTCACGATGGGATCGACGATGCCGTCCGCCAGACGTTCGTTGGTCGTGAACCCGCGCCCGCTCTTGCGTTCGAGATTCCACGACATGACCGCGAAAGACTTGGGCATCGTCGATTTCCCGTCGATCAGCCGATGGCCAGAGCCATGAGGTTATAGGAGGACGGGCCGTCGGTTGCATCCGGCATCAGCGTAACGGATATGTCGTTGAGGCCGTAGGTCAGCAGGTCGCAGTAATCCAACGAGCTGAAATCCTTGACTCGCAGTGGGATGGTCGTGACGTTCTCGCCTCCACTGCCCGCTTCCTTCGCGTCAAAATAACGGATGATCGGCTCCGATCCGTTGACCGCCACGCTGAGCGTGACGCCGCCGTTGCCCGCGACCCAGTGCTTGAACGACAGGCCGATATCCGACGCGCTTTCGTCCAGCTTGAACGAGATGGCGAGTTGCGTGGCGCCCGCTGTGAAATCAGTCGCCATGAAACCACTCCGCGAAACACTCGTGAAGCCGGTCGCCGTCGCCAGAGAGGTGTTGTCTTCGGCTGTGATCGCACATTGCGTCCCATCCGATCGGGGGGCGATCAAAAATTGTCCGGGCACGAATCCGATCAGGGACGGGCCATCGGCGGCGCTCAGCGGGTCGAGGGCCAGGCGAGGCAGGTCCAGCGTGCCGATCTGAATTGACGCCGGATCGGCATAGGCATTGATCGACGCGCTGAAGGTCCCGTCATTGTCTACCTTGTGGGTGGCGACGGTCAGCTTGAGCGCATGATTGAAGGCCAGCGACGAGGTGTCGAGCACGCCATCCGCGAGTTCGATCAGCCAGCCTGCCTTGCACACGAAGTTGATGCCGAACAGCGAGAGTTCCGAGGGCGGGTTCACGACCTCGCCGTCCCACAGGCGATCGATCACGTATTGCGGCAAGACCAGTTCCCCGCTTCCATCCACCGTCCGGTAGTCGATCAGATTCCATGGATATTCCTGAGAGAATATCCAGGTTGGCATGGTGCAGGTCGCGGTATCGAGCTGGACATAAGAGCCCCAGTCCTTGATCGACATCGAGGACCCGTCGGAGAACTGGGTGCCGGATTGCTCCTGCTGCCCATTGGTCACCGACGCGGAGGCCTGGCGCGTGCTGGAATTGCTTTGCGACTTGTTGATGTTGCGACTGGGCAGCGAGGGTTTCATCGAACGGGTGAAACCGACGGATGACGTGTAGCTGTTTGTCTGGGCCAAGCTCGACCCGGCGCTGTGCTGGATAGAGTTAGACATCGAGGAGGATGACCCCGCGCTCTCGTTCGAGGTGACGGCCGCATTGACGGTCTGCGGCGCGTAATCCACCAGGATCAAGGTCTCGATGAGGTTATCCGGGTCGTCCAGGCTGATGGTATTGGTGACGAGTGCGGGATAGTTGGAGAAAATCTGCGAGGTGGTCGTGCCCGGATCGAACGGCGCAGTGTTGGGAATGAAGAACCGCTGGGTGAATGTCAGGACATAGCCTGCCTTCGCACCAAGATTCCTCAGGTCGACATAGCGGCGCGCGACATACTGGATCGTGGTGCTGCCGACCGACCGACCGTCGATGGTCAGAGGCTGGGTTACGGTCTGGGTATAGAGGTCGTCGTCCCGGATGATCATCGCAATCCCTCACGTCTCGATAATGAAATGCAGAGCTGCGTTCAGCGGGCGGTTCTCACTGTCGCTCAGCTGAACGGAGGGCGCGGCTGACACGTACCAGCTTTGGTTGTAGCCACCCTTGTTGGACCAATCGACGTTGCCGTCGTCCGATTTGACTACCCCGTTATAGCCATGACCGTGCGACTGCATTGCCGTGCCCTGGACCGATCCCACCCCGGAATAGGAGGTCGATGGATTCTGCATGTCGTGACGGGCATCCAGATCAGGATCGTTGCCCGAACCGCCGTCCACCCCGCGAACGAAGCGTCCACGCAGGTCAGGCAGGAAAAACATGCCATCGGTGGCACCGGCTCCGAAGGAATGTCCAATTACCGAGAAAAGCGTTTTGTATTGTGTCTGCGACACCTGGCTACCGTCACAGAGCAGGTATCCATTCGGCAGGGCCGAATTCGACCCGCCCCACATGTAGATCATTCCCGTCGGCATGTCGGGTTGTCCTCCCTATGGCTTGATCCTCGAGAGAAGACAACGGTAGATCTAGTATGGCTATGTGCGGATCCATACATGCGAATGTAAAATTTACATAAGGATGATTACAGCTCAATTTTGCAATTACGTGTATCTCCATAGCGATGGAGCGAATAGTCGAGTGTGAGACCAAGTTACCCAGGAAAGCCGCGAGGGTTCAGAACTGCGCGTCACCGCCGGCGTCCTGGCGGTGGTTGCCCGTATAGACGCTCCGTAGTTCTTCGGCATCTTGGGCCTTCAGGATTACCGAGGCGACCGTCACGCGACCATGAAGCGCCGCGAGGATCTAAACGACCTCTAACTCCGATGCGGTGGATCGTCACGACCGCGTGACTTGCAAGGCCGCTCATACCCCATATAGGTATTCGAGATGGCTTTGATCCGACTCTTGTTGATGATCGCTTTCACGACCGTCGCGTCCATGTCGACCGTGATGGATGTCGGGCATTCGACCGTTGCCACTCATCATCACGCCGAAGTCGTGGACATATCGGACGATCGGCAGGTCTGCTGCGAGGACGATTCCCGAGGCGGTCAGGACTGCCATGCGGTGCAGGCGGTTCTGGCGATCATGGGCACGTATCCGGCCCCGGCGTCGGCACCGGACGATCCGTTCGCGATAGCCTTGGTGTTGCCGGTCGGAACGAAACTTCCCGGATCTCTCGATCCTCCGCGGTTGTCGTAGGTTCGGCTACGCCTTAACGGCACGCCCTTCATCTTCTGCAACCGCATCGGCACGGGCTCGACCCGTGTCGCCATCCGTCGAGAGAACCCATCATAAAATCGTTCAAGACCTTTCTGGCGCTCCTCCCCGCCGCTGCGCTGGCCCTCGGCCTCGCGACCTTCGGAATGACCGGCATGGCTCATGCCCAGATGCATTCCGGCATGACCGAGCACGGCACCATGCACGTTACCAAGAGCCCGACCTGCGGATGTTGCGCAGCTTGGGTCGCCCTTGCCCGTGAGGAAGGCTACGAAGTCGAAACCACGGATACGCATGACATCACTCTCGTGAAGGGTGATGTCGGCATTCCCGGCACGATGTGGTCCTGCCATACCGCGATCATCGACGGTTACATCGTCGAAGGGCACGTGCCGTTCGCCGCGCTCGAAAAGCTGCTGGAGGAGCGGCCCGACATCGCCGGAATCGCCGTGCCCGGAATGCCCGCCGGATCGCCGGGCATGGGCGACGACCCGACCGCGCGCTACGACGTCATCGCATTCGGCGGCGAGGCGAGCGAGCACGGCGAAATCTTCTATCGGGCAGGACTGTGAGAGGCCGGATCGCGGTCACTGTCGGCGGGGTGGCTCTGGCCGCGGCCATCTCGCTTGCCGTGGGAGGCTTGCAGGCAGGGGACGAGCGGATCGTTCTTCTGGACGCTTCACCGGAGACGATCGCCCTTGGCGAGGTCGTCTACGCGGAAACCTGCGCGTCCTGCCACGGGGCCGATCTCGAAGGTCAGCCGGACTGGCAGTCACGAGGTGCCGACGGATTGCTCCCTGCCCCGCCGCACGACGCCAGTGGCCACACATGGCATCACGATGGCGATACCCTTTTCCGCCTGACAAAATACGGTATCGGCGCGCTGATCGGTGATCCCGATCACCAGACCGACATGCCGATCTATGACGGGATCCTGAGCGATGACGAAATCGTAGCCGCGCTCAGCTACATCAAGTCGACCTGGCCGGAGGAGATCCGGGCCGTCCACGATGACATGGAGAACGGACGATGAGACAGATATTCCTTCTGGCACTGACGATGGCAGCGATCACGACGGGCGCGACCGCCCATTCCGGCGTCGAGAACACCACTCCGGCGAACGAAGCGACGGTGGAGGCCGTCGAAGCGATCGAGATACGCTTCGACGAACCGATGCGGGTTGCATCCATCACCTTGACGGGTCCCGATGGTGACATCGAGCTCGAGCGCGAAACCGGCATGGATGCGGTGATGGAGTTTCGCGCGCTGCCTCCAACCGATCTTCCCGCCGGAGCATACACCGTCGAGTGGCGTGGTTTGTCGGCCGATGGACACCCGATGAGCGGCACGTTCGTTTTCTCGGTCACCGACTGAGCTTTGGAGGGTCTCTCACACATAGATGCCTGGGCCGTCCTGGCGATCCTGGCAAAGGCCGCTGGCTACGCGGCTGCGCTTCTGGCCATGGGCGGTCCGCTTTTCCTGACTGCGCTGCCGCAGACAAATGACGATCTGCGCCGCCGGGTTCGAAAGATCGCGGTCATTGCGGCGATGACCGGCCTTGCCGTCCTGGCGATGCGCTTCGGCATCCGCGCGGCGCGTATCTCCGGAATGGGACTTCAGGGTGCTGTCGATCCAATGATGCTGGGCTTCGTTTGGGAGAGCCCGCTCGGTACGGCGGCACTCTGGCGCAGTGCGGGCGAGCTGCTGGTGCTGGCGCTGCTTGTCGAAGGGACCGTCGGCCTTGCCCTCGGCCTCGTGGGTGCTCTGTTCGTCGCCGTGTCCTACACCCTGGTCGGCCATTCCCTCGGCGATCCTCGCTGGCTCCTGTCTGCGATGCTGGTTCTCCATCTGCTTTCGGCCGCGTTCTGGGTCGGGGCGCTGGCACCGCTCTACCACGCGACGGACGCGCCAGGCGGAGCGCGGCTGCTGCATCGTTTCGGTGTGATCGCGAGCGGCACAGTCGCGTTGCTGATCGGTGTCGGGACCGTCTTCGCTTGGTTGATGTCCGGCTCGGTTTCCGCCTTGCTGTACACGGCCTATGGCCGGATCCTTCTCGCGAAGGTGGCCGTGGTGGCATGTCTGCTGGGATTGGCCGCCCTCAACAAGTTGCGACTCGTGCCTGCGCTGGCGCGGAATGAACCGGCTGCATCCATAGCGCTGAAGCGGTCGATCAGGTTGGAAACCGTCGCCGTCGCGCTGATCCTGATCGCGACTGCCACGCTTACCACCGTCACTACGCCGTCTGTGAACCTTTGATGGAAGAAAAGACCGTGAGCTCAGTCTCCAAGAGGACAGCGGTTGCCGGAGCGGCCGTACTCGGGAGAACCGCCCTGTTTCCCCGCATCCTCCAGACGGAAGCACATCCGCCGGTTCTTCGCGCGCTACCTGCCGCAGCGCCACTCGCGCCCGCGGGGTATCCAGCCAAGCCTGTCTGGGCCTTGAACGGGGCCGGACAATTCACCTGACGATGACGAATCGAACGATGTTGCCCCATGCAATACACCTGCATGGGCGTCACTTCGCAATCCTGTCCCGCAGTGGCTTCGCGAACCGGGAAGGCGACATTCGGAATATCGTTCTCGTCGGAGCCGTCGAAATCGCCTTCGTTGCGGACAATCCCGGGCGATGGATGATCCATTGCCACATGCGCGCTTCAGTGCTCGAGCATGTTGGCTCGGTTTGGAGTTTCGGCCTGACAGTCAAAGCATTTTTCATGTTCTGGATCGACCCGTTCGATCATTGCGCTTCGATTTCTTTTCTATTGGACATTCGGAGAAGCAAGCGGGCGCTCAGCGCGAGGCCTTTTGCAGCAATCCGATGAGCTCGTCGAACTTGGCGCGCTGCTCGGCCGCGTCGCCGCTCTGGATCGCGGTTTCAACGCAATGCTCCGCATGGTTTTCGAGGATCAGTTTCTCCACACCCAGAATCGCCGACCTGATCGCCGCGGTCTGAGCCAGAACATCCATGCAGTAACGATCGGACTCCACCATTTTTGCCACCCCCCGCACCTGACCTTCGAGCCGTGACAGACGATCCAGGGTTCTGTCCTTGTTGGTCTTCATCGGTCGCGGCTCCTATTTCGCGGATCAAGGGATGACATGCAGGCCATATACCCCATATGGGTATATTCGAGACTGCTGGCAATGCACATACCCACGCGCGGGGAGACTACAATGAATGGATCGGGACTGCATCACGCGGACGACTCTGGCAGAAAGAGCGGATATGGCCGGTTCTTTGCCATGATCGCGACCTCCACGGTGGTGATGTACGGGCTGATGTATCTCAACACATATGCGGTCGATCACGTCTTCTTCTCGCAGACCCGGATGTGGATGGCCCTCTACATGGGCGGGATGATGGCGATCATCATGCTGGCCTTCATGTTGGGCATGTATTCCAACCGGACGATCAATATCGCGATCTTCGCGGGCGCGGCGCTCGCCTTTCTCGCCGGGCTCTATCTCGTGCGATCGCAGGACACGGTGGGCGACGTTGCCTGGATGAAGGCGATGATCCCGCATCACTCCATCGCGATCCTCACCAGCGAGCGCGCAAACCTGTCCGATCCGCGTGTTCGCGAACTGGCCGATGCGATCATCGAGGCGCAGCGCGGGGAGATCGCGGAAATGCAACGCTACATTGCGGATATCGAGGCGAGCGGCGATGCGCGTCCCGGTACATCCCGGACCGAACCCTGATACGGAGACCATTCATCATGCCCAAGGACACACGGGACTATGCCGACGTGACGAGCGACCCTGCGACCGAGGCGACGGGAAAGACCGCCGTCCTCTACCGCATGGCCCTGCCGAACCACCTTTGTCCGGCGGGACAGAAGGCACGCTGGCTCCTCGATCGGAACGGCTACGAGGTCGATGACCGGCTGTTTCGCGACCGCTCGGAAGTCGATGCGTTCAAGGACGCCTACGACGTCCCCACGACACCGCAGATCTGGATCGAGGGCGAGCGGGTCGGCGGATACGATGCGCTGCGGCAGAAGCTGACCGACTACGATCCCTCGGCCACGACCTACAGACCGGTGATCTACCTGTTCGCGGTGGCGGCGGCGACGGCTCTGGCCCTGTCCATCGGTTTCCTCGGCGCGATCACGTGGCAGACGCTCGGCTGGTTCATCTCGATCTCGATGATCTTGCTGGGGATGCAGAAGCTCCGCGATATCGAGAGCTTCTCCACGATGTTTCTCAACTACGATCTGCTCGCGCGGAAATGGGTGCCGTATGCCTATATCTATCCTTGGGTCGAGACGGGAGCGGGCGTGCTGATGACGGGCATGTTGCTGACTTGGCTCGCAGCTCCCGCGGCGCTCTTCATCGCGACTGTCGGGGCGATCAGCGTGTTCAAGGCGGTCTATGTCGACAAGCGAGAGCTTAAATGCGCCTGCGTCGGCGGCAACTCGAACGTCCCTCTCGGCTTCGTGAGCCTGTCCGAAAACCTGATGATGATGGGCATGGCGATCGTGATGCTCGTCATGATCGTCGTCTGAGACCGAGGGCGCCCTCATATGACCAATATAGGGCACCAGCTCGCCGGTTTTCGATCTCGTCAGGCTCCACTGCCCGCACTCAAGATCGACGGCCTCCAGTTCCGCGCCGGTCAGAGCCAGGCATCGGCGACGGCACGCCGGACTTGCGTCAGCGGATGGCGGCACTCCGGCTGGCGTCTCGCCTCGACGGAGAGACGATCTGCATAGCCCCACCGGCCTGCCCTCCTCACCTGCGCTGAGGTCATGCCCGGGACGTCTCGGTAATCGAGGTTGCCGTCGCGCAGCGGCTCGGTGCGACCCGCAGCCGGAAGATCGAGGAAGGCTGCGATCATCGCCCGGCTAGCCTCCGGCCGCGCCACGAGATCCTCGTAGCGCAGCACGAGGACGGCGTGCAGATGCGCGAGGTCCGCGGCGACGCTGTCATGCGCGTCAAGCCAATGGTCGATGCGGTCGGCGAAGGGCATGTCGACCCATTTCGCGACCGCGCCGGCCACTGCCTGCGGGTGCCGCAAGACCACTACGAATTGCGAGAGCGGAAAGAGTTGCTGCAATAGCCGCATCCGGGTGAGATTGACCGGCGACTTCTCCACCCGCCAGACGCCGGGGCCGAACCACGGTGCCCAGTCGGCCTCCATGCGGATCCGGGTTTCCAGCCGGTTGAGCGGGTGCCTCTCCGTCAGGTGCTGCTCGGGATCGGTGCCGAAGTGCATGGGTCGCCCGTTCAGGGCATCGTGCGGTATGCCGCCCTGCAGGTAGACGCCCTCGTTCTCCGGCACCGGGGCGTCCGTGATCGCGGCGACATCCGGCAGGGAGGCGATGGTCCGCGCGACGAGGGAGGTGCCTGACCTGTGGAGCCCGCCGACGAATAGGTAGCGATGGCTCAAAGGCAAGCGTTGCGCCTTTTAACATTTATCAAGAACATGGGTAATTGATCCGTGATGCCTAAGATTTGTTGGCTTTGCCGCCACGAGCCTGCCCCTGCGACAGTTTTGATCCCGTTTCAGGACGGGAACGGTGACTGCATCGGTCCAGATGTTCCGTATTCTTCGGAGGTCCAGACACATGCATATCCTGCACATCGCGCTCGGCGGATGCCTGACTTGGCCGGAGCCCCGCTACGGTCTCACAGAAGATACGGGCGGGCATATCGCCTATGTCATGGGTGCGGCCTTGGCGCAGGCGCGTCAACCGGGGGTCACGCGCGTGGATATCGTGACCCGGTTCTTCGACGAGCCGACGCTTGGGGCCGATCACGCGCTGACCGTCCAGCCGCTGACAAGCAACGTCAACATCCTGCGGCTGCGCACGCTGGCGACGGGCTACCTGTCGAAGGAGGCCCTTGCCGCTGAACTTCCCGCGCTCGCGGAGGCATTCGGGCGCCTGCTCGCTGCCGGGCCGGTGCCCGACTTGATCCATACCCATTTCGCCGATGCGTTCGCCGTCGCGAAGGAGGCTGCCCGCGCGCGTGGTGTTCCGCTGTTCTACACGCCGCATTCATTGGCCCGCGACAAGGCGACGGCGAACGCGGGACCGGGTCTTGCGGACCGGATTACGCGGGAGCGGACCGCGCTCGCCGAGGCGGACGTTGTCATCGTCTCGTCTCGCGACGAGGCCGAACTGCAGGTCGGACCCTACGGAATTCCACAGGACGGGCGGGTTCACGCGATCGCGCCGGGCGCCACTCTGCGGGCGATCGCGTCCGGCACCAGTGCGGCGGAAGCCGCTCTCGCATCTCTGCTGACGGACCCAGCCCTGCCCCCCGTCCTGGCGATCGCGCGGCCCGTCGGGCGCAAGAACCTGTCCGGGCTCGCGCGGGCCTGGGCGGCGGATGCGCGGCTGCGGGAGGAAACCAACCTCGTGATCCTCGCCGGACAGCGTGGGACGGGGTCCGGCGTGACGCCCGAGCAGCGGGCGGAGTGGGACCGGCTCGAAGCGATCGCGGCGGCGCATCCAGGACGCGTGGCGCTGCCGCTGCGCCATGACGGGACATTGGTAGCGCAGCTCTACGGTCTGGCCCGGCTGCGGCAAGGTGTGTTCGTCAACCCCGCCCTGCATGAGCCGTTCGGCCTGACGGTGCTGGAAGCCGCGCAATCGGGCGTGCCGGTGGTGGCGACGAGCCAAGGCGGACCCGCTGACATCGTCCGCGAGATCGGCCACGGCGTTTGCGTCGATCCGACCGATGAAGCCCGGATGGCGAGCGCCATCGTCGAGCTGATAGGTGACCGCGACGTCTGGGACCGGGCGTCAAGCGCCGGGCCTCGCGGGGTGCGGGCCTATTCCTGGGATCGCTGGGCGCGCGAGGTGCTGCGCCTGGCCCGCCGACCGGGAGTCGAGACGGCGGCCCGCCCTGCTCCGAGTCTGCTGGCCTGCGACATAGACGGCACCCTGACGGGCAGCAGCCGGGCCGCGCAACGTTTCGCGGACTGGGCGCGGGCGCGGCCGGTGCCCTTCGTCGTCGCGACGGGACGCGATCTGCAGGCCGCGCGCGACGTGATGGCGGACTGGGATTTGCCCGAACCCGATGTCTGGATCACCGCCGTGGGCACTGAAATCCATCGGCGCGACCGCGACGGCGTCTTGAGTCTGTGTCCGTACTTCGCCGCCGATCTGGATGTCGACTGGGACCGGGACGCGCTCCTTGATCTGATACGGAGGAGTGGCATCGCTCTGCAGCCGCGCGCGGAGCAGCGCCGGTGGAAGCTGGCCTGTTTCGGTACGCCCGACGAGGCGGAGGCGTTGACGCTCCAGATCCGGCGGGCCGGTCTGAAGGCGCGCGTTGTACCATCGCATGGCAAGTTCATCGATGTGCTCGCACCGCATGGCGGCAAGGCGGCGGCGATCGCCTCGGTCGCGCGCAGCTATGGCCTGTCGCCCGAGACCTGCATCGCGGCGGGAGACAGCGGCAATGACCGGGACATGCTGACCGGGCTCGGTCACGGGATCGTGGTGGGCAATGCGCTGAGCGATCTCGACGATCTTTCGGCAGGCGCATCGGTCATCCGCGTGCGGGCCTGCCATGCGGATGGCGTCTTGGAGGGCCTCACGCATTTAGGCCTCGCCTCTGCAGCAGCGGAGGTCGCGCCATGAAACACGATCCGGGCGAGTTCGCCGGGCGGCCCTTCGGCATGTTCGTCCATCATCAGGGGCGGGGCCATGTCGAGCGGGCGAGTGCGCTGATCCGAACGCTGTCGCCCCGGCGGCCGGTGCGTGTCTTCTGCGCGCGGCCAGAATTGTTCGATGATCTGCCATCGGCGGCGGAGGTGGTCGCGATTCCCTCCCTGTTCGAGCCGACGGGACGGGAGCGCCCCGCCGACTGGATCGACACACCCGAGACGCTGCACTGCGCACCGGTCGGTTGGCCCGGCATCCGGCAGGCTATGGCCACGATGGCGGGCTGGTTCGCCGAGGCCGATCCCGCTTTGATGATTTGCGATGTCTCCGCCGAGGTCTCGCAGCTCGCCCGGATCTGCTCGGTTCCGCATGTGAAGGTGGTTCAGCACGGACGCCGTGGCGATGCAGGCCACCGCGCGGCCTATGACGGCGCGGCCGGGCTTCTGGTGCCCTGCCATGCCGATCTGGCACAGCCCGACTGGACAGACGCGATGCGCGCGAAAATGCATTTTGCCCCCGGTCTCGGCGTCGACACCGCCCTGCCCGATCGCGCGGCGGCACGGCGACGGCTTGGTATCGGGACGGAGCGGGAACTGATCCTGGTGCTCAGCGGCGGAGGGGGCAGCGGCTGGTCGGCAGCGCCTCTTGGCGTGGGCGCGCGGGCGCTGCCGCAGGCCGACTGGGTGACGCTCGGCCATATCGCGCGCGACTGGCACGCAACCGAGCCCGCGAACCTTCGCCACATGGGTTGGGTCGAGAACGTGCCGGACTGGCTGGCGGCGGCGGACCTGGTGATCGCCTCCACCGGCAACACGACCTGCCAGCAGATCCTCGCCGCCGGACTGCCGTGGATCGCGGTGCCCGAGTGGCGTTATTTCGACGAGCAGGTCGAGAAGGCGCGCGCGCTGTCGCGGGCCGGTCTGGCGCTGCACCTGCCGCATATGCCGTCCTCGGCCGATGACTGGCGTGACGCGTTGGCTCAGGTGCGTGCCGACCATGACCCCGACCGCCAGCGCGCAACGGTTTCGCAGGATGCCGCTGCCAGTACCGCGCGCTGGCTCGAAGCGCTCGCCGCCCGGCTCGACGCCCCGATTCCGATACCCCTCGCAGGAGAGTGAGATGAACGCTTCCCGGCCCGCCTCCGTCTCGGTCCTGACGCTCGCACGCGGGCGGCAGGATCATTTGCGCAACGTGATCCTGGGCCTGGCCCACCAGATCCGGCTTCCCGACGAGCTGGTGATCGCCGCGATGCAGGACGCGCCTTTCGAAGACCTGCCGGACGCGCCCTTCCCCATCCGCCAGATCGTGGTGCCGGGGGAGGAGCTGCCGCTGGCGCGCGCACGCAATGCCGTCGCGGCCGAGGCGGACGGTGACGTGCTGGTGTTCCTCGACGTGGATTGCATTCCGCATCCCGCACTGGTCTCGGACTATTACGCCGCCGCCACGCCCGGATCGGGCCTGAGCATGGGGGAGGTCATGTACTTGCCCGCGGGCGCTGCCGCACCCGGCTGGACCATCGCAGGCTTCGACGCGGTGGCCGAGCGGCATTCGGACCGGCAAGGGCCACCGTCCGAGCCGCGCCGCCTGTGCCGCGACTACCGCTGCTTCTGGTCGTTGAACTTCGCGCTGCACCGGCAGGACTGGGACCGCTCGGGCGGGTTCGACGAGGCCTATAGCGGCTATGGCGGCGAGGATACCGATTTCGGCCGTACGCTCGACGCGCAAGGCATCCCGATCTGGTGGATCCGGGGCGCGCGGGTCTATCACCAGCACCATGCGCACTGCATGCCGCCGATCCACCACGTCACTTCGATCCTGCGCAACACCGAGATCTTCGCCGCCAAGTGGGGCCACCGGACGATGGAGCACTGGCTGAAGGCGTTCCGCATGATGGGTCTGATCGAGGACACGCCGCAGGGCCTGCGTATCCTGCGCGATCCGGGCCCGGAGGATTTCGCCCTGTGTGCACAGGCCGACGACATGCCCTATGCCGCGAGCGCCCGCGTGATCCGCGCGCTGGAAGCACGGCAGGCCACGATCCCGCTGACGGACCGGACCGCGCAGCTCTCGGGCGCGGCGGCATCCTGATGCGCATCGCGGTATTGGCGCATGTGCGACACCCCATCGCCCCGCCCTTCGCAGGTGGGATGGAGGCGCATTCCTGGCATCTCGCCGACGGGCTGGCGTGCCGCGGCCATGAAGTCACGCTGATGGCCAGCGGCGACAGCGCGCCATACGCACCCGACGGGGTCCACGTGCATTCGGTGCTCGACGAGCATTACGATCGACGTTTCCCCTGGCATGACTGGCACGGGACGCAGGCGCTGAACGATCATCTCGACACGGCCTTCGCCGAGCTGTCCGACACGCTGGTCGCGGGCGGCTTCGACGCGATCCACAACAACACCTTGCACCGTTTTCCCCCGCAGCTTGCCCATGCGAAGCGGTTGCCGATGGTCACGTCGCTGCACGTGCCGCCTTTCGCCTGGATGCGCGGCGTGGTGGAGCGCAGCGTATCGCCCTGGTCGCGCTTCACCGTGACGTCGCGACAGCAGGTCCCGCGGTGGTGGCCGGACGGGGCGCCAGCCGATGCATCGGTGCTGCACAACGGGATCGATCCGGCGGCTTGGGCCTATGGTCCACGAGGGGACGGCTCCGCGATCTGGGCCGGGCGCATTACGCCCAACAAGGCGCCGCATCTGGCCATCGCCGCGGCGCAGCGCGCGGGCATTCCACTGACGCTGTTCGGCACGATCGAGCATCGCGACTATTTCGAAGCGGAGGTCCGCCCTCACCTGCGCGGCGCCATCCGTTATGGTGGCCACCTGCAGGGCCGCGGGCTGGCGAGGGAATTCGGTTCGGCGTCGGTGCTGATCTTTACGCCGCTCTGGGACGAACCCTTCGGTCTGGTCGCCATCGAAGCGATGAGTTGCGGACTCCCGGTCGCCGCGTTCGATATGGGCGCGGTGGCGGAAGTCGTCGGCCCCGCAGGATCCCTCGCGCCCGCGGGCGATGTCGCGGCGCTCGCAACCGCGATCGGATCCGCGCTCGACATTCCTCGTCAGGTGCCGCGGGCCCGCGTGGTCGAGCAGTTCAGCCTCTCGCGCATGCTCGACGAAGCCGAGGTGCTCTATCAGACGGTCGCCGTATCGGCCCGCGCTGATGATGGCGTTCCAGCGAGGCGACCCGATCCTCGCTACGCGGAACCGACCGTCCTGCCCATCGTTGGTTAGACCAGCCCCACGCATCCGGAGACGATCCCATGACCCGACCCGATCTCGACCGCCGGGGCATGAGCGCGCGTCTGAGCGATCGCGACTGGGCGAGCATTCTCGACACCTGTTCCGAGGTCGTCGAAATTCCTGCCCGCACGCTGGTGAGCCGGCGCGACGAACCGCTCGATCGCAGCCTGTTGTTGGTCGAGGGTCTGATGTCGCGGCACGTTCCCGGCCCGTATCGAGACAGGCGCGAGATGGTGGCGCTGGAAGTGCCGGGCGATTTCGTCGACCTGCACAGTTTTCCCACCGGGCGACTGGATCACGATGTCTCAACGGTCGACGATTGCCGTCTGGCGGTCTTCCCCCATTCCGCCTTGCGCAAGCTCGTTCATATCCAGCCCGAGACCGGCATCGCGCTGTGGAGCATGACCGTGACCGACTCCGCGATCCATCGCTACTGGTCCTTCCGCGTCGGCGCGCTGCCAGCGATGGGTCGGATGGCGAATTTCATCGCCGAGATGGAGCTGCGTCTGCGTCTCGCCGGGCTGGCGCATGATGGACGGTTCAGCCTGCCGCTGACCCAGTCCGACATGGGTGAGGCTTGCGGCATGTCCGCGGTGCACATCAACCGGGTGCTGCGCGATCTGCGTGAGGACGGCTGCTGCTCGATCCAGTCCGGCTGGATCGAGATTCACGACCTGGAGAGGCTTCACCGGATCGGCCATTTCGAGCCGACATTCCTGCTTGGCGAGCAGGATTACATCGTCGGCAGATAGGCTAAGCGCGGAGCGATTACGACGAGGTGCACCGCCTCCTAAGGCAGCGGCGTCAGCAGATGCCGTTCATTGCCATATTTGGCGACATAGGCACGTGAGAGGCCGAGACATTCGGTCGACCGACAGGCCGCGCGGTGCGGACAGAGGTGAAACTCGTTACGATCGAACTCCTGCCAGAACGCCTCGTCGATCACGAGAAGCGGCTGCGCGTTGACCAGTGCGTCCGCCTGCGCGCCAAGCAGGCATTCGGGAAAATTCTTGACCTCCACGAAGCGGCCGAGCTCGCGCGAGCGGTCAATGGCATCGCGCAGGTAGGGCAGAATATTGGCGTGGCGGGCGGCGAGGCCCTTCTCGTCCCTCTCTGCCATCGGGAAATAAGTCCAGAACTCGTGCTGCACGAGACGGCGCAGGTGGGAAAGCGCCGCGACCATGCCTGGCAGAAGCGGATAGCTCGACGTCGTGACCACCGTGTTGGTCAGGATGCGGACATGGTCGTGGGCGTCCAGATACGCTAGCCCGCGCATCATCTTGTCCCAAGCCCCCCGCACCTGGACGATGCGGTCGTGGCTTTCGGCATCGGACCCGGCGACGGAGACGAAGAACTCGTCCACACCCGCCTCGATCAGCCGGTCAGCATAGCCGGGGCGCGACAGGTGCATCCCGTGGGTCTGGATGCGGACATGGGCGAACCCGGCGTCACGCGCGCGGCGCGCGAGATCGGGCAGGTCGCGGCGCAGCGTGATCTCCGAGCCGGTCAGGACGAGCCCGTCCCACCGCGCATTCCGCTCCTGCTCCTCGAGAACGCGGGCGAAGGTGTCGTCGCTGGTCGGCCGCAAACGATCCATCGTGCCTTCGATCATGCAATGCTCGCAGGCGAGGTTGCAGCGGAACTCCATCGTCAGGGAGACGTAGCGGTCGTGATCGCGCAGCGACAGGCGCGGACCGTCGCGGCGGGGGGCGGAGGTCAGCCCTGTGCGCGCGCCCGGCGCATCGAGTGCCGCCAGCGCCGCGTCCATCCCGAACGGGTCATCAGAGGATGCCATAAAGGCTGCCTTTCACCGGTACGGGCTCGTTTCCCCGCATCTCCCAGTCCCAACCGATATCGTAGAGATGATGGGAGAACGCGTCACGGTTGCGCGCGACGAAGCTGCGGATCGGGTCGGGAAAGCTCAGCCGGTCGAGGCAGTGGGCCATGCCGTCCACATCCGTGCGAGAGAAGTAGAGCCCGTCTCGCTGCCGCTTGTTGGCGACCACGATGGTCTCCGCCCGGACCTGCGGCCAGAGCCAAGGAGTGAGATCCTGCGGCTCCGAGGGCAGGTGTGCGCTTTCAGTCAGCTTGGCGCGGACCGCGCCGCCTTCGCGCACGGCATCGAAGAAAAAGTAGAAGTTGCGCAGCTCCATCCCCTGGCCGTCCCAGCCATAGCAAATGCCGGAAGAGACGGTGGAGCCGGGATTGCCGATATAGAGGTCGACTTGGTCGAGCGGGCCGCCCTGCCCGTCCGTCTCGACCGAGAACATGAAGTACGGCACGTGGTCGGGGGCCGCCAGATTGCAAGGCAGCTCGTCACGTGTGGAGGCAAGGAAGGTCGCGATCCCCGCGCTTCGGTCTTCGCGTGCGTAATCGTAGAAGTAGAACTCCCACGAGAGGCGCGCTCCGTCCCACTTGATGCCCCAGACCGTCGCGAACCGGCCGAAGCCGCGCTGGATCGCGGTGACGAGGCAGGACATGCGCGCCGTCACGCCCGCGTGCTCGAAGCTTTGCCACAGGATCGCGGACTGACGCAGCGCGCCGGGCGCGGGGGCCTGTGGCCGCTCATAGGGCCACAGGCAGAAGTCGAGCGCGGGATCGGTTGCGCGATGCGCGTGATCCATCCCGCCCCGGCCTAGAAGTTCAGCGACAGGCCGCCGCTGATGCTCAGCTCCTGCCGGTCGCTGCCGTTCTCGTAGCCGACCTCACCGAAGAAGCCGGTGCCTCCCGCCGCCGCGTCGGAGCGATAGCCCGCCGTGACCTTGAGCGAGGGGCCGTCTTCCTCGTAGCTGAGCGCGGTGCCCGCGACGGTCACATCGGTCTCGCCCGACAGGGTCCCGATCACGTCGACACCGCCGTAGAGCAGCCCGCCATTGCCCTGCGCGTATTCGGTGCGCAGACCCAGCCGCCCCTCGACGAAGGTTTCGCTGCCGAAGTCGACGACAATGCCGTTCGAGTCGGTGAAACCGTCGATGTCGACCCGCCCCGCGGAGAGCTGGGCCTGCGGGATGAGTGTGTAGGAGCCCATTTCGACACGCTGGCCAATCTCGACCTTCGCCGCGGTGCCCGATGCGTCGGTGTCGCCGGTTCCACCGCCGATCGTGTCGAAATCGTAGTCGAAGGAGGTATAGGCGATGCCACTGTCTACATAGAAGCCGCCCGATGTCGTGTGGGTCACACCCAACCCGAGACCGATGGCCGATGCCTCTCCATCCGCGCGCAGCACGCCGTTCAGGCCCGACGCGTCGGTGTCGAGCCGTCCACCGTGGATCGAGACGCGCCCCATCGTCAGTGCATCGGAACTGCGCGCCAACTGGAAGTCATAACCTGCCTGAAGTGCCGTGTAGCGCGAGTCGTAATCGGCCGTGACCGGCAGGCCCGTGACATCACCGTCCTGGCTGCTGTTCGCGCCGAAGGCCCGCAGCCATGCGCCGCCATAGGTGCCGCGCTCGATCTCGGCGAAACTCATCGCCTCGATCTCGCCCACCCGACTGTTCGAGCCGTAGCCCTGCTGGGTCGCGGTGCGGCCTGCCAGCGTGCCCAGGACGTCGACGTTGAAGTCGAAGATGTTGACGCCCAGGACAGGATACTGAAGTCCCGCACCCGTGACCTCGGAGCGCAGAACGAAGGCCGTCCCCGTGAAGTCCAACGTATAGAGGAACCCGGCCGTGACGATCGGACCGCCGTCGAGGAAGAAATCGCCCGGCGCCGCCGCGCCATTCGTCTCGACCAGGGTGATCCCGGTCGGGCCGGTGAGCGCGCCGATGCCATTGCCGATGTCGTTGACCACGATGCCTGTGGGCGTGCCGCGCACATCGCCTTGGACCACGACCCGGTCGGCATCGCCCGCCTCGCCCGACGCATCGAGCGCCACGTCGAGGAAGATGCGCCCGCCATCGCCGATGTAGTCGCCGGAGATGATGAACGTGTCGTCCCCGTCGCCTGCCATCGCGTCGATCGTACCCATCGTCTGATCGCGCAGGTCGATACCCACGCCCGAGTTGGTCAGGTCGCCCGCCGTCGTCGTCGTCATGGGCGAGGCGCCATCGCCGAGGATGACCGAGCCCGCGCCGATGATGATGCTGTCATAATCCAGCGTGCGCGTCGTCGAACCGCCGGTACCGAGCGTGTCGAAGGTCGTGCCGCTGAGGATCAGCGTCTCGAAATCGCTCAGCTCCTCGAAGGCCCAGGCGGTGGTGTTCGCGTCCGAGATCGTGACGGTATCGCTGCCTGCCCCGCCCGTTCCGCTGAACAGCGGCGCGTTCGAGCCGCCCTCGCGCACATCGAGGATGCCGTCGCGGTTCACGTCGTCGAACTGACCACCCGCCCCGGCGAAGGCAAGCAGGTCGTCGCCCGCTCCCATGTCCAGATCGGGGTCGGTCGGGTTCGCCGAACCGATACGCGCGGTTCCGAAGTCGAGCAGCACGGTGTCGTTGCCGCCCGCGGTGGACAGTCGCCCGGTGATGATCGTGTCGTCGAGGTCGATGAGATCCGCGCCGTCGCCGAGCAGCAGATCTCCGTCCACCGTCACGCCGGAGGCAAAGGACATGCGCGTATCGCCGTCGCCCGACAGGACATCGCCTGTGATGTTCCCACCCGCGCTAAGGTCGAGTTCGGTATCGCCCGCGTCGAGCGCGGTGCCGCCCGTACCGGTGAGCGTGCCGCCCAGCGTGATCGTCGACGTGGCCGCCGCAGGACCACTCACGATCAGACCGCCAGCGCCCGAGACGTCGCCCGCGATATCCGCGACGAAGGTCGACGCTCCCGCCAACGTCACGTTGATCGCGTCGCCGGACACCGTGGTCAGATCGGCGTTGAGGTCGAGATCGACGAGACCCGCATCCGTGCGCTCGACCAGAATACCGCCATCGGTCATGTCAACAGCCTCGTTCACGGTGACGTTCACCGCACCCGTGCCCTGCATCTGCAGGTCCATTGCGGTGGACCCGGTAATCAGACCGTTCGTGGTGACGTCAAGGACGCTGCCCGCGGCGACGCTTTCGATTGCCGTGTCGCCCGCGTCGATGGCGCCGTTGGCAAGGATCGTCGTCGCTCCCGTCCCGAGATTGTCGACGTCGATACCGTCGAGACCGGCGTCGATGTCATCATTCGCGGTAACAGTGACCGGACCGTTTCCGGTGCTGGACAGCGTGATCGCATCGGAGGCCGCGGTGATCGCGCCGTTGGTCGTGACGGTACTCACACCGTCACCCGACTGCGCGATATCGATGCCATCCTCGCCGGCGTCGATGTCCCCGTCCGCGAGGATAATAACGTCGCCGGAACCGGTTTGCGCTTCAATCCCGTCGAGCGACGACGTGATCGTCCCGGCAGCCGTCGTGGTGATCGAAATGTCGCCATCGGTCGTGGTTGATGCGATCCCGTCACCGGCATTCGCAACCAGCGCCGACCGCAGGGTGATCGACTGGTCGCCGGTCGTGCTGTCCGCAAGGATACCCGATTGGTCGGCGTCGAGTGTCCCGGCCATGTCGATGGTCAGCGCGCCGGCTTCGGTAGCAGCCACGATGCCGGAATTGCCCGCATCGATATCGCCGGCGAGCATCAGGGATACCGCGCCATCGGTGCTGATGGCCTCGATCCCCGTTGCCGACGCATCAATGTCGCCCCCGGCCGTGGTGGTGACCGAAACGTCACCGGAGGTCGAGATTGCCTCGATACCGTCGCCGTCAGCCGCGGTCAGACCCGCGCTCAGCGTAATCGTCTGATCACCCGTGTCGTTCTGGGAGATGATCCCCGCCTGACCCGCGTCGAGTAGAGCCGAAACGTCGATCGTCACTGCACCGTTGCCGCCCGCAACCTCGATCCCATCACCGGAAATTGAGGTCAGCGCGCCGGACACGTCGATGGAAGTCGCCGCGTCGGACTCCACGTTGATACCGTCGAACTCAGCATCGAGCGTGTCGTTCACATCCACCGTGACCTCCGCCACGTCGGAGTCGATCTCGATCCCCGCACCCGCGGTGGACAGGATCGCCGCATTGGTCGTCACTTGCGTGATTGCGCCGCCCGTCTGTGAGATGCGAATGGCGGTATCTTCCGCGTCGACCGCGCCGTCGGTCGTGACGACCGTGTCGTTGACCGAGTCGATGCCGATACCTTCGCCCGCCGCATCGACGGATCCCGCCGAGGTCACGGTGACGGAGGTGAAGGCATTGCCCGTGTTGTCGATATCGATGCCCGCGCCGCCCGTGGACGTGATCGCCGCGTTGGCCAGGACCTGCGTGCTGGTGCCCCCGGACTGCCCGATGCGGATGGCGGTGTCGTCGGCCGTGACGGCGCCGCTCGCCGAGACGGTTACATTGTTGACCCCATCGATGCCGATCCCCTCGGCCGCCGCGTCGACGGTTCCGCCGGATTGCACGATCACGCTCGTCACCGCGTTGCCGGTATTGTCGATATCGATCCCGGAGGCGCCGGTCGACTCTACCGCTCCGCTTACGCTGACCGAAGTGAGGCTGCCGCCCGACTGGTCGATGCGGATTCCGGTGTCGCCGGCGAGGATGTCGCCGCTGGTCGAGACGACCGTGTCCTCGATCGCATCGATGCCGATCCCTTCGGCGGCCGCGTCGATGAAGCCGGGAGCGATGAGCGAAACCCGCGTGGTGGCGTTACCGGTATTGTCGATATCGATCCCCGAGCCGCTCGTGGACGTGAGCTCACCCCGCGCGAGGACCTGCGTATTGTCACCGCCCGACTGATCGATGCGGATCGCCGTGTCGCCCGCGAACACGTCGCCATCCGTGGTGATGGTAATATTCTCGATGCCATCGATACCGATGCCTTCCAGCGCCGCGTCGATCGTGCCGGTGCCCTGCAGCGTCACGCTGGTCGCCGCGTTGCCGGTGTTGTCGATGTCGACACCCGCGCCGCTCGTCGACTGCACCAGGCCGCTCATGTCGACCGTGGTGAGCGTGCCGCCCGACTGATCGATGCGAATGGCCGTGTCGCCCGCGAACACGTCGCCATCCGTGGTGACGGTGATATTCTCGATGCCATCGATGCCGATGCCTTCCAGCGCCGCGTCGATCGTGCCGCTGTCCTGCAGCGTCACGCTGGTCGCCGCGTTGCCCGTGTTGTCGATGTCGACGCCCGCGCCGCTCGTCGACTGCACCAGGCCGCTCATGTCGACCGTGGTGAGCGTGCCGCCCGACTGATCGATGCGAATGGCCGTGTCGCCCGCGAACACGTCGCCATCCGTGGTGACGGTGATATTCTCGATGCCATCGATGCCGATGCCTTCCAGCGCCGCGTCGATCGTGCCGCTGTCCTGCAGCGTCACGCTGGTCGCCGCGTTGCCCGTGTTGTCGATGTCGACGCCCGCGCCGCTCGTCGACTGCACCAGGCCGCTCATGTCGACCGTGGTGAGCGTGCCGCCCGACTGATCGATGCGAATGGCCGTATCGCCCGCGAGCACGTTACCATCGGTGGTGACGGTGATATTCTCGATCCCGTTGATGCCGATGCCTTCCAGCGCCGCGTCGATCGTGCCGGTGTCCTGCAGCGTCACGCTGGTCGCCGCGTTGCCGGTGTTGTCGATGTCGACACCCGCGCCGCTCGTCGACTGCACCAGGCCGCTCATGTCGACCGTGGTGAGCGTGCCGCCCGACTGATCGATGCGAATGGCCGTATCGCCCGCGAGCACGTCGCCATCCGTGGTGACGGTGATATTCTCGATCCCATCGATGCCGATGCCCTCAAGCGCCGCAT
>NZ_JAWDKL010000029.1:0-36275 GCF_032464675.1 Roseobacter sp. HKCCA0434
CGCGCTGCTCGGGCCAGAGCGTCGCAACCGCGCCCCGGCTGCGCAGGCGGAGACCGGAAAGCGTCGCGTCTTCGCCATCGTCGAGCGCCGTCGCGAGCCGGTCGAGCGCGGCCTGGCGGGGCGGATGACCGGGGCCAGAGAGATGCGTGAGGGCCGCGAGCAGCGCCCCGCGCAGTAGGTCGCGCGGCGCCGCGGCCAGCACCGGACGGGAGAGGTGCAGCGCGCCCCAGCGATCCTGGCTGGCCGAACGGGCGAGCAGATCGGCGACGGCGGCGTCCTGCACTTCGCGCGCGCCGCGCAGCCGCTCCGCCGTATCGGCGAGCCTCTCGGCGTCGAGGCCCGCGTCGGCGATCAGACGTCGGGTGCGGGCGCGGGTATAGCGCGGGTCAGCATTGCTGGGGTCCTCGCACCAGTCCTGACCGCGCCGCCGCAGCATTTGTCGCAGCGCGTCGCGCCCTTGGCCGAGCAGGGGGCGCAGCACGGTGACGGGGCCGGGCCCGGAGCCTGGGAGGACCGCCTGCATCGCGGCGAGGCCGTCGAGGCCCGATCCCCGTTGCAGTCGAATCAGCAGCGTCTCGGCCACGTCGTCGCGCGTATGGCCCAGCAGCAGCGCGCGCCCGCCCCGCCCCGCGATCCAATCGGACAGCAGGGCGGCACGCCCCTCGCGCGCGGCCTGCATCAGGTTGCCGGTGGCGGGCGCTCGCCAGTGCAGGGTCTCGTGCGTCAGGTCGAGTCGAGAGCAGAGCGTCGCGACGAAGCGCGCTTCCTCCGCCGCTTCGGCGCGCAACCCGTGATCGACCGTGGCGACGTGAAGGGGGCGGCCCGCAGCGCGCGCCCAGTCGGCGGCCAGCAGCAGCAGGGCCACGCTGTCCGACCCGCCCGAAACGGCAACGCCGACGGGGCCCGGCGGACACCGGGCCATCACGTCGGGATCGAGCATCGCGCTCAGTTGCAGCCGAGCGTCTGCCGGGCGGTGAGGATCTCGGTTATGTAGGCGTCGCTCTGATCCGCAAACCGATTGAGCGCCTCGTCATAGGTCAGGCAGGCCTCGGTCACCTGGCCCAGATCGCCGAGCGAGCCTGCCAGCCGCTTGAGCGCCTCGGGCGCGCGCGCGCCGTCGGGCGTCGCGGAATAGGCGTTGAGGTAGTTCACCGCCGCATCGCGCGGCTGGCCCATCGCGGCATAGGCCTCCGCCGTCATGAACCGCGCATCGGCCGTCAGCGGCCCACCCGGATAGGTTTCGAGGAAGGTTTCGAGCGCGCGGACCGACCCGGCGTAATCGCCGCTTTCGTAAAGGCCGGTCGCGGCGTTGAAGGCCGATTGCTCGCTGACCGCGACCTGCGCGCCACCGTCGCCGCCTGTGCCCGTGGCGGGTGCGCTGCCGCCGCCCTGGCTGCCCAGGTCGCTGGCCGGGGCTACGAATTCGGTATCGCCGCCTTCCAGCTCTGTCAGGCGGAAGTCGAGATCGGCGACGCGGCGGCCGCCATCCTCGGCCACGCGCTGCACGTCGAGCTGGATCTGCTCGATCCGGCCCGTCAGTTCGCGGATGCGGGTCTCGATCGCGTTCAGCCGGTCGAGCGCCGCGCCGTCGAAGGGCACGCCGGGCGCCACCTGGCCGGTGCTGACGAGCTGCTGGCGCAACTCCTGCAACTGCTGGTCGAGAAGCTGCAGGCTGAGGCGCGCATCCTCCAGCGTCGCCTGAGGCGCGGACGATCCGTCGAGCACCTGCGACAGCGGGTCGGCATCCTGGGCCTGAAGCGGCAGGGCGGCCAGCCCGGCCAGCAGAATCACGGTTGCACGCAAGCGCATCACGGCAAGCTCCTTCACATACGATCAGGGCGCGAAGATAGCCCTCGCGCCCTGACCTTTCAAATGCCGGTTCCCTTCAGGGCCGGTATCAGCTGCCGACGCCGCCCGCGATCACGGTGACGGTGCGGCGATTCTGCTGCCAGCAGCGCTCCTCCGAACACAGCTCCACCGGGCGCTCCTTGCCGAAGCTGACCGTGGTCATGCGCGACGGGTCGATGCCGCGCGACACGAGGTAATCATAGGCCGCCTGTGCGCGACGCGCGCCGAGCGCGAGGTTGTACTCGCGCGTGCCCCGCTCGTCCGCGTGACCCTGCAGGGTCAGCGTGCGGTCGGAATATTGCTGCAACCACTGGGCCTGCAGGTCGAGCGTGTTCTGCGCCGCGGTGCTGAGATTGCTCGACGCCGTGTCGAAGAAGATGCGGTCGCCGACGGCGGTGGTGAAATAGGCCAGCGAGCTGCGGTCGACGTTGTTGTTCACGCCCACGCCGGAGGCGACGCCGGTGCCCGCACCCGCGCCGCTGCCCGCCGCGCTGTCGGCGGTGTTGGTGCACGCGGCCATCGCGAGCACGAGTGCGCCTGCCGCCAGTGTCTTCAGGAAAGTCATGGTTTCTGTCCTCTACTCTTGCCTTGAGGTCCGGGCCGTTCTCGGGCCGGGTCAGTTGCTTCGCTGGCGCGACCAGTTCGGGTCGGAGGCGCCACCGGGGGTGGGTACGTAACGCAGGTTCCGTCCGGTCACGTCGACCGAGACGAGAGAGGCCGCCCCCAACGGCCCCGGCGTTTCGCGGAAGAACATCAGCACGCGGCCATTGGGCGACCAGGTGGGTCCTTCGTCAAGGAAGGAGGCGGTGAGGAGCTGCTCCCCGCTGCCGTCCACGTTCATCACGCCGACATGGAATCGTCCGCCCAGCTGCTTGGTGAACGCGATCTTGTCGCCGCGCGGGCTCCAGACCGGGGTGCCGTAGAGGCCTTCGCCCCGGCTGATCCGGCGCGGCGCGCCACCATCGGCGGACATGACGTAGAGCTGCTGGCTGCCGCCCTGATCGCTCTCAAACACGATCTGGCGACCGTCGGGCGAATAGCTCGGCGCCGTGTCGATGGCCGGGCTGCGCGTCAGGCGATTGCGGCTGCCTGTCGCGAGGTCCAGAGTGAAGATGTCGGAATTGGCGCCCTCGGTCTGGCTGAGGATCACGCGCCGCCCGTCGGGAGAGAATCGCGGGGCGAAGGTCATGCCCTGCGTGCCGCCCAGCAGGCGCCGCTGATCGGTGGCGAGGTCGTGTATATAGACCTGCGGCGCGCCGGTCGCGTAGCTGGTATAGAGCACCTGCCGCCCGTCGGGCGAGATGCGCGGGGCCAGCACCAGGTCACTGCCATTGGTGATGTTGCGGACGTTCGCGCCGTCCTGATCCATGATCGCGATGCGCTTCACACGCTGGTTCTTCGGCCCGCTTTCGGAGACGAAGACGACCTGGCTGTCGAAATAGGGCTGCTCGCCCGTCAGGCGGGTATAGACCTCGTCCGCGACCTGGTGCGCGGCGCGGCGCCAGGCGGCGTTGCTGACAGTCAGGCTGACGCCCTGTCCGATCTCGCGGCCCGCGAAGATGTCCCACAGTCGCATCTCGACCGTGACGCGTCCGCCACCTGCGCTCGACACGCTGCCCGCGATCAGGGCCTGCGCGTTGATGACCTGCCAGTCGGCGAAGGTCGGCTGGGTATCGGCGCCGACGCCCTGCTGGATGAAGGCGGAGGCCGGAATCTCGCGGAACAGGCCGGTATTGGTGAGGTCGGCCAGCACGACCTGCGTGATCTGGCCGGCCAGTTGCTGCGCGCCTGCGTCGCGCGCTTGGAAGGACGGTGCGGCGATCGGCACCGGCTCCACCACGCCCTGGTCGATGGTGATGCGCAGCGGCTGGTTCTGGGCCTGCGCGGCAACCGCGCCCAGCACCAGGAAGAGGATCGTGAGTACTCTGGTAATCATGCGTTGAGCCTACCTTTTCATGCCCCCAGTGGAAATTCTCATGACCCGAAGCCGACGGATTGGCTCGACGGGTCGAATGTCATCTCGATCACCTGCCAGCGACCGTAGCTTTCGCGCGGCAGGACGGCGAAGACGCCCTCCTGCGCCGCGCGCTTGATGGCGCGGACCGCGGCGTTGAAGGCCACTCCGAAGCCGCCTTCGAGGTTCTGCGGCACGATGGCCCGTGGCTCGCCCGACAGTTGGCCGTCGGGCGTCAGCTCGAAGCGGACCGTCACGCGGAAGCTCTGCCAGTTCTCGATGCCCTGGAACGAGATGTTCCAGCGGTCGCCGACTCCCTGCCGGACGAGGTTGATCGGACCGGACGGAATCGGCGGGCCCTGCGCCACCTGCGGCGTCGCGGGCTGCTCGGTCTCGGCGGGCGTTTCCTCGGCCGGGGTCGGCGCAGGCGTCGGTTCCGGCTCGGGCTCGGGTTCGCTGGCGGGCTCGGGCTCCGGCTCGGGCAGCGGATCCTCGATGGGGGTCTCGGCGACCTCCAGCGGCTCCTCCTCGACCGGCTCGCGGCGGGCGGGGCGCGCGCGCGGGCGGACGGAGGCCACGGGCGCGATCTCGCCCTCCTCCTCGGCATCCGTGCCGGTCTCGGCCAACTCGTCGGGCAGCTCGGGGATCACGCGGTCGGCGGCTTCCTCGGGGGCGGTCGCCTCCTGCGGCAGCTCGTCCAGCTCGCCGTTCTCGCTCAGCTCGATCTCCTCCTGCCGCTCGTCGTCGCGGCGGGCATCCTCGGGCGGCGGGGCGGCGGGCGTGCTGTCGATGCGGAGCGACGGCGCCTGCGGGCGCACCATGCCGGTGGGGCGCGACATGCTGCTGGGGCGCGAGGGCGTGGGCCGCGCCGTCGGCATCAGCACGGCGGTATCCACGTCGCCGTCCAGCGTGTCGTTGAGGGCGGTCGTCTCCGTCTCCACCCGGATCTGGTCCTCGACCAGCAGGGCGGTCAGGTCGGCCTGAGCGTCCGCCTCGGACGGATCGTCCGGTCCCTCGACATCGTTGATGGTCACGTCCATCTCGGCATCGGGGGTCAGCGCGTCCTCGAACTCGTCGAGCGGCATGCTCATCATGTTGCCGATATCGGTCGGCACGATCTCGGGCGCCTGACTGATGGCGGCGTTGAATTCGTCCTCGGTCAGAATCGAAACTTCGGCGGAGGTGATGACCTCCTCCTCGTCCTCGACGATCCACGGCAACTGGATCAGCGACGCCGCAATCAGCGCCGCATGCAGCCCGGCAGAGATGCGCAGGGCCCGCCGCACGGGATCACTCCGCCGGAGCGGCGGGCGTGGCCGCGCCGTCATATTCGGGACCGCCGGTGCTGGTCACGAGGTTGATCTGGTTGAAGCCAGCATTGTTGAGCGCACCCATCACCTGCGCCACGCGGGAATAGGGAATGCCGCCATCCGCACGCAGGAACACCGCGTTCGACGTGCGCTGCGCGGAAATCGCGCGCATGCGGGGAATCAGCTCCTCGGGCGCGATCGGCGTCTCCTGCAGCACGATCTCGCCCTCGGCCGTCAGGCTCAGCGTCAGTGGACGCTCGTCGTCCTGAGGCAGCGCGCCGGCCGCGGTCTCGGGCAGTTCAACGGGGACGCCGGAGGACAGGAGCGGCGCCGCCACCATGAAGATGATCAGCAGCACCAGCATCACGTCCACGAAGGGGGTGACGTTGATCTCGCTCATCGCGGCGGAGCGCCCGCGCCTGCGACGTCTGCCGCCGCCTCCACTGCGCTGGATGGTGCTCGCCCCCATCGCTCAGTCCGCCCGGCGTTCGAGCTGGCGCGACAGGATCATCGCGAATTCGTCGGCGAAGTTCTCGTGCGTGCCCGCCAGCGCGTCGCTGTCGGAGCTGAGCTTGTTGTAGAAGATCACCGCCGGGATGGCCGCGAGCAGGCCCAGCGCGGTGGCGAGCAGGGCCTCCGCGATCCCCGGTGCCACGACGGCGAGGTCGGTGGACTGCTGCACCGCGATCTCCTCGAAGGCGTGCTTGATGCCCCAGACCGTGCCGAACAGCCCGATGAACGGCGACACCGCCCCGATCGAGGCGAGATAGCCCAGGCCCCGGTTCAGCCGGTGCCCCTCGCGCGCGATGACCACGTTCATCGCCCGGTCGATGCGCTGCTGCGCGCCCGCGATGAAGCCTTGCGCGGGATGCGCCTTGTTCCACTCCTCCATGCCCGCATCGAAGATGGCGGCGGTCGGCGCGCGCGGGTTCTCCGCCACGTCGCCGCGGATCTCGTCGAGCGTGCGGCCCGACCAGAAGGTCTGCTCAAACTCCTCGTCCGCCGAGCGGATGCGCCGATAGGCGGCGATGCGGTCGAAGATGATCGCCCAGGACCAGACGGACGCGACGATCAGCATGATCATCACGATCTTGACCGTGATCGTCGCCCGCATGAACAATGCCAGAAGCGAGAAGTCGACCTCGCTGGCCGCGCCCAGAATTTCCGATTCCATATGCCTGTCGCCCGTGATGCTGCGCCCGGTTGCCGGGTCGCGTTTTGCCAAATCATTCTATCGCGGCGCGGCGTTTTGCAAGGCTTGCCGCGAAACGCCCCCGCCAAATTCCGCGTGATCAGCAGTCTAGGACAGGTATTCGGCAAGTTTATGGCGGATTTCCGCCGGAAGTCGCGCTGGCCGCCCCGTGAGGTCCATGACCGCGCAATCGATGCGTGCGCGCAGGATTTCCTCGTCCCCCCGCAACACGCGCTGCGGCATGGTGAAGCGCGCGCCGCGCATGTCCTCCAGCCCCGTCTCTACCGTCAGCACGTCGTCGAAGCGTGCGGGGCGGATGTAATCCGCCTCCACCCGCCGCACGACGAAGACGAGTCCCGCATCGCGCAGCGCGAGCTGGTCGATGCCCGCGTCGCGTACCGCGTCCGAGCGGCCCCGTTCGAGATATTTCAGGTAGTTCGCGTAGTAGACGACACCGGCCATGTCGGTGTCCTCATAATAGACGCGGATGGTGGTGTTGCGGATCATCGCGCGACCTTCCCGGCTCTCCCCGCGCGCGTCAAGCTAATGCACCGCACCGATGCGCGCCGCCAGCCGCAGAGCGTGACTGGCATCGGTCGCGGCGGGCGGGAGCACGGGGTCATAGGCGGCGCGAATGACGCCGGCCACGTCCGGGCGCAGCACCGGCTCGGCTCCGTCCGCCAGCCGGGCGAGCGGCGAGGCATCGGTGAAGGCCGTATCAGACCATAGCAGGATCGACTGCGCCGCCTGCGCCAGCGCCAGCGTGTCGGCGGGCACCTCACTCAGATGCGCGTCCATGCGCAGGAAGACGAAACAGGCGCGGATCCCCCCCTCCGGGTCGAAGCGGAAGATGCGGTACTGGTTGGCCTCCGCCGCTTTCAGCCGCGCGACCAGCGGCGCAAGGTCGGGGATCAGCCGGTCGAGATGCGGGGTCGCGATCAGCTCCTCCCAGTCGCGCAGGAAGAACCACATCATGTTGGCGCCCAGTTCCGGGTCGGTCTCGGCCATCTTGTGCCCGGCGAGCGTCACGACCGCCTCGACCGCGCCCTTCACCGTGGCGATGGTCCCGTCCTCCACGCCGAAGACGACCGGCGCGATGGGCCTGTTCCAGCGGGCGAAGACGTAAGCCCCGTCCGACCGGGTGAACAGCGGCTGAACCTCGGCAACATCCATTTCATCTTCCCCCAAATACGCTCAATCCGACCCGAACAGATCGTCGGTCCTACGCGGGGCGGAGAGGCCCAGATGCGTCCAGGCCCGGTGCGCCAGCATGCGCCCGCGCGGGGTGCGCGCGATCAGGCCCTGTTGCAGCAGGTAGGGCTCGATCACCTCCTCGATGGCGTCACGCGCCTCGCTCAGCGCCGCGGCGATCGTCTCCACCCCTACCGGGCCACCGCCATAGTTCTCGGCCAGCACGCGCAGGTAGCGGCGATCCGCCCCGTCGAGGCCCAGATCGTCCACGCTCAACCGGGTCAGCGCGCGGTCCGCGATCTCCCGCGTCACGGTGCCGTCGCCCTCGACGATGGCGAAATCCACCACGCGGCGCAGCAGGCGGCCCGCGATCCGGGGCGTGCCGCGTGCACGCGAAGCGATCTCCCGCGCGCCATCGGGTGTGGCGGGCGCACCCAGCAGGCGCGCTGCCCGCTCCACGATGCTGACGAGTTCGTCCACCGTGTAGAATTCCAGCCGCGTCGGGATGCCGAACCGGTCGCGCAGCGGCGTGGTGAGCAGCCCCAGCCGCGTCGTCGCCCCCACCAGGGTGAAGGGTTGCAGGTCGATGCGCACGGTCCGGGCGGCCGGCCCCTCCCCGATCACGAGGTCGAGCTCGAAATCCTCCATCGCCGGGTAGAGCACTTCCTCCACCGCGGGGTTCAGGCGGTGGATCTCGTCGATGAACAGCACGTCGCGCGCATCCAGATTGGTCAGGATCGCCGCCAGATCCCCCGCCTTGGCCAGCACCGGGCCGGAGGTCATGCGGAAATTCACCCCCAGCTCCCGCGCGACGATCTGCGCGAGTGTCGTCTTGCCCAAGCCTGGCGGGCCGTAGAACAGCGTGTGGTCCATCGCCTCGCCGCGGCGGCGCGCACTCTCGACGAAGACGCGCATGTTCGCCCGCGCTTCCGCCTGCCCGGTGAAGTCGTCGAGGGTCTGCGGCCTGAGCGCCCGGTCGAGGTCGTCGGGCGTCTCTTCCGGTGTCATGGGGATCGGATCGGTCATGGTCCGCTCATGCCATGTCGGACGCGCGGCGTCACGCCCCTCAGCCCTTCGGGGCCAGCGCCTTGAGCGCGGCGCGGATCAGGTTGGAGGCGTCCTCGCCCTCGGCGCTCGCCACGGCGGTCGCGGCCTCGCTTTGGGAATAGCCGAGATTGACGAGGGCCGACAGCGCGTCGGCGCGGGCGATGCCATCGGCGGGGGGCGGCGGGGCCGCGGGGGCCTCGACCACCGGCGCATCGGGGGCGGGTGCGGGGGTTGCCGCCATCGCCTGACGCGCGCCGCTCGCGCCTAGGGCCATCAACGCCGGGGCCTTGTCCTGCAATTCGTTGACCACGCGCGCCGCGATCTTCGGCCCGATGCCGGGCGCCGCCTTGATCGCGGCCGCATCGCCCAGCGCGATCGCGCGGCTGGTCCCGTCCGGCCCCAATGTCCCGAGGATGGCGAGCGCGGCCTTCGCCCCCACCCCCTGCACCGAGGTCAGCAGGCGGTGCCACTCCTTCTCGGCCAGCGTGAGGAAACCGTAGAGCTGCATCAGATCCTCGCGCACCACCATCTCGGTATAGAGCGCGACCTGCGCCCCCTCGCCCGGCATGGCGGCGAGCGTGCGGTCGGAGCAGTGGACGATGTAGCCCACGCCCTGCGCCTCGATGAGGACGTGGTCGCCCATGCGGTAGTCGAGCCGACCCGAAACCTTGCCGATCATCTCAGCCCCCTGCCCGTGCGATGGCTGCGTCGAGCCGGTTCGCGAAGCGGCCCTGATGCGCGTGGCACAGCGCGATGGCCAGCGCGTCCGCCGCGTCCGGCCCCGCGATCCCGATCCCCGGCAGTTGCAGGCGGACCATGTGGTCCACCTGTTGCTTGGCTGCGTGGCCGACACCGACCACCACCTTCTTGATCTGGTTGGGCGCATATTCCGCGACCGCGATCCCGGCCTGCGCGGGCACCAGCAGGGCGATGGCCCGCGCCTGGCCCAGCTTCAGAGTGCCGGCCGCGTCCTTGTTGACGAAGGTGTGCTCGACCGCCGCCGCGTCTGGCGCGTGGGCCGCGACGATTGCCGCGAGCTGCGTATACAGGGCGCAGAGACGTGTCGCGAGGTCCGCTCCGTCGCCCGTGCAGATGCCGTTCGCGACATGGCTGATTCGCGATCCGACCACGTCGATGACGCCCCAGCCCATCCGGCGCAGGCCGGGATCTATTCCGATGATGCGCATCCGACCTCCGTCGCCCTGGTCGGGCGTCGCCGCAGGGTTAGCACGAAAGGCGAACACCCGCCAAGGGGCCGCGCGGAAAGATCCGTTAACGACATCGGCTTTTCCGTTCGCGACATGCATCGCGAGATATGCGCAAACCCCTGCGGACCCATGCAAAAATAGCATGTCCGCAGGGCGATTTCCCTCTTGCGAACGGGCGTCGGGAACAGCACATGGCGGGTCCGAAACCAACCTCGGGGCCGCGCGGCCCCCAAGACCACAGGAGCCAGGCTCATGGCGATGATGTCCCCCACCCCGTTCGCCCCCTTCGGTGCGGAAACCGTCTACCGTGTCGTGTCGCGCGTCGAGACCGCCTGGCTCGCCCTGCGCAACGCGCCGCTCGCGCGGATCACCTCGCGCAGCCTCAACACGCTGAGCAATCGCGAGCTCGAGGATGTCGGCCTCAGCCGTGCCGATATCCACAAGCTGTCGCGCCGGATGCTGCGCCGGAGCTGACCGGCAGAGCGATCGGATAAAGGGCCGTCCTTCGGGGCGGCCTTTTTCGTTGGTGGATTTGAGGCGTATGTCCCGGATCCAATCCGGAACGGCGCGGCTCCGCATCGGGTCCGGAGCGTAAGCCGCGCATCGACGGGCGGCGGCGCGGCGATCTACGGCCCGAACATGGCACTTCATAACAGCCAAGTCCGTATGACCTGACCGCCATATCCCTTCATCAACCAAATTGCCGGGCCGAGGGACGGGTCACGCCGGAGGCGTGCTTCCAGCACGACCGATGCGCGGCGGCCTCACGCCTTGAGTCCTCGCAGGCGAATTCAGAGATAGAGCCGTCAGTTACGCTCTGCGCAGCGTCAGCGTCGTCCACTCGCCGATCGAGCGGCGCGACAGCCGGGTGAAGCCCCAGCCCTCGTAGGTGCGCTCGACCCCGGTGGCCTGCCGGTTCAGGATGCCCGACAGCACGATGACCGACCCGCGCGCGGTGTGTGCGGCCATCTGCGGGGCGAGCTTGCGCAGGGGCCCCGCGAGGATATTGGCGAAGACCAGATCGTAGGGCGCGCGCGCCCGCAGGCGTGGGTGGCGGAAGCCGGGGGCGGTTACGCATGCGACCCGGTCGCCCAGCCCGTTCCAGCGCATGTTGGCCCGCGCCGTGTCCGTCGCCACCGGGTCGATGTCGGAGGCGATGACCGCCGCCGGAAAGACCTTGGCCGCACCCATCGCGAGCACGCCGGTGCCCGCGCCGATATCGGCGACGTTCTCGGCCCTGAGCCCCGTGCGCACCAGCTCGTCGAGCGAGAGCAGGCAGCCCAGCGTCGTGTCGTGATGCCCGGTGCCGAAGGCCATCGCGGCGTCGATCTCCAGCGCGATGCGATTCACGCCCGCAGCCCCCCGGTCATGCGAGCCGTGAACCACGAAGCGTCCGGCCTCGACCGGCGACAGCTCCCGCCGCACCTGCGCGACCCAGTCGCGATCGTCGAGCTTGGAGACGGCGAAATCCGCCGCTCCGTGGGCCGCCGCCAGCAAAGCCAGCGCGATCTCGTCGGGCTTTTCGGTGAAGTAGCCGCCGACCTCCCAGAGGCCCGAGCCGTCCTCGACCTCGAACACGCCGACGCCGGTGGGCGTGGGGTCGAGCCCTTCGAGCGCGTCGGCGAGGCGCAGGCCGGGGGCCTCGCCTTCCAGGGTGGTCAGGGCGGTCCAGGTGGTCATCGTTCGTCTCCGCTGGCGTTCGGGCGGGGTATGGTCCCCGCCCGGCCCGCGGTCAAGCCCGGCGGGTCAGGCCGCTGGTCAGGCCCCGGTGCCGATAGGGCAGGTCACGCCGGTGCCGCCGATGCCGCAATAGCCGCCGGGATTCTTCTGCAGGTACTGCTGGTGATAGTCCTCGGCATAGTAGAATTCGGGCGCCTCGCGGATCTCGGTCGTGACGGCGCCGTAGCCCGCCTGCTTGAGCCGGGGGGCAAATTCCGCCTTCGTGCGTTCCGCCGCTGCGCGCTGCTCCGCATCGTAGACGTAGATGCCGGAGCGGTACTGCGTGCCGACATCGTTGCCCTGGCGCATGCCCTGCGTGGGATCGTGGCCTTCCCAGAACACCTTGAGCAGGTCCTCGTAGGAGATGACGGAGGGGTCGTAATGGACAAGCACCACCTCGTTATGGCCGGTCTGGCCGGAGCAGACCTCCTTGTAGGTCGCGTTGGGCGTGTAGCCGCCCGCGTAGCCCACGGCGGTCATCCAGACGCCGTCGAGCTTCCAGAACATCCGCTCGACGCCCCAGAAGCAGCCCATGCCGAACATGGCGACTTCCAGATGCTCGGGGAACGGGCCCTTGATGGGGCGGCCGTTGACGAAGTGATGCTCGGCCGTGGGGATCGGCTCCTCCCGTCCCGGAAGGGCCTGCGCGCCCTCGACCATCTCGGATTTCCTGCGGCTGAACAGCATGGCGACCTCCTCTCTTCGGGTTGGGTCTTGAGATAGGGTCGGGGGCCGTCCGCTCCAAGTGGCGGGAAAGCGTGACAGGTCAGCGGGCTTGACCATTTCCCCGCGGGGAAACGGAGCCGAGATGTGCCGATCGGGGAGGTTTGCCGGGTTTGACTGCCGCCCGGTTTCCCCGCGGGTGAAGGGACAGCCGGACTGACCTATTCCGCGATCGCGAGGCGCGGCTGGAAGATCGTCTCGTGCCCCGGCGCGGGGTGGCGCGGTATCAGCAGCGCCAGCATCAGCGACACGCAGGCGAAGCCCGCGGCCAGCACGAACACCCCCGCAGGCGAGGTCAGCCAGAGATAGCCGAGTGCAGCAGGCAGGCCGACGGCGGCGATGTGGTTGATGGTGAAGGCGACTGCGGCGGTGGGCGCGATGTCGCCGGGATCCGCGATCTTCTGGAAATAGGTCTTGAGCGCGAAGGCAAGCGCGAAGAACAGGTGATCGAGGATGTAGAGCCCGCTGGCGATCGCCACGCCCCACGCCAAATCGCCCCAATCCGCGAAATAGAGCGCGCCATAGGCGAGGAAGATGCAGATCAGCCCGATATATTCGACCGTCAGGGCGCGCCGTTCCCCGTAGCTCTGCACGAAGCGGCCCATAAGCGGCGCGAAGACCATGTTGGCGAGGTAGTTGGCAAGGAAGAGGCCCGTGACCTGGTGCACCTCGAAGCCGAAGCGCTCGACCATCATGAAGGCGGCGAACACCACGAAGATCTGTCGCCGCGCGCCCGACATGAATTGCAGCGCGTAGTAGAGCCAGTAGCGGCGGCGCAGCACCATGCGCTTGACCTGCGGATTGGGGCTGTCGAATTGCGGATAGAGCAGGAAGCACAGCACGGCGAGCAGGACGGTTGCGCCACCGCCCGCGATGTAGACCGCCTCGTAGGACCAACCGAACCTCTCCCACCCCATGACGAGCAGGCCGTAGGCCAGCAGCGACGCGCCCGAGCCGACGGCGACGATCCAGCCGAGCATCTGCGGGGCGCGCGCCTTGTCGATCCATTGCAGTTGCAGCGACTGGTTGACCGTCTCGTAATAGTGGAAGCCGATCGAGGAGATCAGCGTGGTGACGAGCAGCCCCTCGAACGTCGGGAAATAGGCGGTGATCGCGACGGCGGCCCCGAGCATGACGAGGCTGACGAGCCCGAGCACCTGTTCGCGCACGAAGATGATGAGGGCGATGACGCCCACGGCGAGGAAGCCGGGGATTTCCCGCACGCTTTGCAGCCAGCCGATATCGGAGCCGTCGAAGCCCGCCGCCTCGATCACGAAGTTGTTGAGCAGCGCGTTCCAGGTGGAGAAGGCGAGCGGCATCGCCGCCGCCATCACGATCAGCAGCGCCACCGGCTGTCGCCAGATCGGCAGGGTGCGGGCAGTGGCGAGATCGAGCGAGCGCATGGGATCGCCCTACGCCCAAAACCCCCAGAGGCCAAGCGCAATCGCGATGCCGAGCGCGACCCAGCGCAGGCGGACGGGCGACCGGCGGGGTGGTGGCGGCGCGGGCCGCACGAGGCGCGGATCGCCCAGCGGGTCACGACGCATCGCGTCGGCATAGTCGCGGGAACTGGCGGGCGCGCCCGCATCCTCCGGTCCGAAATCGAACATCATCTGCCCCCTCCGCATGAATGGCCCGAGTCGTTTGTTCCTGTTATGTTCTCATTTTAACTTTTGGCAATCAAGCGCGGTGATGTGACGGAGTTGGGGGGGCGTCGTGCCGATCGTGCCGGGGGATCTGGGACGCTCCCCGACACGATCCTGTAGAGGATATCAGCCAGCCGCGCCCACGCTGGCCTGCAGGCGACGATAGGCCTCCTCGGCCTCGCGCTGCATCCGTTCGCCCCGGCGCTGGAGGTCGCGGCCGCGGTCGATGTCGTTCTCGCCCGAGCGCACGAGGCGGCGGCCGCGGTTGCGGTCATCCTCGCCGCTTTCGACGAGGGCTTCGCCGCGGGCGATCATCTCGGCCCCTTCGCTCCACTGCTCGCCGATTCCGGCGACCGCCCCGCCCTGAAGCTGAAGCTGCCCGCCGAATGTGTCCTCGTCGGGGCCGGAGGCGCAGGCGGCGAGGGTGAGAGCGGTGGCGAGGGGGATGGCGACGCGGATCATCGGGGGTACTCCTTTACTCTTTTGTCGGGTGGGCGATTTGGCCCTGATCCTGTGGGCGGCAAGGGTGGCTAGGAGAATGTGATGTCGTCGAGGCACATGTTTGCGCGGAATCAAGCCGAAGGCGCCGCGCATCGGTCGTGCTGTAAGCACGCCTCCGGCGTGACCCGCCCCCCGGCACGGCGATTTGGCTGACGGACGCGTGCCGCTCATAGGGCGCACGGACTTGGCTGGCATAAAGCGCCATGCTCCGACGTTGAATCGCCGCACCGCGGCCCGTCGCTGCGCGGCTCCGGTTCTGCAACTGCCCCCTTCACGCCCGCTGCAATTGCGCTATAGTGCCGCCCATGAGCACGAACACGATCCTTCGCGGCCTTCTCCTTCTTAGCAGCCTCTGAGCGTGCCGGGAGCCTGGCGCGCGCGCTCAGGGGACCTCGACGCCGCGCCGGATCGACCACAGCTCTAGAAGGAACTCCACAATGACCGAGACCAAGCAGGATCACGTGCTGATCTTCGACACGACGCTGCGCGACGGGGAACAGTCGCCCGGTGCGTCGATGACCCATGACGAGAAGGTGGAGATCGCCACCCTGCTCGACGAGATGGGCGTGGACGTGATCGAGGCGGGCTTTCCCATCGCCTCGCCTGGCGATTTCGCCGCCGTGACCGAGATCGCCAAGCTGATGAAGCGCGCGCAGGTCTGCGGACTGGCCCGTGCTGCCACCGGCGATATCGACCGCGCCTGGGAAGCGGTGAAGCACGCGGCGCGGCCGCGCATCCACACCTTCATCGGCACCTCGCCCAGCCACCGGGGGATCACGGAGCTCGACCAGGACGGGATGGCCGAGCGCATCCACGACATGGTCACACATGCGCGCAACCTCACCGACAACGTACAGTGGTCCTCGATGGATGCGACGCGAACGGAGCCGGATTTCCTGAAGCGCACGGTGGAGATCGCGATCAAGGCAGGCGCGACCACGATCAACATTCCCGACACCGTGGGCTACACCGCCCCGCGCGAGAGTGCCGACATCATCCGCATGCTGATCGAGGAAGTGCCGGGGGCGGACGAGGTGATCTTCGCCACGCATTGCCACAACGATCTGGGGATGGCGACGGCCAACAGCCTCGCCGCCGTCGAGGCGGGCGCGCGGCAGATCGAGTGCACGATCAACGGTCTGGGCGAGCGGGCGGGCAATACCGCGCTGGAAGAGGTCGTGATGGCCATGAAGGTGCGCAACGACATCATGCCCTATGCCACCGGCATCGACGCGACCAAGATCATGAACCTGTCGCGGCGCGTCGCCAGCGTCTCGGGCTTCGCGGTGCAGTACAACAAGGCCATCGTGGGCAAGAACGCCTTCGCCCACGAAAGCGGCATCCACCAGGACGGGATGCTCAAGAACGCAGAGACCTTCGAGATCATGCGGCCCGAGGATGTGGGCCTGACCGAGACGAACCTGGTGATGGGCAAGCATTCGGGGCGCGCGGCGCTGCGCTCGAAGCTGGAAAACCTGGGCTACTCGCTCGGGGACAACCAGCTCAAGGACGTGTTCGTGCGGTTCAAGGAGCTGGCCGACCGCAAGAAGGAGGTCTACGACGAGGATCTGATCGCGCTGATGTCGGACCAGACGACCAGCGCGGGTCACGATGCCGTGCGGCTGGCGGAGATGGAGGTGCGCTGCGGCACCTCCGGCCCGCAGAGCTGCACGATGGTGCTGATGGTCGAGGGTGACGCGAAGCGGGCCGAGACCACGGGCGACGGGCCGGTGGATGCGACGTTCAATGCGCTCAAGGAACTGGTGCCGCATTCGGCGCGGCTGGCGCTCTACCAGGTGCATGCGGTGACGGAGGGCACGGATGCGCAGGCCACGGTCAGCGTGCGGCTGGAGGAGGACGGCAAGATCGTCGCCGGTCAGTCGAGCGACACCGACACGGTGGTCGCCTCCGCCAAGGCCTATATCAACGCGCTCAACAAGCTGATGGTCCGGCGCGAGAAGTCGGCTCCGGAGGAACTGGCCGGATAGGGCGGGATTTCGCGTATTTTTCGGAAGATGAAGGGGCCGGGGCGGGGATCGCCGCGGCCCTTTCGCTTGTGGAAGGTCAGGCCATCGCGTCGGTCGCGGCCTGCGTCAGGGCCGCCATCGCGGCGCGCCAGGGGAAGGGGCCGTGGCTGAGGCGGGCGGCGCCGCATGCGGCAAGCTCGGCGCGGGTCGCCATGCCCGGCGCGACCATGATGTTGACGGGCAGCGGCGACCGGGCGCAGAGACGCGCGATCAATTCCGGCGCGCGCAGGCCGGGGGCGAAGAAGCTGTCGCCGCCCGCACGTGCATAGGCCTCGGCGCGGGCGAGCGCGGTGTCGATCATCGCGGGGTCGTGCGTGTCTTGTGGTGCCTGAAGGAAGATGTCGGTGCGCGCGTTGATCCAGAGCGGTGCACCCGCCCCGTCGCGGATCGCGCGGATACGGGCGGACTGGGTCCCGGTGTCGTGGAGGCCGGTGCCGCCGATCACCTGATCCTCGAAGTTGATCCCGACGGCGCCGGTTTCGACGATGGCGGCGGCGTTGCGGGCGAGGGTCTCGGGATCGGTGGCGTAGCCGCCCTCGAAGTCGAGGCTGACCGGCAGATCCGTGGTGGCGGCGATGCGCGCAATCGTGTCGAGCGCGCGGTCCAACGGCAGGTCCTGCCCGTCGGCATAGCCCTGCGCCCCCGCGACGCTGGCCGAGCCGGTGGCGAGCGCCTTCGCTCCCGCCTTCGCGACGGCAGCGGCGCTGCCCGCGTCCCAGATATTGACGAGGACGAGCGGGTCGCCGGGGACGTGCAACTCGGCGAAGCGGCGGTGGCGGTCGGTCATGGTGCGGTTTCCTTCATGTGGTGTTCATGGGCGATCAGCCAGCGCTTGCGCCAGAGGCCGCCGCCATAGCCGGTCAGCGACCCGTCCGCGCCGATCACGCGGTGACAGGGCACCACGATGGCGATGCGGTTGGCCCCGTTGGCCTGCGCCACGGCGCGGGCCGCGGTCGGGCGGCCGAGATCGGCGGCCAGCCGACCGTAAGTCGTGGTGGTGCCGGGCGGGACCCGTCGCAATGTGTCCCGCACAAGTTTTCCGAAGGCGCCGCCGGGCTGGTGCACCGGCAGGTCGCCGAGGCGGTCCTTACCGTCGAAATAGGCGTCGAGCGCTTCGGCCACGCGGGACAGGAGGGGGCTGTCCGCCTCGGCACAGGGGCGGCCGGTCTGGGCGCGCAGGGCGGTCAGCTCGCGCGGCAAGGCGGGGCGGTCGAGAAATTCGAGGAGCAGGAGCGATGCCTCGTCCACGACGGCCATCATCGGGCCGATGGGGGTTTCGAGAATGGTGGATGGCAGCGCCGCGCGGTGGCGGTCGGCGCGTGGCGGTGCGCCGGTGGCGCGCGCATAGGCGGCGCGAAAGCCCGAGCCGCTGTCGTAGCCCGCGTCGAGTTGCGCCTCGATCACCGGCTCCCCGCGGCCCAGCGTGCGGGCGGCGTGCTCCAGCCTGCGTCGCCGGGCGATCTGCAGGAAGGTCCGGCCGAAGCGGCGGCGGAAGGCGCGGCGCACGGTGGAGGGATCGTGGCCGAGCGCGGCGATGTCCTCCTCCCGCCAGCGCCGGGTGGGGTCGGCATCGAGGGTGGCCAGCAACGTATCGGTCAGCGGGTCGGCGCCGGCGTGGGTGGCGTCGGGGTGGCAACGCAGGCAGGGGCGGAAGCCGGCGGCGCGCCCCTCCTCGACCCGTGCGAAGAAGGTGCAGTTGCGCCTCAGCGGCTTGCGCGCCGGGCAGGTCAGGCGGCACAGGATGCCGGTGGAGGTGACGCCAACATAGGCGCGCCCCTCCCACGCGGGGTCGCGGGCGAGAAGCGCGGCGTAGAGCGTCTCGGCATCGGCGGGCAGCGGATGCGGCGTGGTGGCGAAGAGGTCGGGCTGGCGTGTCATGGGGGAACACTAGCCGGTTCGGCGGGCCCGGTACGCCGAAAAACGGGCGCTGATTCCACGCGGTTCGCGGCGGCCCAAGCGCGGTTCGTGCACCTGAACGGCAAGATTTCGCCGAGTTTGCGGCGCAATCCCGGTCACTTGCCTGCGCGACGGCCCCGGAGGGCCGCGCACCCTTTACGCTTGACTGTGGCAAATCGTATAAGGCCCGGTATCTGGAGCGGCGCACACAAGTCGGACAGCGGCAGCGTCGAGTGGGTTTTAGGGGCAGTACGTCTATGTTCAGCGCAATTTCCGGCATGTTCTCGTCCGACATGGCCATCGACCTCGGCACGGCGAACACGCTGATCTACGTGAAGGGGCGGGGGATCGTCCTCAACGAGCCGTCGGTCGTCGCCTATCATGTGCGCGGCGGCAAGAAGGAAGTGCTGGAGGTCGGCGAGGACGCCAAGCTGATGCTGGGCCGGACCCCCGGCTCGATCGAGGCGATCCGGCCCATGCGCGACGGCGTGATCGCCGATTTCGACGTGGCCGAGGCGATGATCAAGCATTTCATCCGCAAGGTGAACAAGCGCGGCAAGCCCAAGATCATCGTCTGTGTGCCGCACGGCGCGACTCCGGTGGAGAAGAAGGCCATCCGCGAGAGCGTGCTGGCTGCCGGTGCGCGCAAGGCCGGACTGATCGCCGAGCCGATCGCGGCGGCCATCGGGGCAGGCCTGCCGATCACGGAGCCCACCGGCTCGATGGTCGTGGATATCGGCGGCGGCACGGCGGAGGTCGCGGTGCTGTCGCTCGGCGATATCGTCTATGCCCGCTCGGTCCGCGTGGGTGGCGACCGGATGGACGAGGCGATCATCAGCTACCTGCGCCGCCAGCACAACCTGCTGATCGGCGAGGCGACGGCGGAGAAGATCAAGACCACCATCGGCGCGGCCCGGATGCCCGAGGACGGGCGCGGGCAGGCGATGGAGATCCGGGGCCGTGACCTCTTGAACGGGGTCCCGAAGGAAACCGAGGTTACGCAGGCGCAGGTCGCCGAGGCGCTGGCCGAGCCGGTACAGCAGATCTGCGAGGCGGTGATGACCGCGCTGGAGGCGACGCCGCCGGATCTGGCAGCCGATATCGTCGACCGGGGCGTGATGCTGACCGGCGGCGGCGCGCTGCTGGGCGATCTGGACCTGGCACTGCGCGAGCAGACGGGCCTCGCCATCACGGTGGCGGATGACGCGTTGAACTGCGTGGCGCTGGGCACCGGCAAGAGTTTGGAATTCGAGCGCAAGATCGCGCACATCATCGATTACGGCAATCAGGGCTGACAAAAGCCGCCGGATGAACAAGAGTTGAGTTTCGGTCCGCCCCCGGCACCACCAAGGGCGGGCCTCGTCGCAAGAGCCCGGGACAGGGGACGCGCGTGGCGTATGTGAGTGGACAGGATGGCGGCGGCGCATGGCGCACGACCCGGCAGATCATGCTGGGTGTGCTGGCCGTGCTCTCTCTCGCCCTATTCGCGATGTGGCGCATCGACAGCCCCCGCATGGACCGGCTGCGCATGAGCGTGGCCGACGCGGTCCTGCCGGGGCTGGAATGGACCGCCCGCCCGCTGGGGCAGGTCAGCCGGATGGCGCAGGATTTCGAAAGCTACGTGCGCGTCTACGAGCAGAACCAGGAATTGCGCCGCGAATTGCAGGAGA
Organism: Roseobacter sp. HKCCA0434; assembly: GCF_032464675.1. NCBI lineage: Bacteria > Pseudomonadati > Pseudomonadota > Alphaproteobacteria > Rhodobacterales > Roseobacteraceae > Roseobacter > Roseobacter sp. HKCCA0434. The sequence continues at coordinate 19,933 of NZ_JAWDKL010000029.1, forward strand.
TGCAGGGCTGGCGCGAGGCGGCGTTGCAGCTGGAGCAGCGCAACGCGCGTCTGCGGGCGCTCAACAACGTGCAGCTGAGCCCGCAGCCCGCCTTCATCACCGGCGAGGTGATGAGCGACAGCGGCGGGCCGTTCAGCCGCTCTGGCCTGCTGAACGTGGGCGCGCGCAACGGCGTGGCGGACGGGGCGGCGGCGCTGGACGGGTTGGGGCTGGTCGGACGGATCTCGGGCGTCGGCGAGCGGACGAGCCGCATCATCTTCCTGACCGACATCAACAGCCGGGTGCCGGTGATCGTGCAGCCCTCGGGGCAGCGGGCGATCCTGACGGGGGACAATACCGGCGCGCCCAAGATCGATTTTGTCGAGGATGTGGACCGCGTGCAACCCGGTGACCGGGTCGTGACCTCGGGGGACGGGCAGGTGCTGCCGCCGGACCTGCTGGCCGGGCAGGTCATCGTCGCGGCGAATGGTCAGCTGCGGCTGCGCCCGGCGGCGGATTACCAACGGCTGCGTTTCGTCCGTGTCGTCAATTACCGTCCCCTGCCCGCGACCAGCGAGCCGGGCGGGCTGATTGCGGACGCGCCCTTCATGTTCGGGGAGGAGCCGGAATGATCGGTGCGGCGCTTCGCGTGGCGAGCTTCGTCGCCGTGATGCTGCTGGCGATCCTGCTGCTGGCGGTGCCGCTGCGCGCGGGTGCGCCGGACTGGCCGATGCCCGATCTGGTGATGGCGGTGGCGTGCACATGGGTCTTGCGCCGGCCCGAGGCGGCGCCGATGCCGATCATCTTCGCGCTTGGGCTGATGGCGGACCTGATGCTGATGCGGCCCGTGGGGCTGGGGGCCTTCGCCCTCGTCGTGGTGACGGAGGTGCTGCGCGCGCAGAGTCGCAGCCTGCGCGACGCGCCGTTGGTGGCGGAACTGATGCTGGTCGCGCTGCTGATCGCCGCGGCACTGGCGGCACAGGTCGGGCTGATCTGGCTGACCCTGGGCAACCTGCCGCCACTGGGTGAACTGGTGACCTACGGTTTGCTGACCATCGCGGCTTACCCGGCGGTGACGCTGATCCTCGCGCTGGCGCTGGGGCTTCGCCACCGCGCGGGCGGGCAGCTGGCCTATTCCAGCTATTTGGGAGGACGCTGAACATGGCGCGCCGGGGCGACAGGTTCGACATGACGCGCCGCGGGCTGGTGCTGATGGGCGCGAAGCTGGCGCTGGTCGGCGGGCTGGCGCTGCGCATGCGGCACCTCCAGGTCGACGAGGCGGAGCGGTATCGCCTGCTGGCCGAGGAGAACCGCATCAACATCCGCCTGCTGCCACCAGCGCGCGGGCTGATCTACGACCGCGACGGGCAGCCGGTGGCGGTGAATCGACAGAACTATCGCATCGTCATGATCCGGGAGCAGGCGGGCGACGCGGCGGGCGTGTTGCAACGCCTGTCGCGGCTGATCGACATCTCCCCCGAGCGGCGGGAACGGGTGCTGCGCGACATGCTGGCCCGCCCCGCCTTCGTGCCGATGACGGTGGCCGAGCATCTGGACTGGGACAGCTTCGCCCGCGTGGCGGCGAACGCCCCTGCCCTGCCCGGCGTGCTGACAGAGGTGGGGCTGTCGCGGCACTACCCGGCCAACGAGGTCTTCGCCCATGTGGTCGGCTATGTCGGGCCAGTCTCGGATTACGACCTCAGCCAGATCGAGAACCCCGATCCGCTGTTGCAGATCCCCGACTTCCAGATCGGCAAGAACGGGGTGGAGAAGCGGGCGGAGGACAGCCTGCGTGGATCGGCCGGGACCTCGCGGATCGAGGTCAATGCGGGCGGGCGCGTGATCCGGGAACTCGACCGGGTGGAGGGCCGCTCCGGCACCGACCTGCAACTGACCATCGACAGCGGCTTGCAGGATTTCACCCTGCGCCGGATGGAAGGCGAGAGTGCCGCCACGGTCATGATGGACGTGGCGACCGGCGAGATCGTGGCGCTGGCCTCCGCGCCGTCCTTCGATCCCAACAGCTTCGTCTTCGGCATCTCGACGGGCGAGTGGAACGCGCTGAACGAGAACGCGTACCGACCGCTCTACAACAAGACGGTGTCGGGGGTGTATCCGCCCGGCTCCACCTTCAAGATGGTCGTGGCGCTCGCCGCGATGGAGGCGGGGCTGGTCGGCACCGGCGAGACGGTGTTCTGCGGCGGATCCATGCAGATCGGCAACCGGCGGGCCTATTGCTGGCGGCGGGGCGGGCACGGGCACATGAACCTGCGCGACAGCCTCAAGCAATCCTGCGACGTCTACTATTACGACATCGCGCAGCGCGTGGGCATCGACCGCATCAGCGCGATGGCGAACCGACTGGGCATTGGCATGCGCCACGACCTGCCTTTGCCCGCCATCCGCGCGGGCAACATGCCCGACCGCGACTGGAAGATGCGCGTGCACGGGGAGACCTGGCTGGTCGGCGACACGGTCAATTCGGGGATCGGACAGGGCTTCATGCTCGCCTCGCCGCTGGAGCTGTGCGTGATGACCGCGCGGATCGCGACGGGCCGTGCGGTGCTGCCGCAGTTGATCCGATCGGAGAACGGCGTGCCGCGGCAATTCGATGGCGGTGAGGACATGGGCCTCGCTGCGGGGTCGCTCGCCGCCGTGCGGGGCGGCATGTTCGCTGTCAGCAACGATCGGCGTGGCACGGCCTATCGCGCGCGCATCGCCGATCCACAGATGGCCATGGCGGGCAAGACCGGCACCAGCCAGGTGCGCCGCATCACCGCCGCCGAGCGGGCGGTGGGGGTGTTCCGCAACGAGGACCTGCCCTGGAACCGGCGCGACCACGCGCTGTTCGTCGGCTACGCGCCCTATGACAATCCGCGCTATGCGGTCGCCACCATCGTCGAGCATGGCGGCGGTGGGTCCAAGGCCGCGGCCCCGATCGCGCAGGACGTCATGATCCGCGCGCTCTACGGCCCCGAGCCGCCGCTGGAAGCCTGGCCCAGCGCCCTGCACCAGGAGATCCGGGAGCGTCGGCGCCTCGGCCTCGACAGTGCCAGCGTGCAGAGGGACCGGGCATGATCTACTGGGAGCAGATGAACGCGCGGCCCACGCCGACCGGACCGGCGAAGCTGTTGCACCTGCACTGGCCGCTGCTGCTGCTGCTCTGCGCGGTCTGCGCGACCGGGTTCCTGATGCTCTATTCCGTGGCGGGGGGCGAGCTCGACCGCTGGGCGCAGCCGCAGATGACGCGCTTTGCGCTGGGCCTCTTCGTGCTGTTCGTCGTGGCGATGATCCACGTGGATTTCTGGAAGAAGATCGCACCGATCGCCTATCTGGGCGGGCTCGCCCTGCTGGTGGCGGTAGAGTTCGTGGGCGCGGTCGGCATGGGCGCGCAGCGCTGGATCGACATCGGGCCGCTGCGCCTGCAACCGTCGGAGGTGATGAAGGTCAGTCTGGTGATGATGCTGGCCGCTTATTACTCTTGGTTGCCGCCAGAGAAGGTCTCGCGCCCGTTCTGGGTGGCGATCCCGCTGGCACTGATCGCCTTGCCGACGCTGCTGGTGCTGAAGCAGCCGGATCTCGGCACCTCGATCCTGCTGGTCGCGGGGGGATGCGTGGTGATGTTCCTCGCCGGGGTCAGCTGGTGGTACTGGGGCCCGGCCATCGCGGGCGCGGTCGGCACGGTCTGGGCGGTGATGGCGTCGAAGGGGACGGAGTGGCAGATCCTCAAGGACTATCAATACCGGCGGATCGACACCTTTCTCGACCCGTCGCTCGACCCGATGGGGGCGGGCTATCACATCACGCAAGCCACCATCGCGCTGGGTGCGGGGGGCGTGTCGGGGCGCGGCTTCATGCAAGGGACGCAGAGCCGGCTGAACTTCCTGCCCGAAAAGCACACCGACTTCATCTTCACCTCGCTGGCCGAACAGTTCGGGCTGATCGGGGGGCTGACGCTGCTGGGGCTCTACACTGCGATCATCCTGTTCTGCCTGCTGTCGGCCTTCCAGAACCGGGACCGGTTCGGCGCGCTGATGACCGGCGGCCTGACGGCGACGTTCTTCTTCTTCTTCGCGGTGAACATGGCGATGGTCATGGGGCTGGCCCCCGTTGTCGGCGTACCGCTGCCGCTGGTGAGCTATGGCGGATCGGCGATGCTGGTCCTGCTGGGCGCGTTCGGCCTGATCCAGAGCGCGCATGTCCACAGGCCGAGGGGGGCCTTGCGATGATCCTGTTCTCCGCGAAACCAGAGGCCTGGGCCGAGTGGGAAGCGCCGCTGCGCGCGGCCTTCGCCGAAGAGGGCATCGACGTTCCGCTGGCACCCGAGGGCGACCCGGCGGAGGTGGAGTGGATCCTCTACGCGCCGAACGGGCCGCTGCGCGACTTCTCGCCTTACGTGAACCTGAAAGGCGTGCAGAACCTGTGGGCCGGGGTCGAAGCGGCCGTGGGCAACGAGACGCTGACCGCGCCGCTGGCCCGGATGGTCGATCCGGGCATGACAGAGGGCATGGTGGAATGGGTGGTGGGGCATGTGATGCGTCATCACCTCGGCATGGATGCCGATATCTGCCGCAACGATGGTCAGTGGGTGCGCCATGTCGCGCCGCTGGCGCGGGAGCGGCGGGTGACGATGCTGGGGCTGGGAGAACTGGGATCGGCCTGCGCACAGGCGCTCGCCAGCCTGAACTTCGACGTGACCGGGTGGAGCCGGACCGAGAAGCGCATCGATGGCATCGCGACAGAGCATGAGGTTGCGGGGCTGGAGCGGGCCTTGCGCGGGGCGGAGATCGTCGTACTGCTGCTGCCGCTGACGGAGGCGACGCGCGACCTGATGGATGCGGAGCGGCTGGGCTGGCTGCCGCGCGGGGCGGTGATCGTCAATCCGGGGCGCGGGCCGCTGATCGACGACGACGCGCTGATCGCGGCTTTGGACAGCGGACAGGTTGCGCATGCGACGCTCGACGTCTTCCGCACCGAGCCCTTGCCCGAAGGCCATCCGTTCTGGGCGCATCCGGGCGTCACCGTGACGCCGCATATCGCATCCGAGACGCGGCCCGTCACCGCCTCGCACGTGGCTGCGGCCAACCTCGCCCGCGCGATGCGGGGCGAGGCGATGCACCATCTCGTCGATCGGGCGCGCGGGTACTGAGCGGCGCCTAGCGCTGGCGGCGGGAGAACGAGCCGTCGCGGTTCATGAACAGATCGGGATTGGGCGCGAGGTCGAATTCGGGCTGGGCAGCTGTCGGCTGCACCACCACCGGCAGCGGATCGGCTTGCAGCGGTTCATTGGTCGTCACCTGCGCGCCCAGCACGTCCCTGAGGTCGTCGAGCTCGACCACTGCCGGTTCGGGTGCGGGCTCCGTGCGCGGGCCGTCGTTGAACATGTCGGGGCGCTTGCAGGGATTCCATTGCTCGATGCCGGTATAGGGCTCGGCCCGGCTCTCCCACTCCTGCAGGCAGAACACCTGGATCCAGTCCGGCGGGATGGCGGTGATGTCGGCGCCCGCGGTCAGGTCGTAGGGGATGTTGTCGTCGGTGAAGCGGACGCGCGGCTCGACCTCCGGCTCGGGCGGCGGGGCGGGCAGCTCGACAACATCGATCTCCGGCGCACAGGCGGCGGTCAGCAGGAGGGCGAGAAGGGCTAGGCGGATCATGTCTTGCCTCCGATGGCGCCGCGATTCGCACCGATCTGGCCGCGATGCAACAGGATGTGGTCGAGGATCGTGCACGCCATCATCGCCTCCCCAACCGGCACGGCGCGGATGCCGACGCAGGGGTCGTGGCGGCCTTTCGTCACGACCTCGGTCGGCGTGCCGTCCTTGCGGATCGAGCGGCGCGGCGTGAGGATCGAGGAGGTCGGCTTGACCGCGAAGCGCACCACGACGTCCTGCCCGGTGGAGATGCCACCGAGGATGCCGCCCGCGTGGTTTGAGGAATAGACCGGGCCGTCCGGGCCCATGTCGATCTCGTCCGCGTTGTCCTCGCCGGTCAGGGCGGCGGCGCCCATCCCCTCCCCGATCTCCACGCCCTTGACGGCATTGATGCTCATCATCGCGGCGGCGAGGTCGGTGTCGAGCTTGGCATAGACCGGCGCGCCGATGCCTGCGGGGACGCCCCGCGCGATCACCTCGATCACCGCGCCGACGGAACTGTGCGCCTTGCGGATGCCGTCGAGATAGTCGGCGTAGAATTCGGCGGCCTTTGCGTCGGGGGTCCAGAACGGGTTGTTGCCGGTCTCGTCCCAATCGCGGGCCTCGGCCTTGTGCGGGCCTATCTGGACGAGGCCGCCGAGGATGCGCAGGTCCGGCACCATGTCGGCCAGCACCGCGCGGGCGATGCCACCGGCCGCGACGCGGGCCGCGGTTTCGCGGGCGCTCGACCGGCCGCCGCCGCGATAGTCGCGGATGCCGTATTTCTGCCAGTAGGTGATGTCGGCATGGCCGGGGCGGAAGGTCTCGGCGATGTCGCCGTAATCCTTGGACCGCTGGTCGGTATTCTCGATCATCAACTGGATCGGGGTGCCGGTGGTGCGCCCCTCGAATACGCCCGAGAGGATCCGCACGGCGTCGGGTTCGCGGCGCTGAGTCTCGAATTTCGACTTGCCCGGCTTGCGCTGGTCGAGCCAGTGCTGCAGCGACGCCTCGTCCACCGCGATGCCCGGCGGGCAGCCGTCCACGGTGGCGCCGAGCGCGGGGCCGTGGCTCTCGCCCCAGGTGGTGACGCGGAAGAGGTGGCCGAAGCTGTTGAACGACATGGGGCAGGCTCCTTTGTCAGCCGTTTAGCGCGCGGGCGCGTCTTGGTCCATCGCGCTGTTGGCGGCGGCGCGGCCTTCGGGCGTGACGGTATAGGTGCCCAGGCCCACGCGCGCGAACCAGCCGTAATGGTTGTCGCGCATCTTCTGCGCGGCCTTGTCGACATTGACGGCCCGGCCCGCGGCGGCGGCTTTCGTCGGGCCATGCTGCGCGAGATGCGCGGCGAGGCGCAGGCAGCCCTGGCGGTAGGCGGTCATCACGGCCCCGCCCGGGCGCCCGCCCGGTTCGGGATCGCCGTCGCGCAGCTGGAATTCGCGCAGCAGGCGGGCGCGGCGCGGCTTGCCGATGCGGGGCGCGTAAGGGCCGGGGTCGAGGCGGACCTCCGCCACGCCGTCCCGCACCACGATCAGGCCCAGCCCGACGCGGCGCAGCAGCGCGCGGATACGTTGCGCGTCGCGGCGGGAGCGGCCGGGCAATTTGGGCACGGCGAGGTAGACGTGTTCGGACATCCCCAGCCGGTCCACGCCCTGCAGGATCAGGGCGAGGGTCAGGCCGGTCTTCATCTCGACGATCACCGGCGGATCGTCGCCGCGCAGGGCCACGAGGTCGCAGGCCCCGATCTCTCCCTTCACCTCGTAGCCCTGCGCTTGCAGCAGGGTCTTGATCGGGGCGTAGAGGGCGGCTTCGGACATGGGTGCGAGGGTAGCGCGCATTGCATCCGGCGCGAAACAGGATAAGTGCGGGTGAGCCGATGCAGGAGACGCCATGACCGAGTTTTCCCCCCGCGATCTGCGCGACGCCTGCGGTGCCTTCGCCACGGGGGTGACGGTCGTGACCTGCCGGACGGACGCGGGGCCGGTGGGGATCACGGCCAACAGCTTTTCCTCCCTGTCGCTGGACCCGCCGCTTGTGATGTGGGCGCCCGCGCGGCGCTCGGCCCGGTTCGAGGCATTCACCACGGCGGAGGCGTTCACCATCCATATCCTGAATGCCGAGCAGCAGGGGCTGGCAGCAGGCTTCGCGGGCTCGGGCGAGGAGCCGTTCGCGCTGCATGACTGGGCGGACGGGCCGGACGGGGTGCCGGAGTTCGGCGGCAGCGCCGCGATCCTGCGCTGCCGGTTGCATGCGGTGCATCCGGGCGGCGACCACGCGATCGTGGTAGGCGAGGTGACGGGGCTGGAGCATGACGCGAACGCGCATCCGCTGGTGTTCCACGCGGGGCTGTATCCGAAGCTTGCGTGAGGGGGCGCGAGGCCCCGGCTCAAGGCCGGGGCGGGACGGAGCACGTCGGCGGGCCGCGGTGCGGCGATCCGACTTTCATGCATGGCACTTTATAGTCGCAAAGCCCGTAAGACATTTCGGCGTCTCGCCTCCATTTACCAAATCGCCGTGCCGGGGAGCGGGTCACGCCGAGGGCGTGCTTTCAGCACGACCGATGCGCGGCGCCTTCGGCTTGATTCCGCGCAAGGCGGCACCCCCACCTCGCTTGCCCCCTCGCGCCCGCTCGGCTAGACCACGCTCGCACCTCTAGCCGGAGATCCAGATGGCCAAGGACAAGCCCCGCAAGCAGCCCCGCCCCCGCGCCGCCCAGCCGCGCGGCTTCCGCGACTATTTCGGGCCGGAGGTCACGCGCCGCCAGTCCATGCTGCGCACGATCACCGGCATCTACCATCAATACGGGTTCGACCCGCTGGAATCCTCCGCCGTCGAGACGGTCGAGGCGCTGGGCAAGTTCCTGCCGGATGTCGACCGCCCGAACGAGGGTGTTTTCGCCTGGCAGGACGAGGACGAAAGCTGGATGGCGCTGCGCTACGACCTGACCGCCCCCTTGGCGCGGGTCTATGCGCAGTACCGCAACGATCTGCCGACGCCCTATCGCCGCTATGCGGTCGGCCCCGTCTGGCGCAACGAGAAACCCGGGCCGGGGCGGTTCCGCCAGTTCTACCAGTGCGATGCGGACACGGTGGGCACGCCGACCGTCGCCGCGGATGCCGAGATCTGCGCGATGCTGGCGGACGTGCTGGAAGGCGTTGGCATTTCGCGCGGCGACTACATCGTGCGGGTCAACAACCGCAAGGTGCTGAACGGGGTGATGGAGGTCGCGGGCCTCGCCGGGGAGGACCGGGAGGCGGAGCGCGGGATCGTACTGCGCGCGATCGACAAGCTCGACCGGCTGGGCGAGGACGGGGTGCGCGCCCTGCTCGGCGAAGGGCGCAAGGACGCCTCGGGCGACTACACCAAGGGCGCCGGGCTGGGCGGCGAGCAGGCCGATCTGGTCATGGGCTTCGTCTCCGCCCTGCGCGGGGACAATGCGGCGACCTGCGCGCGGCTGGCCGAGCTGGTCGGCGCGTCGAAGGTCGGCGCGGAGGGCGTGCGCGAGCTGGAAACCATTGCCGAGATGGTCGAGGCGCAGGGCTACGGCACCGATCGGGCGGTCATCGACCCATCGGTCGTGCGCGGCCTCGGCTACTATACCGGGCCAGTCTACGAGGCGGAGCTGACCTTCGAGATCACGGATGAGAAGGGCCGCCCGCGGCAGTTCGGCTCGGTCGCCGGTGGCGGGCGCTACGATGATCTGGTCAAGCGTTTCACCGGGCAGGAGGTGCCTGCGACCGGCGTGTCGATCGGGGTGGACCGGCTGCTCGCCGCGCTGGAGATGAAGGCCGCGCAGGCGGATGCCGCTCCCGGCCCGGTCGTCGTCACGGTCATGGATCGCGACCGCATCCCCGACTATCAGGCGATGGTGGCGGAACTTCGCAATGCGGGCATCCGGGCGGAGATGTATCTGGGCAACCCCAAGAATTTCGGCAACCAGCTGAAATACGCGGATGCGCGCCAATCGCCCATCGCGATCATCCAAGGCGGGGACGAGCACGCGCAGGGCGTGGTGCAGATCAAGGACCTGGCGCTGGGCGCACGGCTCGCCAAGGAGATCACCTCCAACGAGGAGTGGAAGCAGAACGCCGCTCAGTTCGAGGTGGCGCGCGCCGATCTCGTCAGCGAGGTGCGCGAGCTTCTCGCCCGCCGGGGTTGAGCGGGCCGATGCGGCGCGGCGGCACCTACCGACAGCTTCTCGACCTGACGGAACGGCTGCTCGCCGATTTCGAGGCGGCGGGCTACGAGCGGATCGACCCGCCGATGCTGCACGATGCGGCGCATGTGGGACTGGGCGGGCAGACGCTGCTGGAGCTGACCTATCTGATGGGCAACGGGCTGGCGCTGCGTTCGGACTTCACGGTGCCGGTCTATCTGCTGCACACCGAGCGGGGTCGCGAGGCGGGGACGCCGCGCTATTGCTATGCCGGGCCGGTGTTCCGGCGGACGGGGCCGGGCGACGATCGCCCGACTGAGCAGATGCAGCTGGGAATCGAATATTTCGGCTCGCTGCGCAGGGCGGCGGCGGATGTGCGCATCTTCGCCAATATCCTCTCGGGGCTCGACAAGACCGGCGTGGCGGCGCAGGTGCTGACCGGCGACGTGGCGCTGTGGCACGGCCTGCTCGATGCGCTGGCGATGTCGGAGGCGGCGCGGGGGCGGCTGCGGGAGATGTTCTGGCGGCCCGAGCGGCTGCGCGCGCAGATCGACCGGATGGCGGTGGCCGAGCCGCTGCCGGAGGCCTTGGCGGGGAAGGACGTTGAGGCCATCGCCGCCGCCCTGCCCCCGGTCGCGGGGAAACGCAGCGTGGCCGAGGTCGCGGCGCGGATGCACGGGCGCGCGGGGCCGGATGTGCTGGCGGCTGAAGTGGCGGCGCTGCTGCACGGATATCTCGATATCGCTTGCCCCATCGGCCAGGTGCCCGAGCGGGTGCGGGATGCGGTCGGCGACCGCATCGACCTCGGCCCGTTCGAGGAGCGGCTGTCGGAACTGCGGCACCGGCTGGGACCTGAAGCGCTGACCACGCCGTTCCGCGCGGATTTCGGGCGGAGGCACGAGTATTATGACGGCTTCGTCTTCGAGATGACGGGCGCGGACGGCGCGGTGCTGGGTGCGGGGGGCCGCTATGACCGGCTGTCGCGGCAGGTGAGTGCGGCCGACTGGCCTGCCATCGGCGGCATGATCCGGCCTCAGGCAGTGCTTGCCACCGTGGAGGGCGCGTGATGCTGAAGCTGGGATTGCCCTCGAAAGGGCGGCTGCAGAAGGACGCGATCGATTGGTTCGATCGGATCGGGGTGACCGTCGCCCGCACCGGGTCGGACCGGGAATATGCCGGTGAGGTCACGGGCATCGATGGGGTGGAACTGGTGCTGCTGTCGGCCAGCGAGATCCCGCGGGAACTGGCGGCAGGACGCATCCATCTGGGTGTGACGGGCGAGGACCTGATCCGGGAGAAGCTCGCCGATTGGGCAAAGGTGACGCCGGTCGTCGCGCAGATGGGGTTCGGGTTCGCCGATCTGATCATCGCAGTGCCGGAGGGCTGGGCGGATGTGCGCGATCTGCACGACCTCGACGACGCGGCGGCGCAGTTTCGGGCGCGACACGGGCACCGGATGCGGGTGGCGACCAAGTATCACAACCTCGTCCGCGGGTTCCTGTCGACGCAGGGTGTCGCCGATTTCGAGATCGTCGACTCGCAAGGCGCAACCGAGGGCACGGTGAAGAACCAGACGGCGGAACTGATCGCCGACATTACGTCGAGCGGCGCGACGCTGGAGGCGAATGCGCTGCGTGTGCTCGACGGCGCGTCGATCCTGAAGTCGCAGGCCACGTTGTTCGCGGGGCGTAATGCACCGTGGGACGCGCGGACGCGCGGCGTGTTGGCGGAGCTCTGTACCAGGATCGGCGTCGATGATCCGTTGGCGAAGGAATAGGCGCGGCTCAGGTACCGGTTCGGCGCGTGGGGCGGGCGCGGGTCATCGCTCAGCCTGCCTCGGTCTCGTCGTCCGCACGAGCATCCGGCGTCGGCTCTCCCAGATCGATGCCGTAGCGGACGCCGACCATCCGCAGGGACATCAGGAAATCGCCGAGGGCCGCCACCGGGGCCGAGCCGAAATCGACCCGCAACTCCCACCGCCCGTCGAGGTGGCGGATCGGATCCGCCAGCGAATGGACCGTCCCTGCGAAATCGGGGTTGTCGCCGAAGCGTTTCTGAAATGCCTCCAGGTACCAGCGCCGCACGGGTCGCCAGTCGGGACGGGCATCGTTCGTGCGGAACCGAAAACAGGCGTCGTTCCACTTGAAGGCCCGAATGCGCACGCAGGTGCCGTCATCGAGCGTCAGGTCGTGGGGGTCGAAACCGATGATCCGGCCATCGACGACGTCGATGCAGGATGTGCGATCCTGACGCCGGGCGCGCAAATCGTAACGGCGCGGCAGGTTCAGGAGCAATGTCCGCTCCAGCGCGCCGTCCTTGTCGCGCACGCCGATATCCGTCTGGCAGTCGTAGCCGTGGAACGCGGCGCGGGACAGTTCCTCCAGCACCGCGGACAGCGAAAGGTCGCGCACGGGTGAGAGCAGTCCGTCGAGATCGTCGCGAGGATCGTTCATCCGAAAGCCTCCTTCCAATCTATCAGCGCACACCCAGTGCCGCGAGTTCCGTTGCAAGTTGGGGGGGCAGCGGCTCTTCGCGCGCCGCGTCGGCATCGAGATCGGCAGGCGCCTCGGCCACCGGCAGGTAGCGCCAGCCCTGGAACGGGCGACGCGGCACGGCCTGCACGCGGATAACCGGATCGTCGAGCACGATGCCGCAGCGGCGGATGCCGTCCTCTCCGATCACCTCTTCCAGCCGAATGATGCGCTGGCGCGCCAGCATCAGCCCCTTGAACACCCAGTAGAGCGAGCCGCCGTTCAGCACCTCCGCCTCGCGCTTGGGCCACATGCGGGTGATGTGCCGATGCTCCTGCGGCTCGCCCCGGCCCTTGCGGATCGCGCGCAGGCGGACCTGCCAGTCGAGAAGGTCCTCCACCCCCTCGGCCCCGACGCAGAGCTTGGCCAGGTTGACCGTGCCGGTCATCGCGCTCCCCTTCAGTAACAAGTCTTAACGATCATCTTCACCCGATGATGTAAGCCCTGCGGGGATTCGATGCTATCCCGTGGTTGTCTGACACGGGGCGCGTCAGCATACTCGGCGTTCCGCCGCCGACATCAGGGAGGGTTCGCGATGAGCCGCTTCGCCGCACCGATCGCCGAGCAGATCTGGGAGATGAAGTATCGCTTCACCCCCGATGACGGGCGCTTGGGCGACGCATCGGTCGAGGATACCTGGGCGCGCATCGCCACAGCCCTGGCCGCGCCGGAGGCAGATCCGGCGCATTGGCAGCCGAAGTTCTACGCGGCGCTGGAGGATTTCCGATTCCTGCCCGCGGGGCGGATCGTGGCAGGGGCCGGCACGGCGCGGGCGGTGACGTTGTTCAACTGCTTCGTCATGGGGACGATCCCCGACAGCATGGGCGGCATCTTCGACATGCTGCGCGAGGCTGCGCTGACCATGCAGCAGGGTGGCGGGATCGGCTACGACTTCTCGACCATCCGGCCCAAGGGTGCGCGCGTCGCGGGCGTGGGTGCAGACGCTTCAGGGCCGCTGAGCTTCATGGATGTGTGGGATGCGATGTGCCGCACCATCATGTCCGCAGGCGCGCGGCGCGGCGCGATGATGGCGACGCTGCGCTGCGATCACCCCGATATCGAGGACTTCATCACCGCCAAGCGCGATCCGGCGCGGCTGCGCAACTTCAACCTCTCGGTGCTGGTGACCGACGCGTTCATGGAGGCGGTCGAGGGCGACGCGGACTGGCCGCTGACCTTCGGCGGCGAGGTCTACCGCACCCTGCCCGCGCGGCAGCTTTGGGACCTGATCATGCGGTCCACCTACGACTATGCAGAGCCGGGCGTGATCTTCATCGACCGGATCAACCAGCGCAACAACCTCTACTATGTCGAAGATATCGCGGCGACGAACCCTTGCGGGGAGCAGCCGTTGCCGCCCTATGGCGCGTGCCTCCTGGGCTCCATCAACCTCGCGCGGCTGGTGCGCGACCCGTTCGGCGCGGACGCGGCACTGGACGAAGAAGCGCTGGACGATCTGGTGCGCACCGCCGTGCGGATGATGGACAATGTGGTCGATGTCTCGAAATTTCCGCTGCCCGAGCAGGCGCAGGAGGCGCAGGCCAAACGGCGGATCGGGCTGGGGGTCACGGGGCTCGCCGATGCGCTGCTGATGCTAGGGCTGCGCTACGGGTCCGAGGACGCGGCGCGCCGGACCGAGGCATGGCTGCACGCGATCGCGCGGTCTGCCTACCTCGCTTCCGCCGATCTGGCGGCGGAGAAGGGAGCGTTCCCGCTGTTCGATGCGGAAGCGTTCCTCGCGTCGGAAACCATGCAGGATATGGATGCGGACGTGCGCCGCGCGGTGTCCAAGCACGGCATCCGCAATGCGCTGCTGACCTCGATCGCGCCGACCGGCACGATTTCCCTGTTCGCGGGTAACGTGTCGAGCGGGATCGAGCCGGTCTTCGCCTACAGCTACACCCGCAAGGTGCTGCAAAAGGACGGGAGCCGGACCGAGGAGGAGGTCGTGGACTACGCCGTCGCGCTCTACCGCGAACTGCACGGCGACGGGCCGCTGCCCGATCATTTCGTCAATGCGCAGGAACTTGACCCGCTCGACCATGTGCGGATGCAGGCGGCGGCGCAGAAATGGATCGACAGCTCGATCTCCAAGACAATCAACTGCCCGGCCGATATCGGTTTCGACGATTTCAAGGACGTGTACCTGCAGACCTGGTCCTCAGGCTGCAAGGGCTGCACCACATACCGGCCCAACGCGGTGACGGGCAGCGTGCTGTCGGTGGAGCCGACGCAAGTGGAACCGCGACCGGTGGCCGCGCCCGCCGAGTTCGCCGATCCGATGGACCGGCCCGAGGTCGTGGACGGGCAGACCTACAAGATCAAGTGGCCCAATTCCGAACACGCCATCTACATCACCATCAACGATATCGTGGTGGGGGAGGAGCGGCGGCCCTTCGAGATTTTCATCAACTCCAAGAACATGGAGCATTTCGCCTGGACCGTGGCGCTGACGCGCATGATCTCCGCCGTGTTCCGGCGCGGGGGGGATGTCAGCTTCGTCGTGGAGGAGCTCAAGGCCGTGTTCGATCCGCGCGGGGGCGCGTGGATGCAGGGCAAATACGTGCCCTCGATCCTGGCGGCCATAGGTGGCGTGGTCGAGAAGCACATGATCGCGATCGGCTTCCTCGCCGCCGAGGGCGCGGGGCTGAAGGAGGACCCGGCGGCGATGCGCGTGAACTCCGCCGCGCCCGGCCCGGCCTGCCCGAATTGCGGCGCCTTCAAGATGCGGATGCAGGAAGGGTGCCTGACCTGCGGGAATTGCGGCTATTCCAAGTGCGGATGAGGGACTGAGTCCCGGCGCGGGGGGTGAAAGGACCACCAATTATTGACCATTTTGGGGGTCATTTGTCCATTATGACAACCAAAAGCTGGCCACTGGGCGCTTTCGACGGGAAATCGGCAGCTCAGGGGAACAGGTGCCCCTGGAGGTCTACGAAGGCCTTCCTGATCTCCGCAACGGACCCGAGCGCTGCCTGAGCATAGTTCGTGCCATCGTATCGGATGCGCAGGAAGTCCTGGCTCTTGCCGAGAGACAGCTCTTCGACGCCGTAGTCCGCTGAGGCCTGTAGGACATAGTTAAGGAACTGACGCATCTCAACTTCGTAGGTGCACAGACACGTTACCCGAGCGCTTCCGCCTCGCGTTGTGCAGAAATTTCTCTTCACATGATCCTCCTCCCACCCGTAAGCTCCTTATAAATCTTGCCATTTCCAGGCGATTGTAACGGGAGTGATTTCCGATCCGCGCATTTCTTTCGTTTCTTGTCCGGTGCATCCGTATTGCGGTGGTCTACCTGATTGGCCTGCTGGTCGTCGGTCTTTTGATTTCCGGTCCACTGATCGAGGCAAACGAGCTCCTTCAGGCCGTCTTGGTCCTCGCAGGGCCCATTCTTCTGACATGGTTGAATGAGCGACGTATAAAAGGACGCTCAAAGAAGGCGGCCGACGAAAAGATCGCTCGAGAGGCGGGCGACGAGTATCGCGAGTCGCTTGCCAGGGCGATGAGCCGCGCTCAGTCGAGCTCCTCACACGAACAGAAGCTACGCGCCGATCCAAAAAAAACCCTCGCTTCACGTCCCCAGCCAATAGTTGCGAGTCCGTCAAGCTCGGCCTCAGGCAAAGAGCCTTCGCGATCGGCCGCGTCAGTTCGAAAAAGCAAGGGGACATTGCAAGGCTGGGTCGGCCCTGGTCAGTCCGTCGAGGTAGCCGGGCGGGCGATCGGGGACATGGTATATGTCGGAGTGCCGCCGAAGGTATCCGGCCGGGGATTGCAGGAATCCTGCCGAGCCTACATCGATCCCTCGCTTCCGGTCGCGCCCAAAGCGAAACGCAACATCTCGGATATGCCGTACTGGCCGGGTTACTCCGATATCGGACTACAGCACCGGGCGGTATACCTCGACTGGCTTGCCGACGGACGTCGGCGAGCTGATGTCGATCCCGGATACATGTTCCTCTACTTCTACGGCTTGGAGCGGCGGTTCATCACCGAGGTGAGGTGCTCCCCGATCCTTGGACAGGGTCTGGCGGTCTCTAAGCTACTCTCCGG
>NZ_JAWDKL010000003.1:0-148331 GCF_032464675.1 Roseobacter sp. HKCCA0434
GCCAGCCGCATCCGCAACACCCAGTCTTTTCGTATCTGCTTCAGGAAGATGCAGATCGACCGCCCGAACCAGGTCTCCCTCTCGGGATCATGCGTTGCATGACCCTGCCGGGCAGCGGGGGCGCCGACATTACCTTCGTGCCTGTCAAGAACGAGTTCTTGTATCTGGTCGCGATCATGGACTGGGCGTCGCGCAAATTCCTGAGCTGGAGGCTGTCGAACACGATGCACGCAGACTTCTGCGTCGAGGCTTTGCGGGACGCAATCGTCGCATACGGCCCGCCCGGGATATGCAACACGGATCAAGGATCGCAGTTCACCGGATCGGCGTGGATCACGACGCTGACCGAGGCAGGCGTGCGCATCTCGATGGATGGGAGGGGCCGTTACCTCGACAACATCTTCATCGAACGGTTGTGGCGGAGCCTTGAGCAGGAGGCGATCCATCTCGAAGAAATCAACGACGGCTTCCAGGCCCGGCGCGTCATCAAGGACTGGATGACATTCTACAACACCGAGCGGCCCCATTCCGCGCTCGATCGGCTCACGCCCGACGCCGCATACTGGGCGGGCTTCGAAGAACAGAAAGCAGCATGAAACCTAAACCCAATACACCTTAGAAACGCTCCAAACCTGTCCGAAAAGGTGGGACCACTTCAACACTGTCCTCGCCGCGCAGCCCTTCCAGAACAATGCGGATCTTCTCTTCAGCAGAATGGTGCTTCCGCGTGCGACGGCGGATGTCCTTCACCATCGACTCCGCCGTTGGCTTTGCTGTTCCGGGTTTCTGTCTCATCTTCACACCTTGGTGGTCACGATGAGCCAGAAACTTTCCGTTACAAAATCAACTCAGATGTCCCGAGGGTGCTGACGCGGGACATGCGGCTCTGTCGGGTAAGTTTCTCATGTTCTGCCGGGAAAGCCCCGCTAGAATCACGGTAAGCTGGATCACGGATCAGATCCGTTCGAGGGAGAGCATATAGCAACTTACGTGTCTAAATCTGGTATTGGCCCTGCACGCAACCAGTTGAAGCAGCCTGTTTGCCTATAGTCCGAGAGGCCGCTCCGGATCTTATCGCCCGAGGATCGCCTTCAGCTCCGGTTCGGGGCGGGGTCGCTCACGAAGGTCCAATGCAGAAAGAATGTCGAGCAGGTGCCCCTTCATGATCTCCTCGGCATCCTCGCCGTTCTTGGCCCGGAACGCGTCGATCAGCGCGTGATGGGCCTGTTTCTCGCAGAGCGCGTTCTGCTTGCGCCAGTAGATCGCGATGATGAGCGACGATCGCGCGGTCAGCTGTTCGATCAGACTTGCGATGATAGTCTGGTCCGCGATCCGTGCGATCTCGACGTGGAACTGGCCCGAAAGATGCAGCGCCCGTCCCGACTCTCCTGCCGCCAAGGCTGTGTGCTCGTCTTCGACGTGTCGCTCCAGCCTCGCTATGGCGTCCGGGGTCATTCTCGCGGCGGCTGAATGTGCCGTCCGCGGTTCGAGCAGCGCCCTCGCTTCGAACACTTCCCGCGCCTCGCGAACCGTCGGCTGTGCGACGAACGCGCCGCGATTGGCCTTGAGATCGACAAGCTGCGAATGGGACAGCGACTGCAATGCACTGCGCACGATGGTCCGCGACACGCCGTATATCTCGCTCAGCTCGCCTTCGCTCAGTTTGGTTCCCGGAGGCAGCATATGCTCGTGGATGGCAGAGCTTAGCGACGCCTCGACACGCGCGCTCGCCCGTTGCGGTTCTCGCCCGCGTTCCGGCACGTTCTTTCCCGAAGTCTTCATCGCCACTCCCTCCAGATGTAATGGGCAGTTTGCGAATCGAATGCAAGCACGCGCCGCGTTGCGCTCAATCGAATTCTAGATTGTATACACTCTTTGTGTACATAAATTGATCAGGCCCGCTGGAAACTGCATGAAAACCGTGCAGCGGACACTAATCGCCCGTTTTTGAGGCTGATTGCGCTGGCGATCCACGAGAACCTCTGCTGCGGTCGGTCAAGCGATCATTGGAACCGACATGAAGCAGCCATCCGACCTCGAACTCATAGCCCTGACCAAACGATACGGCGAAACCGTCGCCGTCGCCGCAATCGACCATCGATTCCGCGCGGGCCGCTATGCCTGCCTGTTGGGCCCGTCGGGATGCGGAAAATCTTCGACACTGCGCATGATCGCCGGGCACGAGGAGGTCTCTGACGGCGCAATCATCCTGGACAACCTGGACATCGCGCATCTGCCGCCCAGCAGGCGCGGCACCGCAATGATGTTTCAAAGCTATGCGTTGTTTCCCCATCTGAATGTCCGCGACAATGTCGCCTTCAGTTTGCGAATGGCGGGTGTCAGCCGACCGGAACGCGAGAAGCGAGCAATGGAGATGCTCGAACTCGTGGAATTGCAGACGATGGCCAACCGCAGGCCCGATCAACTCTCTGGCGGGCAACAACAGCGCGTGGCGCTGGCACGTGCGCTGATCACCAGACCCCAGGTTTTACTGTTGGACGAGCCACTTTCGGCGCTCGATCCCTTCCTGCGCATTCGGATGAGAGCCGAACTCAAGCGTCTCCAGCGAGAGCTCGGCATCAGCTTCATCCACGTCACGCATGGTCAGGACGAGGCGCTGGCGCTGGCTGACGAGATCATCGTCATGAACGATGCCCGGATCGAGCAGGCCGGACCGGCAATCGAGATCTTCGATCGGCCCCGGACCGCCTTCGTCGCGCGGTTCATGGGCGGGCATAACGTGATCGATCTGCCGCGTGGATCGGTGGCGCTGCGCTCCGATCATACGACGCTCGCGTCGGCTGGTTCCGGACAGGTCGATGGCACGATTACCGCCGTCGAATACCAAGGCACGCATGTCAGCGTGACCGCCCGCACATCCGGTGGGCAGGACATGACAGCTTCCGTACCTGCATCCGCCTTTTTCGACAGTCCACGGGAACTCGGCGAAACCGTGGGGCTGACCTGGCAGGAGCGGGACGCACATCCCCTTTCCGCCTGACACGCACCGCCCTTCCAACAGAGAGGATTACTCCGATGACCACGATACCCAAGGTTCGCTATAGCCGCAGGTCAATGCTGAAGACTGGCGGAGCCGCACTCGCCGCGACTGCCTTGCCCGCCCCGATGGTTTGGGGCCAGGAAACCCGCAACATCACCCTGCGCCAGTTCGGAACGGGCGTCTCCAACCTCAACGAAGTGGCCAACAAGGTCCGTGAGGATCTGGGCTTCAACCTAGAGATGACCGCGCTCGACACCGACAGCGTCACCCAGCGTGCGGCGACGCAGCCCGACAGCTTCGACATTGCCGATATCGAGTATTTCGTGGCCAAGAAGGTCTGGCCCTCGGGCAACCTCCAGGCGATGGAGACCAGCCGGATCGACAATTACGACAAGATCGTCGGCATCTTCCGCACCGGCAAGCTGACCCCGACCTCGACAATCGCGCAGGGCACCGCTCCGCACACCGTCGGCTTCGTCGAAGGTGTCGATGGCCGGGAGTTTGTCGATTACGAATCCGGCTGGATGACGCTGGTGCCCACGATCTACAACGCCGATACCCTGGGCATCCGACCGGACCTGATCGGTCGTCCGATCACCAACTGGTCCGAGCTTCTGAACCCTGAATTCCGAGGGAAGGCGTCGATCCTCGACATTTCCTCGATCGGGATCATGGACATGGCGATGGTGTGCGAGTCGATGGGTGAGATCACCTATGGCGACAAGGGCAACATGACCCGCGAAGAGATCGACCAGACCATCGCCATCTTCACCGAGGCCAAGCAGAACGGTCAGTTCCGCGCCTTCTGGAAGAGCTTCGACGAAAGCGTGAATCTGATGGCGTCGGGCGAAGTGGTCATCCAATCGATGTGGTCGCCCGCGATCACGGCGGTCAAGTCCCGCGGCATCCCTTGCATCTACCAGCCGCTGGAAGAAGGTTACCGCAGCTGGGGCGGTGGCATCGGCCTGTCCAAGAACCTCAGCGGCATGGAGCTCGATGCAGCCTACGACTACATCAACTGGTATCTCTCCGGCTGGGTCGGCGGCTTCCTGATGCGTCAGGGCTACTATTCCGCCGTGCCCGAGACCTCCAAGGCTTTCATGAGCGAGAACGAGTGGGGCTACTGGTTCGAGGGCCAAGAAGCGACGGACGTCATCACCAACCCGTTCGGCGACGCCATGGCCCAACCGGGCGAAGTGCGTGACGGCGGCTCGTTCGAAGAGCGGATGGGCGCGGTCGCATGCTGGAACTCGGTGATGGACGAGAACCAGTACATGGTCCGCAAGTGGAACGAGTTCATCGCCTCCTGACGCATCCCGGCGGGGGCCGGCATCATGGTCCCCGCCATCTTCCTCGAACGGAAATCTTCCATGCCCAGACAGCTCGTATCGTGGGTTCAGGCCGCGCCGTTGGCGTTGATCCTCGCCGCATTCCTGGTGGCGCCGATCATCATGATCGTCATCGTCAGTTTCTGGGGCGCGACCGAATGGTCGATCTATCCGGCCTTCCAATTCGACAACTACGAATTTCTGTTCCGCTCTCCTGTCACGTACACCGTCTTCGCAAATACGCTGAAATACACCTTCATCACCTGGGCGCTAACTCTGCTGATCGGTTTCACGGTCGCCTATTTCCTCGCCTTTGAGGTGCGCACTCTGAAGTGGCAGATCGCGCTGTTCCTGCTGTGCACGATTCCGTTCTGGACCTCGAACATCATCCGGATGATTTCCTGGATCCCGTTTCTCGGGCGCAACGGCCTGGCCAACTCGGCGCTGCTGAGCTGGGGGGTCATAGACGAACCGCTGGACTGGCTGCTGTTCTCGGATTTCAGCGTGATCCTGGCCTTCGTCCATCTCTACACGCTGTTCATGGTGGTGCCGATCTTCAACTCCATGATGCGCATCGACCATGCGCTGATCGAGGCCGCCCGCGATGGCGGGGCGTCCGCCCGGCAGATCCTGTTCCACGTCATCGTGCCCCTGTGCAAGCCGGGCATCATGATCGGCACGATCTTCGTGACCACCTTGGTGATGGGGGACTTCATCACGGTGCGATTCATGTCCGGCAGCCAGCGTGCCAATGTCGGGCGCCTGATTTCGAACGACATCAGCTTGCTGCAATACCCCTCGGCGTCTGCGACGGCGGTACTGCTTCTTGTAACCGTACTTATCGTCATAGGGCTGCTGCTGCGCCTCGTCGATATCCGAAAGGAGCTGTGACCATGTCCGGCCCCCGCAGCCGCGGCTTCTACCTGCTGTCCGCGTTCTTCGCGCTATTCGTGCTGTTTCTCTACGGGCCGATCCTGACCATCGGCATCCTCAGCTTCCAAGGCCCCCAAGGCGGGTTGACCTTTCCCATGCGCGGAGTGTCGCTGCACTGGTTCCGGGACCTGTTTCAGGAGCAGGCAGTCGGCGACATCTGGGGCAGCTTCCGCCGCTCCTTCGCGCTTGGCTTCATGGTGATGGTCACGACCGTAGTGGTGTCGATACTGGCGGGACTTGCGTTTCGCAGACGCTTCGCGGGAGCAACGCTTCTGTTCTATCTGGCCATCGCCTCGCTGGTCATTCCGTCTATCCTCGTCTCGCTGGGTGTCGGCCTGATCTTCAACCAGCTCGGCCTGCCGGTACACTGGGCGAGTTCGGGATTCGGCAGTCAGCTGACCTGGACCCTGCCTTTCGGGCTGCTGATCATGTTCGCGGTGCTCAACAGGTTCGACAAGACCTATGAGGAAGCCGCCCGCGACCAGGGAGCGACGGCCTGGCAGACGTTCGCGCATGTGCTATTGCCGATGATCGCTCCGTCCCTGCTGGGCGTCGCGCTGTTTGGCTTCACGTTGAGCTACGACGAATTCGCGCGCACGCTCTTGACCGCAGGCAGCTACAATACGCTTCCGCTCGAAATCTTCGGCATGACGACCAACGTGACGACGCCCGTGATCTTCGCGCTGGGAACGCTGACTACGGTATTCTCGCTGGCCGTGATCGGCCTTTTCTTTCTGGCCGTCTGGCTGATGTCGCGCCGTCGGCGCAAGGCAACGGTCGGATCTTCATGAAAGCGATCCTGATCAATCCCAACCGGACCGAGGCTATGACCGTAAGCGCGGTTGACGCCGCGCGCCGGGTCTCGCCAGGTATCGAGTTCAGCGGCTGGACCTCCCTTGAAGGACCGGCGTCGATCGAAGGCCCCGCGGATTATGCCTGCGCGATCCCGCCTCTGCTGGACCTCGTCGCGGAGGCCGATCGCCAATCGGCACAGGTTATCGTCATCGCCTGCTTCGACGATACCGGATTAGCCGAGGCACGGACTCGCGTGGCCTGTCCGGTGATTGGCATCGGTCAGGCCAGCTATGCCTATGCCGCTTTGCTCGGAAGGCCTACAGCCGTGATCACGACCGTCGAGGCCGCGATCCCTCAGATCCGGGCAAATATTCAGGCCTATGGTCAAGGGGCCGACATCGTCGGGGTCGTGGCAGCGCAGGTCCCGGTCCTGTCGCTCGCAGCCGATCCGCAACGCGCCCTCGTCCAATTTCTGTCAGCGATCGAGGCCCTTCCGGACAATGTGGCGAACGTTATTCTGGGATGCTCTGCAACTGTCTCGATTGCTGACGAGATCGCCAGACAATCAGGCCTTAACGTCATTGACGGTGTCAGCGCGGCGGCACGGCTCTGCCGGGTCCTTTTGTAACGGCGGGGTCGTACACAGCTTCGCGAAACTCCATCTGCAGCGTGCGATCAACACGTTTTCGACGGGGACGCCCGTAAGCGAAATGCCGCCAGCATATCGGTTTTTCGCTATCAAGCCGATAGATTTGGTTGATGCTTGATAGCTCGCCTTCGCGAGATCGCACGACGAGGGTCGACTAAAGCCAAATCTCCGGCGGGTGACGACAGCTCGCGAGTGCACCAACCCAGTATACGGGTCTGTCGATATGATGAGAGATCATCTTACGGGTCCTATCCGCTGTGTCCAAGCCTACTGCCGTAACAAATCAGGCTTGGTTGTCTTTCGCTTCTTAAACCGTTCTCGATTGGCGCCAGATTCCGATCGCTGGAGAAGATGAACCCCTTTGGGGTCGATGCCAACAGTCAATCCCAGGTTGTCTGTGGTGATCCTTGAGTTGAGAAAAAGCCCAAATTCCGGGAGGTTTCGGCCACAAATCGGCCACCGTTGGACCGCCTAACTGTTCTAACTGTTAGCAGTTTTGCAGCCGACGCATTCGATTGAGGCGGCTGGGTATGAGCGGCTAGCGGGTGACACCTCTTTCCAGTGGACCGAAAGAGGGTGGCGTAAGGGGTCCGCATGAGACTGTTCAGGAAAGCTACGAAGCCAATTCCGGAAGCGAAATTACCGACATCCCAGCGCAATGGAGGATCGCGCAAGGAACCGTCGCTCGCGTCCGATAGCAACGAAGGAAAACGAAAAGTGAAGAACGAAGAGATTTCATCCCTCGAAAACCTGCAAGGATTTCTCGGAGCCTGCATCGTGGATGCGGAGTCGGGCATGATGATGGCGTCCATCGGCGGCTCCAACCTCGACCTTGAGGTCGCCGCGGCGGCAAACACCGAAGTCGTCAAGGCGAAACAACGTGCGATCCGCGAACTCGGATTGAATGACAAGATCGAGGACATCCTGATCACGCTCGATGGGCAGTACCATCTCATCAGGCCGCTCGCGATCAGCCCGATGATCTTCATCTATCTCGCCCTCGACCGCGCGAACGCGAACCTCGCGATGGCGCGTCGTGGCCTTCGCATCGCGGAAGAGTCGGTCACCGCCTGACCCCAACTCACTTCAAGGTCAGGATTCTGGCCGAACCCGATCCGGGGCTGCTCGGAGACCTGCGGCCCCGGTATTGGTCTTCTCCTGCGGGATGTTCGATGACCGGCTTTGGAGATCCTTGCAGCCCGGGGGGGATGCAAAGGCCACATCTCCATCCCAAGGGACATCATCTCGCAGGAGAAGATACCAACCCTTTTCTCAACCACTCTCGCCCTGTAGCCGCCTTTCGGCTGCTCCGATCCCCATCTTTGGACGGCTGAACCTGGAGTTCCCGGCTTCTTTGCGCCGCTACGGAACGCTGGATTGCCGCAAGCTGGATTTTTCCGGCTGTCTCAGGACGACGGGCTGGTGACGCCATCGGGATAATGCATTGCAATCGGAACGTTGTATCCGATCACGCTGTGGGGTCGGTCCTCGTTGTAGTGTCGACGCCAATCCTCCAGCTTTTCGCGTGCGTCGGCGAGGCACACGAACCAGTGGGCGCTCAGGCATTCGGACCGAAGTTTGCTGTTGAAGGCCTCCCCTCTCGGGGCATCGCTGCGCGATGCTCTACCGGGCAGTGGATAAACCCGTTGTCCATCGGCTTTCCGGGCCGTGAGAAGTCCACTGAATAGCCCCGCGCATCGTGGGCGCCTTCTTCGCTGGTTTTTGAGGCAAGGAGGCCATGATGAGCAGCAGCAAGTTCAGCGATGAGTTCAAGCAGGACGCGGTCGCGCAGATCACAGAGCGGGGCTACCCGGTCAGGGAAGTGTCGGAGCGTTTGGGGGGCAGCGCGTGTTCGCTCTACGCTTGGAAGAAGAAGTTCGCGAAGGCGTCCTTGGGAGAGGCGGAGAAAGACGCCGAGATCCGGCGTCTGAAGAAGGAGCTGGCGCGGGTTTCGGAGAAGCGTGATATCCTTAAAAGGGTCGTCATTGACGCGCCATTGGTCCAAGCGACAATGACGATGCGTATTTCGCCAGGGATGCAAGGTGAGATACGCGTTCGTGGCCGAGCATAGTGGGCAGTTCTTCGTCAGGGCGATGTGCCGGTGCCTGCGCATCCAGCGGAGCCGCTTTTATGCGTGGGTGAAGGCCCCGCTCAGCAAGCGCGCACAGGAAGACGCTCGTCAGACCGAACTGCTGAAGGAGGCCTCGGTCGAAAGCCGCAAGGTCTATGGGCACCCCTTGTCCGGCAGGGTCTTGCAAAGCAAGATCCCGAGAGGGGCAAGCTTCACGACGATCTTCTCGATCAGGGCGAAAGCGCTCGTCCGAACCGTGTTGCCCGCGTGACCAGGCTGGCCGGGATCACGGCACAGATCGGCTGCAAGCGCCGCCCCGGGAAGTATGGCGGCAAACCCTCGGTCGTGGTCGACAACACCATGGATCGGCATTTCGACGTGGAGGCTCCTGACAAGGTCTGTGTGACCGATATCACCTGCATACGGACGCAGAAGGGCTTCGCTTGCCTCGCTGTCGTAATCGACCTGTTTTCTCGGCGGGTGGTCGGATGGTGCATGCGGTCACGCCAGACGACCGACGTCGTGCTCCAGGCTCTGCTCACGGCCACATGGCGAATGAATCCGAAGGCTGAGGTGCTGATCCACGCGGATCAGGGCAGCCAGTTCACAAGCATGGATTGGGCCGCTTTCCTGAAAGCCCACAACCTCGAGCATTCCATGAGCCGACGCGGCAATTGCCACGACAACGCCGTTGCCGAGAACTTCTTCAACCCCCCTCAAGCGCGAGAGGATCAGGCGCCGCACCTACCGAACCCAACAAGAAGCGCTGCGGGACGTGTTCGACTACATCGAGATGTTCTACAATCCAAGGCGCAAGCACGCGCGAAACGGAACGCTGTCGCCTGTCGAGTTCGAGAGGCAGCAGAAACTGAGACATGAGGGCGTCTAAGAGACTCGAGGCTATTTAGTCCTGCATCCCTGATCATGGGCCAAACCCCTGCTGTGAGGCAAAGCAAATGTAGAACTGCGCTGGAATCGACATCAAGACATCGTCGAACGAGCCTTCCGGTTCTGGATATAGGTCCTGTTTGGACCCGGCTCAGGAGCCTTGAGCTGTCCTGTGCCTGCATGCTCGACCGGGCATTTTACGGGTGACGAGTGCTCGACCGAGTGGTCGTTGGAACCGGGCGAACTGATGCAGCACGCAATCCGCCCGAACCGGTTACTCAGCGACACAACTGCCGCTTCGGACCACGTCATCCGATGATCATTCCCAATACGACCAGCGCAACAGCACCGCCTCCGAAGACGAGTTTGCGTGCCAGATCCCCGTCCACGATCAACCCCTCATCCTTGGCACGGTCGGAGAAGCGACCATGCGCAGTGCCGGCATGCTCGGCAGGTGTGAACAGATTATCCTCGCGCCCGCCGGGCTCGGGCTCACCGCTTTTCTGCATTTCGGCCCCGTCCTTGGCCAGCTTCCGGTCGAGCCATGCGGGCAAAGCCATGTCGCCGAAGAGCAGTTTCAGGACCGAACCGCCGACCAGCAGCTCGCGCTCGCCCTTCTCGATGGCGCGCAGCACGGCCTTCGCCGCCACCTGGGGCGCATAGATCGGCGGTGCGGGTTGCGGTTTCATTTCGAGGCGGTTGCGGGCCCAGTCGAATTGCGGCGTGTTGATCGCTGGAAGCTGGACGAGGCTGAGCGTCACCTCGCGACCGGAGCGGATCAGCTCGGATCTCACCGCGGATGTGAACCCGTTGATCGCGTGTTTCGCGGCGCAGTAGGCCGCCTGGAACGGCACCGCGCGATAGCTGAGGCCTGAGCCGACATTCACGATGCGGCCGGTCGGCCCCATCAGGCGCAGGGCGGCTCGGGTTCCGTTCACCTGACCGAGGAAGGTGGTGGCGACGATGGCCTCGAATTCCTCCACCTCGGTTTCGAGAAAGGGCGAGAAGCTGGTCAGCATCGCGCAGTTGACCCAAACATCCGGGCGTCCGAGCCGTGCGACCAGATCGTCCGCCGCCGCGTCGAGTGCCGATGCATCGCTGACATCCGCTCTGGCGACGGCCACATTGTCGTGTTCCGCGTCCAGCGTGGTGAGGCGATCCTGGCCGCGCGCGATCACCCCGACATGCCAGCCGTCTGCCAATAGGCTCTCGACGACGGCGCGTCCGACCCCCGCCGTTCCTCCCGCGATGATCGCGACCCTACCTGTTCCGTTCATGTCCTGCTCCTCGTGACTTGCGAAATGAACGCCTCACGAGCGGGATCGGTGCCGTGCGCTTTGTCGCACCATCCGATGGGAGGCGTCGGACGATTTGAACCACTCCGAAAATAAGAAGGCCGATGCGGTCTAACCCTCGCTGACCGGGCGGAAGGACCTGCGTCATCGGCATCCGTCGAAACGATCGATCTCGGTTGGAGCAGGAAGGCGAATTTCAGTCTCGAACGCCATTTTGACAATTCGTGATGCGATCCTCACCTAAGCCAATGGCCTGTCAGTAGGAGAGACGTGATGTTGTTGGAAATGTACGATTTCGGGCTCGAAGCGCGGAGCCTGCACCTGATCGCCGGGCTCGTGCTTGGCCTGGTTTTCGGCATCGCCGCGCAGGCATCGCGTTTCTGTCTGCGCCGTGCGGTGGCCGGACCCGTCGAGGAGCGGGGATCCGCCGCGGCGGTCTGGCTTTCGGCACTCGCGACGGCGATCGCGGGGTTCGGGATCCTCTCCGCGACCGGACTCGTCGACCTGGGCGGGCATCGCTTCTTGTCCTCGGAAATTCCGGTAACGGCGATCATCCTGGGGGGTCTGGCATTCGGCGTCGGCATGGTTCTGACACGCGGATGCGCCTCGCGACTGACCGTGCTTTCGGCGACCGGCAATCTGCGGGCTCTCGTCGTGCTGCTGGCATTTGCCGTGACGGCCCATGCGACGCTCAAGGGGATCGTCGCACCCGTGCGCGTGAACCTCAGCGCGATGACCGTCGATTTCCCGCTGGCCGCAGTTGCACAAACTCCGTTCGGGATCGCCCTGTTCGCGGTGCCCGTGATCCTGGCCGCGGGTGTCCTGGTGTGGCGGACACGTCCCGGAGTCCTCAACGTGGTTTTCGGCATTGCGATCGGACTGGTCGCGATCGGAGGCTGGGCCGCGACGAGTGTCCTGCTGCTCGACGAGTTCGATCCGATGCCCGTGCAGAGCGCGGCATTCACCTCGACATGGAGCGACACACTGTTCTGGACGATCGCCTCGACGGCCACCCCGGCCGGGTTCGGCGTCGGCTTCGTCGGAGGCGTGCTCGCGGGTAGTTTCCTGAGTGCCACGATCCGTCGGGAATTGCGGTTGGAGAGCTTCGAGACGGCCGGCCAGACGCTGCGCTATGTCGCGGGTGGCATGATGATGGGTTTCGGCGGCGTTCTCGCCGGAGGCTGCACCGTCGGGGCGGGCCTGTCCGGTGTCGCGACCGGCAGCATCGCGGCGATCCTCGCCCTCGTCAGCATCGCGCTGGGCGGGTGGGCCGCGGGCAACCTGAACTGGACACGCAGGGCCGTTCCGGCGACCGCCTGATCCCGCCGCGCATCCCCGGCGTTCCGGTTGCAAGATCGGGCCTATGAATGCGACATCTCTGCCGACAGCGATCCACGCTGTCGGCAGATTTGATTCGAGCCCTGTCAACGGCGTGAATCGACCTTCGGAAAATCCCATCGACCTGTACGCGATTTCTTGTCGCGGATTGAGC
Source organism: Roseobacter sp. HKCCA0434 (assembly GCF_032464675.1). NCBI lineage: Bacteria > Pseudomonadati > Pseudomonadota > Alphaproteobacteria > Rhodobacterales > Roseobacteraceae > Roseobacter > Roseobacter sp. HKCCA0434. Next base: position 12,453 of record NZ_JAWDKL010000003.1, read on the forward strand.
AAATAGCACTCGCCTTCGCGGTCCTCCCGACCGGACGGAGGCGGAGGCGCGATTGGCGTCGAAGCGAATACATGCTAGAACAAATAAAGAACATTCTAGCTTGGCCCGCCCCGTGTATGAACAGCATCATCCAATTTCCCCAGGCACCCCGATCGGATCGCAATCACCATCCCCTTGTGGATCAAGGATTTTCCGACGTGTTCACGACCACGCCTCAGGATGCCGCGGCGTTCGGCTTCCTTCTGGCCAGCCTGCCGAGCATCCACGGGCCGATTCTTTGGGTCTACGACCGGATGTCCGCGCGGGAGGCGGGAAGGACATATCTCTTGCGGCATGTGCTGCATTGCATGCCCGCGAATGCGACAGGCGTCCTTCAAGCGATGGAGGACGGGTTGAACAGTTCCGGTCCCGGCGCCGTCCTGGGGGAATTGTGGGGCGAGCCCAGAGAGTTGAGCTTCACCGCGACCAAACGGCTGGCCCTGAGGTCACAGGCGCGCAAGGTCCCCTGCATATTGATCCGCCACAACGCCCGGACGTCCATCAGCGCGGCCCGCAATCGGTTTCGCATCGGCTCTCTGCCATCTATCGCGAACCCGAACGATCCCGCGGCGCCCGGTGATCCCTGTTGGCGGGTGGAGCTGTTCCGATCGCGAACGAGGCCACCCGGCATCTGGATGGTGCTCCATGACCGGGCAGCGGATCGTCTCCGTTTTTCTTCTCTCGCTGCCGATGGAGCGGTGGGAGAGGATCGCCGCGCAGACGAGCTCGCCCGCCCCTGACGGACCGATGGCGCTGGCCGCGGAAGGGGCGCATGGGCCGGTCGCTTACGCGCCGAACCGCGCGGCTGCGAGGATCGGCATCGGGTCCGATGAAAGCGTCGTGGACATGCGCGCGCTATGCCCCTGCCGAGGCCAACAAGCTGCGCAAGGCGATGGCCACCTTCCGGTCCAGGAGACTGGTGGGCGCTCAAAGGCCAAGATGGTCGAGCGCGGCTACGATCTCGTCTTCGCCGAGCGCTGCTTTTTCCCAAATCGAAGGGTTCGGGAAGTCCGGCTTTCCCGAAAGCCACGCGGCGAGCTTCGCGCCTCTCGCCTACATCTCCAGCTGGATCAAGTGCCACTACCCCGACGTGTTCTGCGCTGCCCTGCTGAATTCGCGGCCGATGAGGTTCCATGCGCCCGCGCAGATCGTCCGGGACGTGCACGAGCATGGAAATGCACGCCATGGGCGTGAACTTCAGCGACTGGGACAATAAGCTGGTGCCGGTCGGGGCGGCCCGCTTCGCCGTCAGGTTGGGTTTGCGCCAGATGGAGGAATGCGCGAGGACGTTGCCGCTCACTGCTGGCGGCGCGCGACACGCGCTATTGCGATCTCGACGATCTGAAGTCACCCGCCCGGATCGATCCCGGTGCGATGCGGCGGTTGGCGGCGGCCGACGGGTTCGGTTCCCTCGCTCTCGACCGACGTGCCGCGCTGTGGGACCTGGCTGCCCAGGACCTTATCTCGACCGAAACCCTGTCACGCTGCATGAACGGAGAGCGCGTTCAGATCGCGGGCCTTGTGCTCGTGAGGCAGGAGCCCCGCAGCGCGAAGGACGTGCGCTTCATGACCATCGACGACGAGTGCGGCGTCACCAATCTCGTCATCTGGCCAAACGGATGGAGCGCTACGGCGCCGCAGTGATGGGATCGCGTCTCGTCCATGTCGAAGGTCGGATCCAGCGAGACCGCGACATAGACCCTTTGATCGTGGATCATCTCGAAAACCGGAGCGATGCGTTCGACCGGCTGTCGCGCGAAACTATGCCGACCGCCATCGCCAAGGCGGACGAAGTGCTGCGCCCCTTGCCTGGACAAGCGTCGCGACACCCGCCCAAGTGCGCATCATACTCAAGGCGCGCGGCTTCCACTGACTTCGGAGAGACTTGGACAGCCTGGCGCTGCACCTCCTCCCAACCGCCACTGCCCCGCGTCGATCTCGACAGGTCCTCAACTCGGCCTAACTCGACAGGAAGCGCCAGCCTTCCGCAGGCTCGCCAAGCCGCCCGCCATGTCAGCCAGCGATAGGAGCCGTCCGATGGCCATCAGTTTCACCGTGAATGGAGAGCCGGTCTCCCTCGATGTCGATCCCGAGATGCCGCTGCTGTGGGCCTTGCGCGACCACTTGCGGCTGACGGGGACGAAGTTCGGCTGCGGCATCGCGCAATGCGGGGCCTGCACCGTCAAGCTCGACGGCACAACGCGCCGCGCCTGCGTCACGCCCGTGGGAAGCTTGGAGGGCGCGCGGGTCGAGACGATCGAGGCCCTCGACAGCCCTGAGGCACAGGCGGTGCAGGCCGCATGGGTCGAGATCAACGTTCCGCAATGCGGCTACTGCCAGTCCGGGCAGGTCGTCACCGCGACCGCGTTGCTGGAGGCGAATCCCAAACCGACGGACGAGGAGATCGACCTCGCGATGGCCGGAAATCTCTGCCGTTGCGCCACCTATGCCCGCATCCGCCAGGCGATCCGCCAGGCATCCGACAGCCTGGAGGCCTGAGCCATGCACCCTACCTTCAAGGCCGCCTTCGCCCCGCGCCCCACCCGCCGCACGTTCCTGACCGGCTCGGCCGGGCTGGTCCTCGGCCTGCACCTCGCCGGGAAACTGCGCGCACAGGATGCGCCCGAGCAGATGGTGGACGGGCAGTTCGCGCCCAATGCCTTCATTCGCGTAGCGCCCGACAATACCGTCACCGTCCTCGTTAAACATATCGAGATCGGACAGGGCGCGAATACCGGTCTGCCGATCCTCGTAGCCGAGGAGATGGACGCGGACTGGTCGCAGATGCGGGCGGAGCAGGCACCCTCGGACCCGGTCGTCTATGTGAACACGGCCTTCGGCGTCCAGGGCACGGGCGGATCGACCGGCCTGTCCAACAGCTACATGACGATGCGTCAGGCCGGAGCCGCAGCGCGTGCGATGCTGGTTTCCGCCGCGGCGGATCGCTGGGGTGTGCTGCCCGACGGCATCACCGTGGAGAAGGGCGTGGTCAGCCATGCCGACAGCGGCAACTCCGCCACGTTCGGGGAGCTCGCTGAAGCCGCGGCGGCCAGCCCCGTGCCCATCGACGTCACGCTGAAGGACCCAAAGGATTTCACCCTGATCGGCGGCGACAGGGTCGAGCGGCTGGACGCGCGCGCCAAGACGAACGGCTCTGCGACCTTCTCGATCGACGTCTACCGCGAGGGAATGCAGACCGTTGCCGTCGCTCATCCTCCGAAATTCGGAGCGACGGTCGCCTCGCATGACGCGACCTATGCGCTGGCGGTCGCAGGCGTGCGCGCCGTCCACCCCGTCTCCTCCGGGATCGCGGTCTATGCCGATGACACGTTTTCGGCGCTCAAGGGGCGCGATGCGCTGGTCATCGAGTGGGACGAGAGTGCCGCCGAAACCCGCTCGACCGAGGAGATCATCGAGGAATTCACGCAGGCGGCCCGCGCGCCGGCCAAGGTGGCCGAGAACGCTGGTGACGTGGACGCCGCGCTCGACGGCGCGGACCAGGTGATCGAAGCGGAATATGTCTTTCCCTATCTCGCCCATGCCGCGCTCGAGCCGCTCGACGGCGTGATCGAGTTCCGCGACGGCGCAGCGGAGATCTGGTCGGGCATCCAGATCCCCACCATCGCCGAGCCCGTGATGGCCGACGCCCTCGGCATCGCGCCCGACGCGCTGACCGTGAACACCATGTTCGCCGGCGGCAGTTTCGGTCGGCGCGGAACCCCGACCAACCATTTCGAACGGGAACTGGCCGAGGTCGCGGCTGCGGCGGGACCTGGGGCCTACAAGCTGATGTGGACCCGCGAGGACGACATGACGGCGGGCTACTACCGCCCGCTCACTGTCCACCGGCTGCGCGGCGGTCTGGATGCCGAAGGCAATATCGTCGGCTGGGACAACACGATCGCCAACCAGTCCATCGTGGCCGGCACGGCCTTCGAGCCGATGGTGATGCAGAACGGGCTGGACGCCACGGCCTATGAAGGCTCGAACGACATGCCCTACGACTGGCCGGCAAACCGGCTGAGCTGGGCGCAGATGTCGAACCCGGTGCCGGTGCTGTGGTGGCGCTCGGTCGGACACACGCATACGGCCTATGCGACGGAGACGTTCCTGGACGAGTTGCTGCTCGCCGGGGGCAAGGACCCGGTGCAGGGCCGTCTCGACCTCATCAAGTCGGATCGCGGGCGGGATCGCGCCGTGCTGGAGCGGGTGGCCGAGATGGCGAACTGGTCCGGTGCCGGGACCGGCGATCGGCGCCTCGGCGTGGCCCTGCAGCGGTCGTTCGGCAGTTTCGTGGCACAGATCGCCGAGGTCGAGGATCGCGACGGCATGCCCCACGTCACGCGCGTCTGGTGCGCCGTGGATTGCGGCGTGGCGGTCACGCCCGACGTTGTGAAGGCGCAGATGGAAGGCGGCATCGGCTTCGGCCTCGGCACCACCCTCTACAACGAGGTGACGCTGGGCGAAGGCGGTCTGGTCCAGCAGCGAAATTTCGACACCTATCGCCTGCTCGCCCTTCCGCAGATGCCGCAGATCGAGGTCTCGATCATCGAGAGCGAGGCCGATCCGACGGGCGTGGGTGAGCCCGGCACGCCGCCGATCGCACCGGCGGTGGCCAATGCGTGGCGGTCGCTGACCGGCGACCTGCCCCGCCGACTGCCCTTCCGTGCCAATGTCGTTTGAGGAGATGAGCCCCATGACGATCCGCTCCGCCGCCCTGGCCCTTCTGGTCCTTGCCACGCCCGTCGCGGCACAGGATCTCGCGACCGAGCTCTCCGGTCCCGAGGTCTTCTCGGACATCGAGGACGACGCGTCTCGGGCCGCCGCCCTGTTCGACGAGATGGCCAAGGTCATCACCCATCCGCGGTGCCTGAACTGCCATCCCGTCGACAACATTCCCCGGCAGGGCGACGACATGGCGCTGCACCAGCCGCATGTCGTGCGTGGCGAGGACGATCACGGTGCGGTCGGTATGGAGTGCACGACCTGCCATTCGACCGAGAATGTCGCCTATACCGGGGCCGAAGGCTCCATCCCCGGACACGATCCGTGGCATCTTGCCCCGCTCTCGACCGGCTGGATCGGACTGAGCAACGCGGAAATCTGCGCGCAGCTAAAGGATCCCGAGCGCAACGGCGACCGCACGCTGGCGGAAATCCTCGAACATAACGCGGAGGACGGCCTGGTCGGCTGGGCCTGGCATCCCGGCGAAGGGCGCACGCCCGCGCCGGGCTCTCAGGAAATCTTCGGCGACCTCACCGAGGCTTGGATCGAGGCCGGGGCCTCCTGCCCGAGTTGATCGAAAACGGGTCGAAGCGGGCACTCAGAAAAGTGATGGGGCAACCGATGCACCCGCTTCGACCCTCGCGGGTTGCCCCGCTGTGTTCGGTTCTGACCTGTGCGGGCATTCCGCGCGTCCCCCTGAGGGGTTAAAGCCTAGGCATTATCCGTGAAGGTCGAGCGTCGCGCGACCGGTCCGGCACATGTCCAGCAGAACCGGCAGGATCGCCTGCCAATGGGTCATCAGGATCAACGCCCCTGCGCCTTCGACGATGTCTATTGGCAGGTTGGAGCGTCGGGTCGCCCAGCGCCGGACCAGATCCGGCTTGGTGACGCTGTCCATCGAGCCGAGGATCATGCGCACTTCACAGGAGACATCCGCGAAGAGGTCGCTCCAGTCCGACGCGTTCGCCTGCGCATCCGCGATCATGGAGGCCGTCGCCAGCCCTTGGGCGTGCTGCCCCCCCTGAACCAGCAGGTTCAGCATTTCCGGATCGTCGAGCGCCGCGACATCCGCCGGACACTCGGCCAGCAGCTCCCTGTAATACCGCGCGGCCCCGTCCGCGCCGCGATGCCGCGCGAAGGACAGCCTTGCCAGCAGCACCAGCACCTGCGGCAGGTTGTTCAAAGCGCGTCTCGCGATGCGCAGCGACGGGTGCAGCCTCGCGTCCTGATCCTTGAAATGGATCGGGAGCTGGCCCGCCACCAGAAGCAGCCCGGTCGCGCGCGCGCCCAAGGCACGCTGCGCATGACAGGCGGCGATCGACCCGCCGTGGAACGCCATCAAGGTAATGCCGCTGCCGAGCTGCAGATGATCCACGAGCGCGACGACATCACGCGCCGCCGTTTCGTGATAGTCGGCGCCGTCTGGAGCGGGATCGCTGTTCCCGTAACCGGGCCGCGAAGGCGCATAAACCGTGATCCCGGCCTTGGCGAGCGCGAAGGAAAATGCGCCCGTCAGGTACGGGCCGCGAATATGTGCGTGATGAAGGATCACGGGCATTCCGCGCAATGCGCCGTAGCGCCGCCAAGCCACGCGACGACCGCCGATCAGGACCGTGTCCTCCGGGGCCGGCGGCTCGACCGCGCTGGCGTCGGCCACGTGCAGATATCCCAATGCATGGGCCAGCTGGATTGCTTCGGCCATGTTGCGACAGCCGCTCTTGCGCAGGATGGTCTTGCACTGGGCCTTCACCGTCTCGACCGATCTGTCGTCGCGTGCGGCGATCTGGCTTTGCGTCAGACCGGAGACGAGCCCTTCGAGGATCGTCAGCTCGCGACCCGTCAGGTCCATGACGCCCCCGACCTCGGCGATCAGGGCGGGTGTCCATGCGATATTCGCGAGCGATATGCGGACCCCGCCTTGCGGGAGGCGACGCGCGATCCCCGTGATGGTTCCGTCGCCGCGTGGATCGTAGAGGCGGACCACGGCGCTCGGCTTCTGGCCACGGGCCACCGCATCGAGATCATGCCGTTCGCTCTTGTCGATCAACTCGGGGTTTGCCGTCGCGAACAGCTGCTGCGCGGCCGCGTTCACCGGCACCAGACTCTGCGGGCCGACATCCAGCACGGCGAAGGCATCCGCCTCGGGGCCGGACTGCAGACGTGTCCGAGCCATGCGCGCGATCCGCTCCACATGGCGTCCGAGCGCACCGTCGACGCCTTCGTGCAGGTCCTCGGACCGCAGATCGTCCATCAGCGCCGCCGCAGCCTCTCGGAAACCGTCGAACGCGGCATCTTCCTCGGCGGCCGCATAGGACTGGTCGAGCATATCGAGCAGGCGGACCTGCAATTCCTTGGCCATCTTCGTCGGCGCCCCATCTGCGCTACACGCACGTCCAGAATAACGCGGCGTGGCACCGATAGGCAAAGAATTTGCCGCATTGCCGCAATGGGTCCCACCGGCCTAAAGCTGGACCCCGAACAGGGCGGGGAACCGATGCTTCGAATATCCGGACTGCACAAGAGCTATGCCTCCGCGAACGGGTCGCGTATCGCCGTTCTGCGTGGGATCGACCTCGATGTCGCTCGCGGGGAAGGGGTCGCGCTGACGGGCGAGTCCGGCAGCGGCAAAAGCACGCTGTTGCACCTGATCGCCGCGCTCGACGATTTCGACGATGGCGAGATCACGGTCGACGGCATCCCCCTCTCCGGCCTGACCGAGCAGCAGCGCGCCGCGCTTCGACGGGACGAGATCGGCATCGTTTTCCAGCAATTCAATCTCGTCCCGTCGCTCAGCGTGGGCGATAACCTCGCTTTCCAGGCGCGCCTTGCAGGCCGTCTCGACCGGAATTGGTTGGATCGCCTAACAGCCCGTCTCGGACTTTCGGAATTGACGGACCGCTTCCCCGAACAGCTGTCGGGCGGTCAGCAGCAGCGTGTCGCCGTCGGCCGTGCGCTCGCGTCGCGGCCGAAGCTGGTCCTAGCGGACGAGCCGACCGGCAATCTCGACGAGCGGACGGGCCTCGATGTCCTCGACCTCCTGCGCGACCTGGTGGAGGAGACCGGTGCGGCGCTGCTGATGGTCACGCATTCCAGCCAGCTGGCCGCCGGACTCGAACGTCGCGTGCACCTGAAGAATGGGCAAATCCAGGGATGAACCGCGTCGTCCTGAGCGCCCTGCTGTCGCACTGGCGCACGCGCCCCTTCCAGTTACTGACCCTCGTTCTGGGGCTGACGATCTCGACGGCGCTCTGGTCGGGGGTCCAGGCGATCAATGCGGAGGCCCGCGCGAGCTATGCCGCGGCAGCGCGGAGCCTTGGCGGCAATCGCCTCGACACGTTGAGGCCGATCGGGGCCGACAGTTTCGATCAGGCGATCTATGTCGATCTGCGGCGCGCGGGATGGCCGGTAACCCCCGTCGTGGAGGGGTGGCTTGCCGACAGCCGGGTCCGGCTGATCGGCCTCGACCCGGTTACAGCGCCGACGGATTATGCGGGCGCGCCGACACTGGCGGAAGATCGGCTCGTGGATTTCCTAGCGGGGCGTCTGGGATATGTCGGTGAAACGGTGCCGCCCCATGCCGCGCTGCCCGAACTCGCGACGGTCGAGGGGTTGGCACCCGGCACCGTGCTCCTCGACATCGGGGCCGCGCAGAGACTTCTGGGCCTGGACGAAAAGCTGACCAGTCTCCGGCTACCGCCCGATTTCGATAGCGCCGATCGCCCGATCGAAACGGTGACGGGTCTGGGATGGACCAGGATCGCCGCCGCCGATGGTGCGTCGCAGCTCGACGCCCTGACCGATAGCTTCCACCTCAACCTGACGGCGTTCGGCTTCCTGTCCTTCGGTGTCGGGCTCTTCATCGTCTATTCGGCGATCGGGCTGGCGTTCGAGCAACGGAGGCCTGTGGTGAGGACCTTGCGGGCCCTCGGCGTACCGCTCGGACGCTTGATGGTCCTGATGTGCAGCGAGTTGATCCTGCTCGCACTTCTGTCCGGTCTGATCGGGGTCGCGCTGGGCTACGTCATCGCGGCAAGCCTCCTGCCCGATGTGGCGGCGACGTTGCGCGGCCTCTATGGCGCACAGATCACCGACAGCCTCAGCCTGAGCCCCGCCTGGTGGCTTGGCGGCCTGGTCGTCACCTTGGCGGGGGCATCGCTCGCGGCGGCCGATACGCTCTGGCGGACATGGAGGATGCCCCTGCTCGCGTCCGCCCAGCCTGCGGCCTGGCACATGTCACAGGTTCGCGCGTTGCGCCTGCAGGGCTTTGCCGCGACTTTTCTTCTGGCGGGCGCCCTCGTCCTGACGGTCCGGGCCGAGTCGCTGGCTAGCGGATTTCTCATGATGGGCGCGATCCTCATCGGGTCGGCACTGTTGCTGCCGGTCGGCATCTCCGCCGTGCTCGCCGGATTGGCGAAACGCGCCCGGACACCCTTGACGCAATGGGCATTCGCAGATGCACGGCAGCAGATGTCGCGTCTGTCGCTCGCGCTCATCGCCCTTCTTCTCGCCCTCGCGGCGAATATCGGGGTCGGCACGATGGTATCGAGCTTCCGCGACACCTTCACCGGGTTCCTCGACCAACGCCTGGTGTCCGAGCTTTACGTCACGACCGACAGCGATGACCAAGGCGCTCGATTCCTCCGATGGGCCGGTCCGCGCAGCGATGCGGTCCTGCCGATCTGGTCGGTCGACCTTACACTCCCCGGCACATCGGAGGAGGTCGAACTCTACGGGGTCTCGGTTCACCAGACCTATACGGAAAATTGGCCGCTGATCGCCTCTGACGACGATGCATGGTCCCGCCTCGACGCAGGCATGTCCGCTCTCGTCAACGAGCAGATGGCCCGTCGGGACGGTCTGCAGCCGGGTGATACGCTGCCGCTGTCCGACGCGCGGGGCGGCTCCTGGGCTGTCGAGATCGTCGGCATCTACTCCGACTATGGCAACCCGCGCAGGCAGGTGATGGTCGATGTGGAAGCTCTCGCCGCCAAGTTCCCGGACCTCGAGCGACAGCGCTACGCCATCCGGATCGACCCGCGAGAGGCCGAGGACTTCGCCCTGGCGGCACAGCGCGATCTCGGTCTGAGCGCGGACCAGATCGTCGATCAGGCCGCCATCAAGGCATTGTCGCTGTCGATCTTCGAACGGACCTTCGCTGTGACCGGCGCCCTCAATGTTCTCACGCTCGGGGTGGCCGGGCTCGCACTCCTGACCTCGATGCTGACGATCCAGCTCATGCGGCTTCCTTCCCTCGCTCCGCTCTGGGCGATGGGCATGACGCGGGGCACGCTTGCAGGCACGGAAATGGCGAAAGTCCTCCTGCTGGCGCTCCTGACCTCGCTGCTCGCGATTCCGGTCGGCCTTGCCGTCGCCTGGATCCTGACAGACGTGATCAACGTGTATGCGTTCGGATGGCGGCTGCCTCTTCAGTTCTATCCTCTCGATTGGCTTCGCCTCGTCGCGCTGGCGTTGCTGGCGGCTGTTCTCGCCGCGGCCTTGCCGGTCATCCGGCTCGCCAACACGCCGCCCCGCGCCCTGTTGAGCGTTTTTGCACAGGAAAGATGATGCTCACCCGACTGATCGCAATCCTGATCATCTTTCCATTCGCCGCACTGGCCCAAGGCTATGCCGGGCTGGGCAGCGGCGATGGAGAAGGATTTGCGCGGCCCGATCCGGATTACCGCTTCGCTTTTCCGGCGGATCACGGGCCGCATCCAGATTTCCGGATCGAGTGGTGGTACCTGACGGCCAACCTCACGGCCTCGGACGGGTCGGCGCATGGCCTGCAATGGACGTTGTTCCGCTCTGCCCTGGCACCCGAGGTCGAACCCCGAAGCGGGTGGTCCAGCCCCCAGATATGGATGGGACATGCGGCCCTCACATCGCAGGACCGGCACCTGACCGCCGAACGCTTCGCCCGCGGCGGCATCGGCCAGGCCGGTGTCGTGGCAGATCCGTTCTCTGCCTGGATTGACCAATGGCGCCTCGAAGGTCCGAGCATGAACGACCTGACGCTGACCGTCACGGAAGACGAGTTCGCATACGACCTGCGTCTCTCGACCGATCGCACTGAGATCTTTCAGGGCGAAGACGGCTACAGCGTGAAATCACCGACCGGCCAGGCGTCACATTACTATTCACAGCCGTTCTACGAGGTCAGCGGCACGATCACGCGCGGATCGGACAGCCTGACGGTCGAGGGACAGGCCTGGCTCGACCGCGAATGGTCGTCGCAGCCTCTCGCCGCGACGCAGACGGGATGGGACTGGTTCTCGCTGCACCTCTCCTCCGGCGAGAAGGTCATGCTGTTCCAGTTGCGCGACCGGATCGCCGAGCCGTTCTATTCCGGGACCTGGATCTTGCCAGACGGAACGACCTCGCCGCTGCCATCCGATTCGATCAGCCTGCGACCGCTCGAGACAACGGATGTGGCCGATCGCGACGTCCCGACCGGCTGGCGTGTCGAGGTTCCCTCGCGCGACCTCGATATCGAGGTGCGCGCCCTCAACCCCCAGTCGTGGATGCCGATGCTCTTTTCCTACTGGGAAGGGCCGATCGAGATCTCGGGCAGTCACGACGGCATCGGCTATCTGGAGATGACGGGATATGAATGAGTTGCTCGACGCCGCCTGGTCGATGCTCGAAGCCGGAGCGGATGGCCCCGGCGGGCGTCCGGTCTTGGGTACGATCGCGCCCGATGGCCCCCGGCTCCGCACCGTGGTGCTACGGTTCGCAGACAGGCTCAGCTCGATGATCCACATATATTCGGACGCGCGAGCCGCGAAGATCGACGAATTGCGACGGGACCGCCGCGCCTCTCTCCATGTTTGGGATCCCGAGAGGGCCCTGCAGCTCCGTCTGCGGGGCGAGGCCATCGTGCACGAGGACACGGCTCTTGCGCGGACTGCGCTCGACGACCTTCCGGCACATGCGCGCGACCTCTATCGCGCCTCGCCAGCCCCCGGCACGCCGATCGAAGATCCGGGGGCGGTCAATTTCGACATGGTCCATTTCGCTCTCATCGCCTTCGAAATCAGCGAAATCGAGGTGCTGCATATCACGAGGCCCTTTCATCGGCGCGCGCTGTTCGCGGCCGAGTTCGACTGGCAAGGGCAATGGCTCACCCCCTAGGGCATAGCCTCACGAGTTGCATGAAGTCGATCAGCCTCCCTGTCTGGCTGCGCGCGTCCTCGGTCTGACCGATCAGGTCCTGCGTCAGGCCGGTGCCGACCAGTTGACCGGAGGCGAGAAGGATCCGGGCCAGCGCCTGACCCTGCGCGACCAGCGACAGCACGCTCTCGGTCGCGGCGAGTTCGTCGCAATTCATCGCGAGGATGCGCTGCACGACTTCCTGCGCGACATCGGGCGTCGCGGGCTGTTGCGGCTCTTGAACCGCTGCACATGCCGACAGGCTCAGCATTGCCGCCAGGATGATCGCTCTCATGACCGTTGCGCCTCCAATACGCCCGAAACATGGTCCAGGGCTTCCAAGGGCAATATAGCCAGCAGCGGACCTCCGTCGAACGCGATCTCGATCGGGCCGGTCGCCCGGTTCGACGTTGCGATCCGTCCAGCCGGATCGAGCTCCAGCCCGTCCAGCGGCCAGCGCAGCCCCTTCGACCGGCCACGCGTCCGCCCCATGGGGAAGAGCGACACCCTTAGATCGGCGGGCAGTTCCAGATGCATGCCGGACCACGCCCGGAAGCACAGGTCGCCATCGCCGATCAGGATGGCCGCCCTGTTGGACCGCGCGATCGATGCGAAGGCGGCAAGCGCGTGATCCATCAGGCCACCGGTGAAACCGACGCAGAGATGCAGCGGCGCCTTGACCGAGCGCAGGCATTTGTCGAAATCGGTGGTCTCCTGCTCCGCCAGCCGATGCACCGGCGCGTCCCAGCCCTGCGGATGACGCAGGGAGTCGATATCGCCGATGATCGCGTCCGGCCGAATCTTGGTTGCAGCCAGGCGGTCCGCCCCGCCATCGGCTGCGATGACCTTGTCGCATCGCGCCGCGATCCTCGCGAGCATGCCCTCATCGACAGGCGCGCCGCCCACCAGCATCGCCGGCCCGGCACTCGTGACCAAGGTTTCGTTCATCGTCCTTGGCTCGCAGGTCGTTGCGATCGCGTCAATGGCTTGCGAGGCCGCCCTCGCTTGCCGATAGTCTGACTCGACACGAGACGACCCGGACGACGCGCCATGACCGACCGCCCCCGCATCGCACTCGCCTTCGGCGCCTTCTCCTGCGAGATGGAGGGGGTCACCGATCCGCTCCCCACTCTGCGAAAGCTCGTCGCATTCTGCGAGGAGGTAGAGGCACGCAATCCCGAATTCGGGCAGCGTATCGCGCCTCTGGCCGAGTTGAACGCGGCGCTGCAAACGGAGGGTCCCGTGAGTGCCAGCGTGGACGGCGGTCGGCTGAAGCTGACCGTCCCCGTCGAGGAGCCGCGGCAGATTGCACCGGACGGCCCGACCGAACCGGAACCAGAGATCGATCTCGATGCCCTGCGCGAGACGTCATCGGACCTGCCCGACGATGCGATCTCCAGCGCCCTCGACCGTGCGATGCGCGAAAGTGCGCGGGCCGCTCAGGAGGAGGCCGCGCCACGCCCCGTTCTGTCGCTGAGGGACTACGCCTCCGCCCGCAGGCCGCGCCGCATACAGGACTCGTTGGAGATCGCGGCAGCCTACAGTCACCACATGCGCGGAGAGGAAACCTTCGACGGTGTCCGCCTCCTGTCGGAGGTCGACGAGATCGATATCGGGCGCGAGGTCACGATGGACGAGAAGATCGAGGCCTTCGGTCAGATGCTCGAGCGGGGAACCTTCAAGCCGACCGAAGCCGATAATCTGTTCACGCTCGCGCGGGCGGTCGTGCTGCGCTATCGATGACTACCACGGTCGGATCACGACCGCCGAGATCGAGTTCTTGGGGCTGCCTTCGATCAGACGGTCGGAGTAGGTCAGGTAGATCAGCGTGTTCCGCTCCTCGTCGAAGAAACGCACGACCTGCACCCGCTTGAAGAGGAGCGAGGCGCGCTGGCCGAATACCTCCTCCCCCTCGTCGAGTTCCTGCGGATCGAAGGATATGGGCCCGACCTGCCGACAGGCGATCGAGGCATCGGACGTATCCTCCGCGATCCCGAGCGATCCCCGGATACCACCCGTGCGGGCACGGCTGACGAAGCACGACACGCCATCGACCTTCGGATCGTCGAACGCCTCGACCACGATCCGATGATTGGCGCCAAGCAGCCGCCACGCGGTCGTGACCTCGCCGATCTCCTCGGCGAGTGCGGTGAGGGGCAGGATCGACAGAATGAGAGCGAAGCGCAGCATACGAGGAATCTCCGATTGATGGCGCTACAAGTAGTGCTCTGTCCTCCTTTCCAAGGCGGCTCAGACGAACTGCTCGCGGATCAGACGCTCCTCCAGCCCGTGACCGGGATCGAACATCAGCCGGTGCGTGACGGCGGGTTCGGAGTGGATCTCGACGCGAACCACGTCGCGGACCTCCTGCGAGTCCGCGACGGCGGCGACACCGCGCTTCTCATGCTCGAGCACGTCAAAGCGGACCGTCGTGTGCGATGGCAGCAACGCGCCGCGCCAGCGCCGCGGCCGATAAGCGGAAATCGCGGTCAACGCCAATATGTCCGCACCGATCGGCAGAATCGGACCATGCGCGGAGTAGTTGTAGGCGGTGGAGCCCGCGGGCGTGCTGACCAGCGCGCCGTCGCAGACCAGTTCGGCCATGCGCTCCCGCCCGTCGACGCCGATCTTCAGCTTCGCCGCCTGAGGTCCCATCCGCAGCAGCGAGACCTCGTTGATCGCCAGCGCGGTGTGCGTGTCCCCTGCGGTATCCAGCGCCTTCATTCGCAGCGGGTGGATCGCCGCGACCTCGGCCTCCGCGATGCGTTCCGGCAGATCCTCTTCAGAAAACTGGTTCATTAGGAAACCGACGGTGCCCCGGTTCATCCCGTAGACGGGCGCGTCGAGGCCTTCGGTCGCGTGCAGGGTCTGCAGCATGAAGCCGTCGCCCCCCAGTGCGACGATCACATCGGCATCGTGGGGATCGTGCGATCCGTAACGCCGCTCCAGGCGCTCGCAGGCGCTCGTCGCGATATCGGCGCGCGAGGCGACGAAACAGAACCGGAAATCCGTCATGCGCAGGCCCGATGTGACAATTCAGCGGCGCGCAGGATGACCCCTGCACGCCACGCGATCAACCCGCGCCGCATCGCGCCGCGGCGTCAGCCTTCGATCGCGGCCCGGACCGAGCTGTCGCAGGCCGCGAGCTGCGGCATCGACATGCGGCCGGAGCGCACGCTGTGTGTGATGGTCCGGTGGATCAGGCGGCCCAGGCACGCGGCGTCGTAGCCTTCGTCGAGGAGCGCGGGGTCGAAGATCAGCACGGGCGGCAGGCCGGGACGGGCCAGCCGCATGACACGCTTGGACGCCTCGCCGTCGAGCCCGAGCACATCGGCATAGGGCGTCTCGCCCAGGGAGCGGGCGGGGTCGGTGAACAGCACGTAGACGTCGTATGCCTCGAGCGTCGGCGACGTGAAGCCACCGTCGATCCCCCCACCGGCACGATTGGCCGCAGCGATGCCGAGGATGACCTCGTCGGGAATGTTCCAGAACGCCACTTTCGCGGCAGGCGCATCGGTCACGCCCGCGCGATCTGTATGGGCGAGCGAGGCGGTTGGCAGCAGTGCGAGGAATAGGGCGGCTGCGCGCAGAGGCGCGGTAAGGCGGCTGAGCATGATACTGTCCTGTCCGTTGGTGCGGTCGCTTCTATCGAGCGTTGGTGAACAGAGGTTAACCCAGGATCGTGGCGGAAAAGAGTCCCGCGATCGGGCGGATTGTCACACCGGCGTCATGCGTTGCATTCCTGCCGCAAACGGCCCGCATTGCGAAACTAAGTTGCGCCAGATGGAAGCGCAGCCCGCCAAGTCATCGAAAGGCGTGACATCGCGGCGATGCTCTACCCCGCAAACGCGACGTCGTCGATCTTCAGCTTGGGCTTGCGACGCCCGCCCCACTCGTCGATCTCCAGCTTTCCCGCGACATGCACGGGCCTACCCGCATGGGCCTCGAGGGCGGGGCCGATCTCGGTCTCGTAGGCACGGAAGGCGATGGCGTCGATCCGTCCGCCGTCCTGCGCTGCGACGGTCAGGCGCAGGTGGCTCTCCCCCGCGCGCTTGGCGAAGGCGATGCGCTGATTGGCCAGAGCGAACCGGGGCTGAGGGGCACCGGCTCCGAAAGGTCCGCAGGCATCGAGTTGCTCGATCAGATCGACCGTTGCCGCGCGCGCCGCGATCAGGCCCGTGACCCTCAGGTCGGCCGGCCCCATGTCGCCCGCGCCCTGACGGGCCAGCAACTCGGATAGCCGCGCCATCGCCGGCTCCAGCCGATCGGCCGCCACGGTGAGGCCTGCCGCCATCGCGTGACCGCCGCCTTTCAGCAGGATGCCCTCCCGCGTCGCGGCGGCGACGGCTCCGCCCAGATCGACGCCGGCGACCGAGCGGGCCGAGCCCTTGCCTTGCCCATCTGCGATGCCGATCACGACGGCAGGCCGGTTGAACGCGTCCTTCAACCGCGCGGCCACGATCCCGACGACACCGGGATGCCATCCTTCATCGGCGGCCCAGACCAAGGGGCCGTCTGCGCCGCGTTCCTCGACCTGTCGGCGGGCCTGGGCCAGAACCTCCGCCTCGATCTCGCGACGCTCGCGGTTGAGGTGATCGAGCCGTTCGGCCAAGGCGGAGGCCTCCGCCGGATCGCGGGTCGCGAGCAGACGCGCGCCCAGATCGGCGGCCCCGATGCGCCCACCGGCATTGACCCTAGGGCCGAGCAGGAAGCCCAGGTGATAGGAGGAGGGCCGTGCGTTGATTCCGGCGACCTCCCCGAGCGCGACGAGACCCGGACGCTCCCGACGCGCCATGACGCTCAATCCCTGCCGGACAAGCGCCCGATTGAAGCCTACGAGCGGGGCCACGTCCGCGACGGTCGCGAGCGCCACCAGATCGAGCAGGGACATCAGGTCCGGCACGCCACCCTCGCCCCGCATGGCCCGGTTGGCACCGGCGAGCATCAGGAACACCACCCCCGCAGCACACAGATAGGTATGCTCCGAAACTTCGTCCTGTCGGTTCGGATTCACGACCGCATCGGCCGCGGGCAGGGTTTCGCCCCCCTGGTGGTGGTCGAGCACGATGACGTCCACACCGCAGGCCTTGGCCGCCGCGATTGGCTCGAAGCTCAGCGTGCCGCAGTCGACACAGACGATCAGGTCGTGCCCTTCGGCAAGCCGCTCCATCGCAGGCACGTTCGGGCCATAGCCCTCGTCGATCCGGTCGGGGATATAGAGCGTCGCCTCCCGGCCCATCGCGCGCAACCAGTCGATCAACAGCGCGGCGGAGGCCCCACCATCGACGTCGTAATCCGCGAAGATGGCGATCCGCCCGCGGGACCGGACATGGCGGCAGAAGATCTCGACGGCCTTGTCCATGTCCATCAGGCTCGACGGATCGGGCATCAGTGCGCGCATCGTGGGCGCAAGGAAAGCATCGACCTCGTCCGCCGCCACGCCTCTCGAGGCGAGAAGCCGCGCGACCGGATCGGACAGATCGCGCAACTGCGCCAACTGTGCGGCCGCACGCGTGGTGCCCTCGTCCATGCCGATCCAGCGTCGGCCGGTCAGCGACGCTTCGACGTTCAAGAAGGCAGGGATCAGGTCACGCGGCATCGGCACATCATTTGGTACGAACTTTCTGTCGCCTCACCATATACCGGCTGGACGAACGAGGAAACCGGAACGCGGCGGGAACCCGTCGGCCTCGCAGGCACGCACCCGACCGGCCGGTCGCGACCGGATCGCGTCGCTTGCGTGCGGCCATCCCCTCGCCTATCACCCCGCGCAGACGCATCCGCGTGAAAGGACAGTCACCATGACCCAGCCGCTTCGCATTGCAATCGCCGGTCTCGGCACCGTCGGGGTCGGCGTGATCCGGATGGTGCAGACCCACGGCGACCGGATCGCTGCGCGGGCCGGCCGTCCGATCGAGATCGCAGCGGTCTCGGCGCGGTCCCGCAGCAAGGATCGAGGTGTGGACCTGTCTCCCTTCGCTTGGGAGGACGATCCGGTCGCCCTCGCCCGACGCGGAGATGTGGACCTCGTGGTCGAGGTGATGGGCGGCGAGGATGGACCGGCCAAGGTGCTGACCGAGACGGCGCTCTCCTCCGGCAAGCATGTCGTGACCGCCAACAAGGCGATGATGGCGCATCACGGCCAGGCGCTCGCGGAACTGGCGGAGGCGAACGAAGCGGCGCTGCGCTACGAGGCCGCGGTCGCCGGCGGCATCCCCATCATGAAGTCGCTGACCGAAGGTCTCGCCGGGAACGGGATCGAACGGGTGATGGGCGTCATGAACGGCACCTGCAACTACATCCTGACCGAGATGGAGCATACCGGCGCCGACTACGAAGCGGTGCTCGCCGATGCGCAGGCGCTTGGTTATGCCGAGGCGGACCCGAGTTTCGATGTCGGCGGCATCGACGCGGCGCACAAGCTGTCGCTTCTCGCCGCCACGGCCTTCGGAACGCGAGTCGATTTCGCGGGTGTGACGATCGAGGGGATCGAGCGCGTCTCGCTGGCGGACATCCAGCAGGCGGCGGAACTCGGCTACAAGGTGCGACTGCTCGGCGTCGCGCAGATGTCGTCCG
Organism: Roseobacter sp. HKCCA0434; assembly: GCF_032464675.1. Lineage (NCBI taxonomy): Bacteria > Pseudomonadati > Pseudomonadota > Alphaproteobacteria > Rhodobacterales > Roseobacteraceae > Roseobacter > Roseobacter sp. HKCCA0434. Next base: position 30,942 of record NZ_JAWDKL010000003.1, read on the forward strand.
AAGGGCTGGAGCAACGCATGCAGCCCGTCCTGGTCCCGAGCCAGTCGCCCATCGGGCTGCTCGAAGGCGTAACCAACATGGTGATCGTCGAGGGTGACTTCGTCGGACGAACGGTCTTCACAGGGCCCGGCGCGGGCGAGGGCCCGACGGCCTCCGCCATCATGGGCGATGTGATCGACATCGCGCGTGGACTGCGCATCCCCGCCTTCGGTCAGCCCGCCGACAGTCTGACCGCGCCCAACCGTGCGGCGCATGCGGGCTCCGCCAGCCATTACCTCCGTCTCACCCTGACGGACGCGCCCGGGACACTCGCGAAGGTCGCACAGATGCTTGCCGATCAGGGCATTTCGATCGACCGGATGCGCCAGAATGACCATGACGAGCGGCAGGTTCCCGTCCTGATTGTCACGCATGATTGCGCCCGCTCGAATCTCGACGCGGCACTGGCGGAGATCGCGAACAGCCCCGTCAGCCTGGCGGAGCCCGTCGCCCTGCGGATCGAGCAAGTCTAGCCGCGCTCAGTCCGGCACCTGTCCGGCAAGATGCCCCTCGCCGCGCGCGGCGGCGAGGTCGATCTGGCGCTGCCGCTCGCGGAACCGCGCGCGATCGGCGTCGGTCCTTTCATGGATGCAATGGTGGCAACTGACGCCGCGCTCGTAGGCCGGATGGGACAGGTCGTCGGGCGCCAAGGGCCGCCGGCACCCGCCGCACAGGACATGCGGGCCGGGCTGCAGGCCATGACCAACCGTCACGCGCTCGTCGAAGACGAAGCAGTCGCCGCGCCACAGGCTGTCCTCCTCCGGAATCTCCTCCAGATACTTCAGGATGCCCCCCTGAAGGTGAAAGACGTTCTCCACGCCCTGCCCCAGCAGCCAGCTCGTCGATTTTTCGCAGCGGATGCCGCCGGTGCAGAACATGGCGATCTTCTTCCCCGCGAATCGCGCCTCGTTCGCGCGCCACCAGTCGGGAAAATCACGAAACCCCTTGGTCTCCGGATCGATCGCGCCCTCGAAGGACCCAACGCCCACCTCGTAGTCGTTGCGCGTGTCGATCACGACCGTATCGGGGTCACGCAGCAGATCGTTCCAATCCTGGGGCGGCACATAATGTCCGACAGCCGCGTTCGGATCGACCTCACCCGCGCCGAGCGTCACGATCTCCGCCTTCTCGCGGACGCGCAGCTTGCGGAAGGGCATCGTGTTGGCCGATGCGTATTTCGGTGCCAGATCGGCGAATCCCGGCACATCGCGCAGAATGGCGATGGCTGCCTCGATCGCCGTCGCCTCCGCGGCGATCGTTCCGTTGAGGCCCTCCCGCGCGACGAGCACGATCCCGCGCACTCCAAGTTCCGACAGCTTCGCCGCCAAATCCTGCCGCACGCGGGCCGGATTACTGATTCGCGCGAAACGGTAAAACGCCGCAACGCTGATCGCCCCATGCGTGTGCATCGCTACCTCCCCGTTGCATTATGCGAGAGATTGCCACCCTCTCGTTGCAGAACGCGGCCCGACCTCTCGTAACATGGCGGCAAAGCGCGTGAAACGGATGGGATGTGATTGCTTGCTGAGCGAATTTTTGCCATATTTTATCTGAATTGCTGAGAGAGGCCTTATGCCTCGCTTGCTTGTGACCGGGTGGGGGCCCGGGCTGGCAAGGACCGACTGCTCGGGGGAGAGACGGATGTTCGGACGGTTTTCGACGGGTCTGGTACGGACCCTTCGCGACCTGCGCAAGGGTGACGAGGCTGTCGTCGCCATCCAGGTCGTTATTTTTTCTGTGGCGCTTCTGACCTCGGCAGGTCTGGTGATCGATTTCGGTCGCGCCTATTCGGCACACACGCAGATGCAGAATTTCGTCGACAAGGCGGCGCTCGCCGCGGCGGCGGAACTGGATGGTGGCGAGGACGCGATCACGCGGGCGACGGCGGCCGCGATGGCGGTGCAGCAGAATTCGACCTTCGTCGAGGGGGATGGCGCCTTCTCCATCGAGTCGATGACCTTCCTCGTGGGAAATCCCGTCGATTCGAGCGGCGATTTCGATGCCGGGGCCGTGTCGACGCTCGCCACGACGACCGATGCGTTCGCCAACCACGTGCACGTGAAGGCAAGCAACGAGACGGTGCGCCTCACCTTCCTCTCCATCGACATCAACGATGCCGACGACACAGGCGCACCCGAGACCGAGGCCTTCGACCTCTCCGTCTATGCCGTCGCCCGCATGGAGGTGTCTTTCTGCGGCGATCTCAGCACGCTGGTGATGTGCAACCCGTTCGAGGGAGACAGCGCCGGCTTCGCCGGTCAGATGGACAACCAGGAAGGGGCGCGCATGCTGCTGCATGTCGATCGCTCCGTCGCAAGTGGCGGGGGCTATACCACCACGCCGCTCAGCACCAATGACGGCCGGATCCGCGTCGGCGTCCTGTCCTCCGCCGACGATCAGCTCGGCGCGGATGCGGGTGGGTTCTGCGACGATACCGGCCTGCAGGTGTTCCAGGGCAACGCACATGTCGATTACGTCGGCGGCGATGGCACAACCGCGCGCACGCCGACGCAGACCGACCCCTGGACCTACCCCACCCCCGGCACGGCCGATTTCGAGCGGCTGCGCGATACCTGCCTGCTCGCCTCGATCGACAGCCAGCTCCAGTGTGTTCGGGGCGAGGTCCTCGTGAAGCCGACCGACCCCGAGGTCGTGACGACTGCGCTCAACACGCTGTTCGACATCTGGGACGCGCCGATGGACCGCGTGCTGAACCAGCCCGTAACGGCCGGCCGGGCCTTCGCGCCCGATTACGTGGCGCCGAACGGCCTGTTCACCCGTGAGGAGTATCAGGACTATTACGCGGAGCAGGTCACCCTTGCCGAGCAGGACGTGACGGACGCCGAGGCCGACGTGGCGACCGCGGAGCGCAATCTGGCAATCGTCGAAGCTCGCTTCCCTCCCGGCTCTGCGATCGTTGTCCAGAGGCAGGCCATGCTCGATTCCGCCAACGCCACGCTGGCCGCGCGCGAGGAAAGGGTCACGGAACTTCAAGCGGTCGCGGCCGAGTATCCCGACACGATCGCGAATGCCGCATCGCGTCGCAACATGATGCGCACGTCGGGTGGCGAAACCATCTATGGCCCGATGTATCTGACCGGATGCCTCGACGGCGACAGCCCCAATTGTCCCGTGCACTCCTATATCGCGATGGCGAATTCCTACAGCGACCCGGCCGACGTCAACTCGCTCTGGCAGAAGAGCGATGCGCAGCCCTTCGATACTGCGATCCTCCCTGCCGAAGCCGCCGAGGTTCCCGGCGAGGAAGCGAGCGGTTCGGAGGAAGCGACGGAGGCCGAGGGTTCCGGTGGCGAGGCCGAAACCGAATCCGGCACCACGCCCGCGACCTACGATCCGCGCGGCATCGTCAGCCGCGGCAAAACGCAGTTGCCCGACGAGGAAAACGGCGATGCGATGACCGACGTGACCGGCTGGTATGTCTACAACGACACCGACGACGATCACCACGGCTACATGGCGTTCAACCTCGAGGGTAGCGAGGGCGACACTCTCTACGATGCGCATATTTTCGTCCCTGCGCGGTCTTATGTCGAACTGCAGACACCGGTCGATCAGACGCTCTATGTCTACTTCCGCGACGGCCTTACGGTTTCGGCCTCGGTGGACGCGGCAGGGGCCTATACCGGCATCCCTTCGCCGTCCTACGACATCGCCCTCGACGACCGGCTGGCCTTCGCGGGGTATTTCGGCGGCGTCTACACCAACTTCAAGATCGACAACTCGGTCGATCCGGAGCGTCCCAGCACCTCTCTCGACTGGGACATCGCGTCCGCCCAGACCCTCTATGACGGGTACAGCCTGGTCGAGCGTCCGCTCGCCAACGCGGACATGCTCCAGACGGATGCGGGCAACAGCCCGTCCTACGCGAATGTGCGCTCGTATCCCGACAATTACGAGTTTACCGGCATCGGCGCCCATGCGGAGCAGACCACCGAGCGTCGTCGCCAGAACGTCGCGTTGGTCAACTGCCAGGCACTGACCTCGCCGACGAACAACACCTCCGGCACCTATAATGGCTCCTATGTCGCCGAGCTCGAGGGCGTCGTATCGCTGTTCTTCACCGAACAGGTCATCGTGCGGGAGTGCGACAGCACGATCGGCGGGGACCCTGAAGATCAGAAGGATTGCTGGAATTCCGATATCGTCGCGGCGGACATCGCCGTGGAATATCTCGGGATGGCCGATCCGTCCGATCCGGATGTGCAGGAATATCGTAACTACGCGGTTCTCGTGCACTAACCCGAGAGGCAACTCAATCGGAACGGCCCGCCCCACCCGGCGGGCCGTTTTCGTTTGCGGACTTGACGCGCAGGCACGCCGCACGTACACCCCCACCCAATTCCCGGAAGTGAGAGCTTCCGGTCCCACGGCCCGTGCGCCGGGGATCGCCACCGGTCAGCGCGTTGCGCCCGCCGGTGCGTTCGACGTTGGAGCGGTCGCATTCCGCCCCCATATCGAATGGCATCCCCATCCATCGGACCAGAACGAGGAACGGCCATGTTCGAGAATCTGTCAGACCGGCTTTCCGGCGCCCTCGAAAAGCTCACCCGCCAGGGCGCGCTGACCGAGGAGGACGTCTCGACCGCGCTGCGAGAAGTTCGCGTGGCGCTGCTGGAGGCGGACGTCTCGCTGCCGGTGGCCCGTGATTTCGTCAAGTCGGTCCAGGAGCAGGCCACCGGTCAGGCCGTGACCAAGTCGATCACGCCCGGCCAGCAGGTCATCAAGATCGTGCATGACGCGCTGGTCTCGACGCTCGCGGGTGACGATGCCGATGCGGGCGAGCTGCGCATCTCCTCCCCGCCTGCGCCGGTCCTGATGGTCGGCCTCCAGGGCTCGGGCAAGACGACGACGACCGCGAAGCTCGCCAAGCGCCTGTCCGAGCGCGGCAAGAAGCGCGTCCTGATGGCCTCGCTCGACACCCGCCGCCCCGCGGCGATGGAGCAGCTCGCCGTTCTCGGCATGCAGATCGGCGTCGACACCCTGCCCATCGTAGCGGGCCAGACCCCGGTCCAGATCGCCAAGCGCGCCAAGCAGCAGGCGACGCTGGGCGGCTACGACGTCTACATGCTCGACACCGCCGGCCGTCTGTCGATCGACGACGAGTTGATGGACGAGGTCGCCGCCGTCCGCGACGAGGCGAAGCCGCACGAGACCTTGCTTGTGGTCGACGGCCTGACCGGCCAGGACGCAGTGAACACCGCCGACAATTTCAACAAGCGTGTCGGCATCTCCGGGGTCGTGCTGACCCGGATGGACGGCGATGGCCGTGGCGGTGCAGCCCTCTCCATGCGCGCCGTCACTGGCAAGCCCATCAAGTTCGTCGGCCTCGGCGAGAAGATGGACGCGCTCGAGGAATTCCACCCCGAGCGGATCGCCGGGCGCATCCTCGGCATGGGCGACATCGTCTCCCTCGTCGAAAAGGCGCAGGAGCAGATTGAGGCCGAGCAGGCCGAGCGCATGATGAAGCGCTTCCAGAAGGGTCAGTTCAACATGAACGACCTGAAATCGCAGCTCGAGCAGATGATGAAGATGGGCGGGATGCAGGGCGTGATGGGCATGCTGCCCGGCATGGGCAAGCTGACCAAGCAGATGGATGAGGCCGGTCTCGACGACAAGGTGCTCAAGCGCCAGATCGCGCTGATCGATTCGATGACCAAGCAGGAGCGCCGCAACCCCGCCCTGCTGCAGGCCAGCCGCAAGAAGCGGATCGCCGCCGGTGCGGGCATGGAGGTCAGCGACCTCAACAAGCTCATCAAGATGCACCGCCAGATGGCGGACATGATGAAGAAGATGGGCAAGATGGGCAAAAAGGGCCTGATGCGCGGCGGCCTCGGCGCGCTGATGGGCAAGGGCGGCGCGGGACTGCCGCCGGGTATGACCCCGCCCTCGGGCGCGATGCCCCAGACGCCGAGCGGGATGCCGGGCCTCGGCGGCGCACCGCTCCCGCCGGGCCTGTCGGGCTTCGGGAAGAAGAAGTGAGCCGCGCGACCGCATATGACACGCCGCCCGCCACCGGGCGGCCCCCTCACCCGCATGCGGGAAAGGGAGGGGGTGAGGGTATGGCCCCGACCCTGCGCACCGACCGCCTGGTTCTGCGTGCCCATCGCCGCTCGGATTTCGACGCCTACGCCGCGATCTTTGCCTCCGACCGCTCCGTCCACATGGGCGGCCCGCTGGATCGCGACGCAGCCTGGGGCAGCTTCTGCGCCGATGTCGCGGGCTGGGCGCTCAACGGCTTCGGCGCCTGGGCCATCGAGCGCGCCTCCGATGGCCAACTGATCGGCCAGGTCGCCCTGCAGCACCCGCCGCGGTTCCCCGAGCGGGAACTGGGCTGGATGCTTTTCGACGGGTTCGAGGGTCAGGGATTCGCGTGCGAGGCCGCGACGGCCGCCCGCGACTTCGCCTTCGACACGCTCGGCTGGTCCGATTGCGTCAGCTACATCTCACCCGAGAACGCGCCCTCCATTCGGCTGGCACAGGCAATGGGCGCCCGGCGCGACGAGACGGCCCCCGTGCCGGTTGCGCATGATCTCGTCTACCGCCACATCGCACCGGGAGGCACCGCATGACCGACCCCGTTTCCCGCGCCCGCGAGATCCTGGCCGAGCATCGCTCCGCCATCGACAATCTCGACGCCATCCTCGTCTACACGCTGGCCGAGCGCTTCAAGCGCACGCAGGCGGTGGGCAAGCTGAAGGCGACGCATGACCTTCCGCCCTCCGACCCCACGCGGGAAGGAGAGCAGATCGCCCGGCTCGAACGGCTTTCCGCCGATGCCGGGCTCGACCCCGACTTCACCCGGAAATTCCTCGAATTCATCATCCGCGAAGTCATCCGTCACCACGAAGAGTTCCAGGAACAGGCCTGAGATCAGGCCCCACGACACGCCAGACCCAAGGAGAAAAATCATGGCAGTCACCATTCGCCTCGCCCGCGGCGGCTCCAAGAAGCGCCCGTTCTACCGCATCGTCGCCGCCGACAGCCGCTATGCGCGCGACGGCCGCTACATCGAGAAGCTGGGCACCTACAACCCGCTGCTGCCGAAGGATGACGAGAACCGCGTCCAGATGGACATGGAGCGCGTGCAGGACTGGATGTCGAAGGGCGCCAAGCCGACCGACCGCATCTCCCGCTTCCTCGAAGCCGCTGGCGTGATTGAGAAGAAAGAGCGCGCCAACATGAAGAAGGCTGAGCCCGGCAAGAAAGCCAAGGAGCGCGCGGAAGAGCGTGCCGCCAAGGAAGCCGAGGCCGCCGAGGCAGCCGCCGCTCCGGCCGAGGAAGAGACCGCGACCGAGGAGTGATCCCCGGCCCGGCGTCCCGCTCCCTCGGGGGCGGGACCGGCAACATGAGGACGGGATGCGATCCTTCGACGACCAATTCCGGGACGACCTGACCGACCTCTTCCGGTTGCGGCGCGACGTGCGCCGCTTCCGCTCCGATCCCGTGCCGCAGGCGTTGCTCGACGACTGCCTCGCCGAGATCGCGCACGCACCCTCCGTTGGCCTCGCCGCGCCGTGGCGCATCCTCCGCATCGACGGGGCTGACGCACGCGCCTCCGCCCTCTCCAATTTCGAGGCGGCCAATGCGGACGCCCTTGCCGGTTACGACGGTGAGAAGGCCGAACTCTACGCCGGGCTGAAGCTGTCGGGCATGCGCGACGCGCCCGTGCAACTCGCCTTCTTCTGCAACGACGGCACGCCGCGCGGCTCCGGCCTCGGCGCGGGGACCATGCCGCAGATGCGGGCCTACTCGGTCGTCGGTGCCATCATGTATCTCTGGCTCGCGGCCCGTGCGCGCGGGCTGGGACTGGGCTGGGTATCCATCCTCGACCCCGATCGGCTCTGCCGCGACCTCGACGTGCCCGATGACTGGGCTCTGGTCGGCTATCTGTGCCTCGGCTGGCCCGAGGAAGAGAGCGAGACCCCCGAACTCGTCACCGCGGGCTGGGAAGATCCCGCCCCCATCCCGGAGGTCATCGTCCGATGAGCGATCTGGTCTGTGTCGGCGCCATCGCGGGCGCCTTCGGCGTGCGTGGGGAGGTGCGGCTCAAGAGCTTCACCGCCGATCCCTCGGCCATTGCCGACTACGCCCCCCTCGTGACCGAGGACGGTGCGCGCAGCTTCGACGTGACCATCACGCGCGCCATCAAGAACGGCCTGGCCGCGCGCCTGACGGGCATCGCGACGAAGGAGGACGCCGACGACCTGCGCGGCACGCGCCTGTTCGCCCCCCGCGAGCGGCTGCCCTCCCTGCCCGACGACGAATTCTACCACTCCGACCTGATCGGCATGACCGTGGTCGATACCGGCGGCACCGAGCTTGGCCGTGTGCGCGCCGTGCACGACCACGGGGCGGGCGACATCCTGGAGGTATTGGGGTCCTCCGGCGAGGTCCTGATCCCGTTCACGCAAGCCGCCGTCCCGACCGTCGACCTGACCGCCCGTCGCATCGTCGCCGACATCTCGTTCGACGACTGATGCTTCGGCTTCGCGCAAATATCCCCGCCGGAGGCCCCCGCCCGTGACCGGACGTTCCCACGGCCGCAAGTCGATCGCAGCCTCCGTCAGGCCGCGCGACCTGATGGAGGAGCGCCAGCTCGCCCGCACCTGGACCGCGCGGGTTCTGACGCTCTACCCCGACATGTTTCCCGGCATCCTCGGCCACTCCCTGACGGGCCGTGCCTTGCGAGAGGGCCTGTGGCAGCTCGAGACGACGAGCATCCGCGAGTTCGGCCTCGGCAAGCACCGCGCCGTGGACGACACGCCGACCGGCGGCGGGGCCGGTATGGTCCTGCGCGCCGACGTGCTCGACGCCGCGATCCGCGCCCGTCCGGTGATCGGCCCGCTGATCTATCTCAGCCCGCGCGGCCGCCGCTTCGACCAGCCGATGGCCCGTGCGCTCGCTGCCGGTCCCGGCGTCACGCTCCTTTGCGGCCGGTTCGAGGGCGTGGACGAGCGCGTGATCGAGCATCACGGCATCACCGAGGTCTCGCTGGGCGATTTCGTCCTGACGGGCGGCGAGATCGCGGCACAGGCCTTGATCGACGCGAGCGTCCGCCTTATACCGCGCGTGCTCGGGAATGCCGAGTCGGCTGTCGAGGAGTCCTTCTCCGGCAACCTGCTCGAACATCCCCAGTACACACGGCCCAACGACTGGAACGGCCGCACGGTGCCCGAGGTGCTCCTCTCCGGCAACCATGCGGCGATCGCCGACTGGCGACGCTCCAGCGCGGAACGGCTGACGAAGGAAAGACGTCCCGACCTGTGGCGGGCGCATGTGCAAGGCACCTCTGCGGACCCGAACGGAAGCGCGCAGCTCTCGGACGCGGAAACATTCGCCGAAAAAGGCGATCACAAGGAAGATTGACATGAACCTGCTTCAGACCCTCGAAGCCGAGCAGATCGCCGAGCTCGGCAAGGACATCCCCGACTTCGCCGCCGGTGACACCGTGCGCGTCGGCTACAAGGTGACGGAAGGAACCCGCACCCGCGTCCAGAACTACGAAGGCGTGGTGATCGCGCGCAACAACGGGACCGGCATCGCCGCGTCCTTCACCGTGCGCAAGATCTCCTTCGGCGAAGGTGTCGAGCGTGTGTTCCCGCTCCACTCCCCGAACATCGACGCGATCACCGTCGTGCGTCGCGGCAAGGTCCGCCGCGCGAAGCTCTACTACCTGCGCTCGCGTCGCGGCAAGTCGGCCCGGATCGCCGAAAAGACCAACTACCGCGCCCCGAAGGCCAAGAGCTGATCGCGACCCGATCGCAACAATTTCCACGGGCGCCCCTTTCGGGCGCCCGTTTCGTTTGAACGGTCGGCGTCTGGCGTCTATTCTTCCGCATCGCGATCCGGAGCGTTGCCCCCCGTGTACGACCTGCTTCTCAAAAGCCTGCTATTGATGCCGCGCGTCTTCCTGAGGACGCTGCCAGTCGCCTTGCTCGTCGCGCTGATCTATTTCGGGCTGATCGACAACACGTCTAATCCGCTCTGGCAAATCGTCTTCGTCCTGCTTCTGACGACGCCTTGCATCGCCATCATTCGCATGGCGGCCCTGCGCGCGGCGCTCGTCGCCGCCGATCGCACCACGCCCCCGACCATCGCCCACCTGACGAAGGCGCAGATCCGTTTGGCCTATGGCAACCTGCTCCCGATCAACGTCGTCCAGAGCATCGCGATGGTCATCATCGCCGCCTTGGTCGATGCCAGCCTGACCGAAGGGCTGACGCAGGCCAGTCTGGAATATGCCAAAACCGGCTCCACCGCCGGCTACGACGAGGTGGCCGCCAACTTCACGACACTGTTGCAGGCCGCGGGCTGGATCGCCTCGCTCATCGCCGCGGCCGGCTTCGGCGTGATGGGCGTGCCGATGGCCGCGTCCGCCGCCAACGCGGCCGAGAAGCGCCCGCGCCACGACATCACCTTCGGGCTCGGCTGGAACTTCTGGAAACTCGCCCTTCTCTACCTGGTGGCTCTCTTCGTGAACGCGATCGTCGCGATCTGCCTCGCACTCATCGTGCTCTCCGCGCTGACGCTGGGCGACGTCTCCTTCGCCCGTTATGTCGTCCCGGCCGCCATCGTGCTCTATGTCAGTCTGCATTTCGCCACCACGGCGTCGGGTGCGGCCCTGTCCTACGGTCAACTTCTCGATCAGAAGGCCGTCATCCGCGACTACGTCAAATCGCAGATCGCCGGGCCGCAGACCAGCGCCGACGACCTGCGGGCCCTGCGGCAGTCGCGACAGCGCGGTTAGGCCTTGCGCCGGAGCCTCGACCAAGCTACGAGGCAAGCTTCAACGTCACCCTGACGGGCGACGGAGGCTGGCCCGTCCCCTCCGCTCAGTCCGTCGCGAAGGATCCCGAGACATGAAAAAAGACATCCATCCCGACTACCACGTCATCGACGTCAAGATGACCGACGGCACCGTCGTCCAGATGCGCTCGACCTACCAGTCCGAGGGCGCGCAGCTGAACCTCGACATCGACCCGACCGTGCACCCGGCCTGGACCGGCGGCACCTCCCGCCTGATGGACACCGGCGGCCGCGTGTCGAAGTTCAAGGCGAAATACGACGGCCTCGGCTTCTGAGGCACGGCAATCGTTTTCGATCAGCCCGCCCCGGCCCGGCCGGTGGCGGGCTTTTCATTGCGGCGGACCCGTGGCGCGAACGACGCGATCGGCGGAAACCTGCCGCCGCTCCCTTCCCGCAACACCAGCCCTTGTGTATCAACGCGAGGTAAGGTGGTTCGGAGGGTCCGCATGGCGCACATCATCGTGCTCGGGAACGAAAAGGGCGGGTCGGGCAAGTCCACGACCTCCATGCACCTCTTCGCGGCCCTTGCCCGCTGCGGACATAAGGTCGGGGTTATCGACCTCGACCTGCGGCAGAAGAGCTTCTTCCGATATCTCGAGAATCGCGAAGCTTTCGTCGAACGTACCGGCACCCGGCTGCCGATGCCCGTGCGCCATACGCTGGAATATTCGACGCTCGACAGCGTGACCGCCGCGCAGGCCGAGGAAGAGGCGCGCTTCGCCGAGGCGCTGTCGCGGCTCGACGAGAGCTGCAGCTTCATCCTGATCGACTGCCCGGGCTCGCACACCCGCTATGCCCAGATGGCCCATGCCGCAGCCGACACGCTGGTCACGCCGATGAACGACAGCCTGATCGACTTCGACCTGCTGGCTCGGCTGGAGCCGCAGACGGGCAAGGTCATCGGCCCGTCGGTCTACGCCGAAATGGTGTGGAAAGCGCGCCAGCTGCGCGCCAGCGCGGGGTTGAAGCCGGTCGACTGGGTCGTCCTGCGCAACCGGATTGCCTCGCTCAACGCCCGTAACAAGCGGCGGGTCGGCTCGGCCTTGGGTGAACTCAGCAAGCGGATCGGCTTCCGGGTCATTCCCGGTTTCGGAGAGAGGGTGGTGTTCCGCGAGATGTTTCTGAGCGGCCTGACACTGCTCGATCTCAAGGATGCGGGCGAGGGAAATCTCAACATCTCCAACATCGCCGCCCGGCAGGAGGTGCGCGACGTCGTGAAGGCGCTGAACCTGCCGGATGTCAGCATCAAGTTCTGAGCCGACGGTCCGTTCAACGAAAAAGGGCGCCCCACCGGGCGCCCTTTCGTGCTGCCATCGGTCGCGATATCAGCCGTTCGGCTCGACCAGTCGGCAGATCCGGTCCTGCGCCCGCAGGGAGTTACAGGCGGCGGTCGCATCCGCCTCGGTCAGCCCGACAAACTGCGCGGCGTAGAGCTCGACGCCGTTCACCGTGGTCGGCCCGACGGCGCGGTGCGCGCCCGAGAGCGGCTCGGAAACCCCGACCAGCGCATCGGTCAGGACCGATTCGGCGAAGGCACTGTCACGGTAGGCGCCCAGTTGGACCGCCCATTCCCCACCCGGACGCGGCATCGGACGCGGCGCTGCCATCGGCGCGGAGCGGCTGCCCGTCGCGGTGCCCAGTGCGGCCACGGGGCGCGGCTCGTCGACGCGAATGCGCAGCGGCACGGTCGAGGCGGTCTCCGCCCCTTCGTCGGGGTTCACCGCGGCATTCGCGGGCGAGACCAGTGCGTTGCCCACCAAGCTCGCCGCCGTGGCGATCTGGCTCGGTGCCTGCTCGCCGCGCGGCATCGGCCGGACGGAGGCCATCACGGCACCGGCCTGCACACGTTCGGGCCGGATCGTCGGCGCGCTGGAGGGTGCGCGGGCGAAGCCCATGTCCAGCAGCTCGACCATGCGGTTGTAGCGCCAGGAGCTGTTCCGCCCGCCGAAGATCACCGCGATGATCCGCGTATTCCCCCGCTCCGCCGAGGCGGCGAGGTTGTAGCCCGCAGCGCGGGTATAACCGGTCTTGATGCCGTCCGCCCCGCGATAGCCGTTGAGCAGGCGACGGTTGGTGTTGCGGACATGGGCGATGCCCGCATCGGTGCTGACCCGGCCGAAGATGTTGTAGTACTGCGGGAAATCGTAGAACAGGTGGCGCGACAGCTCCGCCATGTCGCGCGCGGTCGACATGTGACCGCTGGCCGTCAGGCCATGCGCATTGCGGAAGGTGGTCTGCGTCATGCCGAGCGCGCGGGCGGTGCGCGTCATCTGCTGCGCGAAAGCCTGCTCGGATCCCGCGATCGCCTCACCGAGGGCCGTCGCCGCATCATTGGCCGACCGGATGGCCGCCGCGCGGATCAGATAGCGCACCGAGAGGCGCTGGCCCGCGCGCAGACCCAGGCAGGAGCACGATTCGGAGGCCGCGTTGCGGCTGATCCGGATCTGCTGATCGAGGTCGAGCTGACCGTTCTCCACCGCCTCGAAGGCGAGGTAGAGCGTCATCATCTTGGTCAACGACGCGGGATGCAGCCGCGTATCCGCATTGCGCGAATGCAGGACGCTGCCATCCCGCGCGTCGATGACGATCGCGGCATAGGGCGCGGCCTTGCCCGCGACGGTTGTCAGGAAAAGGCACGCTGTAACCAGCGCGAGACTCAGCATACGAGAAAGCATCGGCAACACTCCGACGATGAAAAACTGTCCAGGTACGACCGGTTATCCGATCTGTTTGTGATTTACATGCACATTGCAGCATACCCATTTGAATTGCAACGGATATGCGTCAAGCCCTGCCTGCGTCTATCTGCAGGCAGAAAAGTTAATAACCCGCAAATGAGGCGGAAATCTGCCCCGCACGCGGGTGTCCACCAACTTCGGGACACAGATTTTTGTGCACCGCAACACGAAATTCTTGACGCACCGCAGCAAGCATCCTATCTAGACCATCAGAAGGCGAAAGAGTTTGCGCCCCAGCCAATGTAACGGAGTGATGAAAATGACTGCCAAGACCCAAGCCAAAGCCGCGACCGCCCAGATGGAAACCTTTGCTGCGGACGCGCAGAAGACCATGAACGAGACCGTCGAGAAGATGACCAAGGGCTTCGAAGACGCGTCCACCTTCGGCCAGGAAAACCTCGACGCGATGATGAAGTCCGGCGAGATCGCGGCCAAGACGGCCGAGACCCTGGGCAACGAAGTGTCGTCCTACACGAAGAAATCCTTCGAGGAAGGCGTCGCCGCCGCGAAGGACATGGCCTCCGCCAAGACCATGACCGAGCTGTTCGAGAAGCAGTCGGCCTTCGCCCAGACCATGTTCGATGGCTGGATGAAGCAGACCACCAAGATGAACGAGATGATGGTCTCCTCCGCGAAGGACATGGCGGCACCGCTCGGCGACCGCATGAACGCCGCGACCTCGGCCATGAAGTCGATGACCGCCTGATCGGTCCCGACCCCAAGACCTCGAAAGGGGGGAGGCTCACGCCTCCCCCTTTTTGCGTCCAGATGTCCCTTTTCACCTTTTGCGGCAATCATATATTGTGAAATCCGCTTGCAGGGGACATATGGGCGACATGACTTCCCACCACATCACGCATGCCCGTCCGACCGGGCCTCTCCGCCTCGCGCAGGACGACGACGCCATCGGCGACGATGGCGATGTGGCGCTCGCGACGAAGACCAAGCCGAAGACGGCCAAGCCCCCGCTCTACAAGGTCCTGCTGCTCAACGACGACTACACGCCGATGGAATTCGTCGTGCACGTGCTGCAGCGCTTCTTCGGCATCACGCATGGCCAGGCGGTCGAGATCATGCTGACCGTCCACAAGAAGGGCGTCGCCGTGGTCGGCGTCTTCAGCCGCGAGATCGCGGAGACCAAGGTCACGCAGGTGATGGACTACGCCCAGCGCAATCAGCATCCCCTCCAGTGCACGATGGAAAAGGAAGAGTGAGCGACGCACAGCGGCTCGCCCTCCTTTCCGACCGGCCACAGGGGAGCATCGGCGTCCTGGGCGCCGAGGCCGAACCCGGCTGGGCAGACTTTCCCGACCTCGTCTTCGAACAGCGCGACCGCGTCGCCTTCGAGCGGATGCAGGGCATGGGGCTGCATGTGGTGCCGAAACTCGAAGAGCCCGTCGACGCCCTGATCGTCAGCCTCGGCAAGTCGCGACAGCAGAATCTGGGGCGCATCGCGCGGGCGGCACGGCTGCTGCCCGCGGGGGCGGAACTCATCGTCTCCGGGCAGAAGACGGCCGGGATCGATTCGCTCCTCAAGCAGCTTCGCAGCCGAATGACGCTCGGCGAGGTGACGTCCAAGGCGCATGGCAAGATCGTCGCGCTGACCCTGCCCGACGACGCCGCCGCTTTGACCGAGGACTGGCACCGCGCGGCGCAGCCTGCGATACGCGACGGGTTCGCGACGGCACCCGGCATGTTCAGCGCCGATGGCCCCGACCCCGGCTCCGTGGCGCTCGCGGATCGGTTCGATGCGGCACTGTCCGGGCGCGTCGCCGATCTGGGGGCCGGATGGGGATGGCTGTCCGCGCAGGCGCTGGCCGCCGCCCCCGCGATCGAGAGCATCGCGCTCTACGAGACCGATGCCGACGCGCTCGACGCCGCACGCCGGAACGTCGACGACCCGCGGGCGGAGTACCACTGGGCGGACGTGACCGCCCTGCCCGCGAGTGGCGATGCGGACTGGGTCATCATGAACCCGCCCTTCCACGCTTCGCGCGCGGCGGAGCCGGAGCTGGGCCGCGCCTTCCTCGCCGCCGCGGCGCGGGTCCTGAAACCCTCCGGCACGGCCCTCATCGTCGCCAACCGGCATCTGCCCTACGAGTCGGCACTGGATGCGCATTTCCGCGACTGGACCGAGCAGCCCGGCCCCGCCGCCTTCAAGATCTTCTCGGCCCGACGACCGAAGACACCGGCACGGCGTTAACCTTTCTTTAGGAAAAGGCTGGCCACGGCCGCCGAGCGGCCCCACATGTTAACGCATGTTAACCGTGTCGCTCCTCGCCGTCCTGCTCACCCTCCAACCCGGAGAGATCACCGGAGCGGTCCGCGTGATCGACGGCGACACGATCGCGCTCGACGATACGCGGGTCCGCCTCGCCGGAATGGACGCGCCGGAGACCGGCCAGCCCTGCGGCGCCCTGCCCTGCGGCGAGATGGCGACCGCGGCGCTCGACGCGCTGATCGCCGACGCGCGGGTCGCCTGCGCGCCCACCGGCGACACCACGCATAGCCGGATCGTCGCCACCTGCCGCACGGACGATGAGGCCGATCTCGGCGGCAGCATGGTGCGGGCAGGCTTCGCGATGGATCATCCCGACCACTCCCCCGACTACTCAGCGCCAGAGGCACGCGCCCAGGCCGAATCGCGCGGGCAATGGCGGGGCGAGACGACCCCGCCCTGGACCTGGCGGCAGGCGGCGAACGCCCCCGCGGCCGGAAGCTGCGCGATCAAGGGCAACATCTCGAACAATGGCCGGATCTACCACAGCCCCGGCGACCGCAGCTATGCGGCGACCCGCATCGACACCAGCGCGGGCGAACGCTGGTTCTGCTCCGCGCTCGAGGCCGAGGCCGCGGGATGGCGCGCCCCACGCGGCTGAACGCCGCCGCGCGAACCCGTGTCCCCTGCCGCCGTGACCGGCTGCCCCCTCGCAAATCCGCCTCATTTCCCCTATATCGCCTCTTCGCCGTCCTTCGACGGCACATGAAACGGAGGGGACGATGGGGTCTCTTGCAGGAAAATCGGTCATCGTGACCGGGGCGGCCAGCGGCGTCGGCCTCGCCATCGCGCGCAAGTTCCGTGACGAGGGCGCGCGCGTGATGATGGCCGATATCGAGGACGACAAGCTCGAAGCCGAGCGCAAGGTGCTGTGCAAGGATAACGAGCGCGTTCGCTGCTTCACCTGCGATCTGCGAGAGAAGCTCAGCATCGCCAACCTGATGGCCACCACCATCGACAATTTCGACCGGGTCGACGTGCTGGTGAACGCCTCGCGCCAGGTCATCAGCTCCGACCCGCTGGACGCGCAGGGCGACGTGTTCGACGCGTTGATGCAGCAGAACGTCAAGAACGCCCTGCGGCTCAGCCAGGTGGTCGCCAAGAAGATGATCGCCCAGTCGGCGGAGGAGCCGGATGTCCGCAACGCCGGTGCCATCGTCAACGTGACCTCGATTTCCGCCCAGCGGACCCTGCCCGAGCTGCTGGCCTACTCCGTCAGCTGCGCGGCGCTCGATCAGATGACCCGCAGCCTCGCCGTGGCCCTCGCGCCCAAGGGCGTGCGGGTCAACGCCATCGCGCTCGGCGGCGTGATGACCGGGCATCTGAAGGAAGCCTTGCGCGAGCGCGAGGAACTGCGCGACGAGCTGACCGCCGTGACCCCGCTGGGACGGATCGGAGATGCCGAGGAGGCGGCGGAGGCCGCGCTGTTCCTCGCCTCCGACCGCGCCAGCTTCGTCACCGGCCAGATTCTCGCCGTCGATGGCGGGCGCACCAATCTCGACCCGCTCGACGCCCCGTCGGGCTAATCGACGCCATCGTACAAAGGGCGACACCTCACCGCCTGTCGCCTCCTCTCCCGCCCGCGGGAGAGGGCCGGGGTGAGGGCGCCTACCCGTTCTCTCGCAGCACGGTCCCCGCGAGATACAGCGACCCGCAGATCAGCACCCGCGCATCCTCAGGCACATCGGCCAACGCAGCCGAAACACTCTCCGCCTCGCTCGCCTCCAGCCCCACATCCCGCGCCGCGGCCGCCGTGTCAGCCGCACTCAGCGTCGCGGCCTCGCCGGGGATCTCGACCGCGTGCAGGTGCTCGGCGACCGCGGCCAGCGGTGCCATGTAGCCCCGCACGTCCTTGGTGTTCAGCATCCCGCAGATCAGGTGCAAGGGCCTGTCGGGCAAACGGCCCAGCGCCTCGGCCAGCGCGACGCCCGCCGCCGCGTTGTGCCCGCCGTCGAGCCACAGGTCCCGCTCCCCGGCCTGCTCGACCAGCGGCCCGGTCCGCAGTCGTTGCATGCGCGCAGGCCACTCGGCCCGCGTCACGGCCGCCTCGCACGCAGCATCGCCGACGCCGAGCGCACGCAAACTCGCCAGCGCCGTCCCCGCATTCGCCACCTGATGCGCGCCGATCAGCACCGGCAGCGGCAGATCAAGCAGCCCGCGCTCATCGAAATAGGCCATCCGGCCCTGGTCCTCGTAGGCGTCCCAGTCCTGCCCTGCGATCGACAAAGGCGCGCCGACCGCCTCGGCCCGCGCCTCGATCACGTCGCGCGCGGCATCCTCCTGCCGCGCGACGATGCCGGGCACGCCGGGCTTCAGAATTCCGGCCTTCTCCCCCGCGATCTCGCCCAGCGTCTCGCCCAGATATTGCTGATGGTCGATCGAGACCGGCGTGATGACCGTCAGGGCGGGCTTCGCCACCACGTTGGTCGCATCGAGCCGCCCGCCCAAGCCCACCTCCAGCAGCACGTAATCCGCCTCGACCCGCGAAAAGGCGAGCAGCGCCGCGCAGGTCGTGATCTCGAAGTAGGTGATCGGCGCATCGCCATTCGCCGCCTCGCACTCCTCCAGAACCGCCATCAGCGCCTCTTCCGAGATCGGCCCGTCCGGCAACCGGATCCGCTCGTGGAACCGCGCCAGGTGCGGCGAGGTGTAGGCGCAGACCCGCTTGCCCTCCGCCTCCAGCCCCGCGCGGATCATGGCGAGGGTCGAGCCCTTGCCGTTCGTGCCTGCGATGTGGATGACCGGCGGCAGCCTGTCCTGCGGGTTGCCCAGGGCCTCCAGCAACCGCCAGACGCGGTCCAGCACCAGATCGATCACCTTGGGGTGCAGCGCCATCAGCCGCTGCAGCACCACATCCGAACCTTGGCTCATTCCGTGGCGGGCTCCGGCGCGGGCAGCACTTCCGGCGTGGGCGCCGGCAGGTCACCGTGGCTGCGCGGACGCTCGTTCATCAGCAGGCGGATCAGCGTCGCGAGCTCGTCGCGCATCTCGCGGCGATGGGTCACGCGGTCCAACATCCCGTGATCGAGCAGGTATTCCGCCCGCTGGAATCCCTCGGGCAGCTTCTCGCGGATCGTCTGCTCGATGACGCGCGGCCCGGCGAAGCAGATCAGCGCGTTCGGCTCGGCGATCTGCACGTCGCCCAGCATCGCGTAGCTCGCCGTCACACCGCCGGTGGTGGGATGGGTCAACACGACGATGTAGGGCAGCCCCGCCTCCTTCACCATGTTCACGGCGACGGTGGTGCGCGGCATCTGCATCAGGCTCAGGATGCCCTCCTGCATCCGCGCGCCCCCGGCGGCGGAGAACAGGATCAGCGGCGCCTTCAGTTTCACCGCGCGCTCTGCCGCGGCGACGATGGCGTTGCCGACATACATCCCCATCGATCCGGCCATGAAGCTGAAATCCTGCACGGCGACGACGCTGGTGATCTCCCCGATCTTGCCTTCGGCGACGATCATCGCCTCGTGCTCGCCCTTCGCCTTGCGCGCATCGGCCAGCCGCTTGGCATAGGGTTTCTGATCCTTGAAATGCAGCGGATCCGCGATCGGATCGGGCACCTTCACCGCCGTAGAGACACCGCTGTCGAACAGGGCCGCCAGCCGCTCGCGCGGCGAAATGAACATGTGGTGATCGCAGTTCGGGCAAGTATAGAGCGCGTCCGACAGCTCCCGATGGAACAGCATGGTCCCGCAATTGTCGCACTTGGTCCACAGGTTCTCGGGCACCTCGCGGCGCGAGAACAGGGAGTTGATCATCGGACGGGTGAAGTTGGAGATCCAGCTCATGCTTGCGCCGTGCCTTCCTTGCAGGTTCAGCCCTCAACTATAGCGCGCCCACGGCGATTGCAACGTAACGTCGCTTGCGGCAAGCTCCGCAGGAAAGGTCAGCATCTATGACATGACCGAAGGGGAGACGCGCATGACCATCGGCACCGATATCCGCACCTGGTTCGAGGGAGAGTGGCACGACGGCAACCCGCCGATCCTCGGCGCGGCCGACCACGCCACCTGGCTCGGCAGCCTGATCTTCGACGGCGCGCGCGCCTTCGGCGGGGTGGCCCCCGATCTCGACCGGCACTGCGCGCGCACCGTCGCCTCGGCCCGCGCGATGGGGATGGAGCCGCCGATGGACGCGGACGGCGTGCTCGCGATCGCGAAGGAGGGGATCGCCCTCTACCCCGAAGATGCCGAGCTCTACATCCGCCCGATGATGTGGGCTCGCGACAGTGCCGCCAACCTGATCTCCCCCGCCGCCGAAAGCTGCGCCTTCGCGCTCTGCATCGAGGCGATGCCCCTGCCACCGATGGGCGCGATCGCGCTGACCGTCTCTCCGTTCCGCCGTCCCCGCCCCGACACCGCACTGACCGAGGCGAAGGCGGCCTGCCTCTATCCGAACAATGGCCGGATGCTGACCGAGGCGCGCTCGCGCGGCTTCGACAACGCCCTGTCGCTCGACGACTGGGACCACGTGGCCGAAACCGCGACCAGCAACGTGTTCCTCGTGCGCGACGGCGTGGTGCGCACGCCCCGCCCCAACGGCACCTTCCTCAACGGCATCACCCGTCAGCGCGTGATGGTACTGCTGGCCGAGGACGGGATGACGGTCGAAGAGGCGTCCCTGACCACCGCCGACTTCGCCAACGCGGACGAGATCTTCCTGACCGGCAACGCGGCCAAGGTCACCGCCGTCAAGCGGTTCGAGGATCGGGAGATGCAGCCGGGCCCGGTCGCCAAGCGCGCCCGCGAACTCTACTGGCACTGGGCCGGCGCACCGGCGGAGGCGTAGGCCTCAGCCCGCGGCCCGCCGCGCCACGTAGTCGCGCAGCAACGGCACCCGGCGGGGGCGAAAACTGCGCCCGCTCGGGCTTGCCGCCTCGATCCCCGATGCCCGGAAATGCCGCCAGTCCTGCCGCAGGCAGCACCAGGCCAGCAGCGTCAGCGACCGCTCGGCATAGCTGAGGCCCAGCGGCCAGATCTCCCGCTCGGACACCGCACCCGCCAGATCGCGATAGCGGATGTCGAGCGCGAATTCATCCCAGCAGGCGCGCCGCAGCATGTCCATGTCCACCACCACCGCATCGCGCGCGGGCGCGGGCCGATAACTGCGCAGCACCGTATGCATCGCCTGTCGCGACTGCGCGTCGGGCAGGGTCGCGATGATCCGGGCGAGCGCGGATCGCCCCGCCGCCTCCAGCGCGGCATCGCCGGTATGCCCCAACTCGCCCAGTGCCATGACGAGCGCCTCGATCTCCAACCGCGAGAAACTCTGCGGCGGCAGCGCCGGATCCTCTGTCAGGCTGTAGCCGACGCCCGCCTCCCCGTCGATCAGCGCGCCGCCCGCGCGCAAGGTGGCGATATCGCGGTAGAGCTGCCGCCGCGACACGCCCGTCTCCTCCGCCAGCCGCGCGGCAGTCACCGGCGCGGGCAGGCGGCGCAGCGCATCCATCAGGCGCATCAGTCGGTCGGGGCGGGCCATGCTGACAGGATATGTCAGCAGCACCCGCCTAGAACAAGCCATCGCAAATCGAAGGAGCCCCCGATGCCGACCCTCTACCACAGCCCCATGACCCGCTCGACCGCCATCGTCGCCCTGATCGAGGAGATGGGCATCGCCGACCGCATCGACGTCATAGACGTCACGATCCCCCGCCAGGACGGCACCGGCGCACCCGACCCGCGCAATCCGCATCCCGAAGGGAAGGTGCCCTACCTCGTGCACGGCGAGGACGGGATCCGCGAGCGCGGCGCAATCATCATCTACCTTACCGACCTCTTCCCCGATAGCGGCCTCGGTCGCCCGGTCGGCCATCTCCAACGTGGCACGTTCCTCGGCTGGCTGTTCTACTACCAAGGCGTCATCGAGCCGGTGCTGGTGCTCGACTTCACCGGCCTCGACCACCCGGCCCTCACCGCCACCTTCCGCGATCGCGGCGCCGTCATGGCCCGGCTGGAGGAGGCGCTCGCCGACGGGCCCTACCTGCTCGGCGCCGAATACTCCGCCGTCGATCTGCTGATCTCGGGGGCGTTCCACTGGTTTCCCGACCTGCTGACCGGCCATCCGGCCGTGAAGGCCTGGGCCGACCGCTGCGCCGACCGTCCGGCGCTCAAGGCCGTCACCGCTCGGGATGCGGCGGCCCTCGCAGGCTAGGACGCTGCGGCGGGTGCGCTTGCCAGCACCCGCCATCGCCGCCATCTTGCAGCCCAAACGGAGGACCCCATGCCCGACATGCGCTGTATCGAGATCACCACCCCCGGCGGCCCGGACGTCCTGAAGGAGACGACGCGCCCCCGCCCCGAACCGCGCGCGGGCGAGATCCTGATCGAGGTCAAGGCGGCGGGCGTGAACCGGCCCGACGCCCTGCAGCGCGCGGGCGCCTACGACCCGCCCCCCGGCGCCTCCGACCTGCCGGGGCTGGAGGCGGCGGGCGAGGTCGCGGCCATCGGCGCCGGCGTCACCCGCTGGAAGGTCGGCGACGCCGTCACCGCGCTGCTGCCCGGCGGCGGCTACGCCGAATACGTGACCACGCCCGCCGAACACGCCCTCCCCGTGCCGAAGGGCTATTCGTGGGAACAGGCGGCCGCGCTGTGCGAGACCTTCTTCACCGTCTGGATCAACGTCTTCGACCGGGGCGCCCTGCAGGCGGGCGAGACCCTGCTGGTCCACGGCGGCACGTCCGGCATCGGCACCACCGCCATCCAGCTCGCCAAGGCGCGCGGCGCGCGGGTCGTCACCACCGCCGGATCGGAGGAGAAATGCGCCCGCTGCCGCGAGCTCGGCGCGGACCTCGCCATCAACTACCACGAAGCCGATTTCGTGAAGGAGGCCAAGTCCCTCACCGAGGGCCGCGGCGTCGACCTCGTCCTCGACATGGTCGGCGGCGACTACATCCCGCGCAATATCCGCGCCTTGGCCGAGGACGGCCGCCTCGCCATGATCGCCTTCCTCGGCGGCCCGAAGGCGGAGGTGAACTTCGCACAGGTGATGGTCAAGCGGCTGACCCTCACCGGATCCACCCTGCGCCCCCGCTCCGACCTGGTGAAGGCCGACATCGCCCGCGCGCTGGAGGCGGAGGTCTGGCCCCTGCTTGATGCCGGGACCGTCGCGCCGGTCATGGACTCCACCTTCTCGCTCGCCGACGCGGCGAAGGCGCACGCCCGCATGGAAAGCTCGGAGCATATCGGGAAGATCATCCTGGTCCCGTGAGCTTCTCCTGCGCGGATTCAAAGCCGCAGCCGCCGCGCATCGGTCGTACCGAAGGCATGCCTCGGGCCTAACGCGCCCTTATTCGCCGACATCCGTCAGCGGGCTGCCCTCCGGCGCGGGGGCGACGTCGAAGATGCCCATCATGTCGAACCCGCCCAGGATCGCGTCGACCGCGATCGTCGCAAGCACGATGCCCATGACCCGGCTGATGATCGACGCCCCGGTATTGCCGATCAGCCGATGCACGAAGCTCGCTGCCAGCAACAGCACCAGCGTCAGCGCCAGCACCGCGACCAGCAACACCGCCGTCACCGTCTGCTCGGGCAGCGAATGCGCCTCGTTGCGCGTCAGGATGACCACCGCCAGCATCGCACCGGGCGAGGCGATGGAGGGGATTGCCAGCGGGAACACCGCGCCCGACAGGTGATCGCGCTCCGCCTCCTCGATCTCCCGGCTGGGCTTCGACTCGCCGAAGATCATAGTCAGCGCGAAGAGGAACAGGATCACCCCGCCCGCGATCTGGAACGAACCGAGCCGCAGCCCCAGCGTCTCCAGCACGAACTGCCCCCCCGCGAGGAACAGCAGCAGCACCAGCGTCGCGATGATGACCGCGCGGAAGGCGAACCGACGGTGCAGGTTCTTCGGCACCCCCGTCACGGCATAGAGATAGACCGGAATCGTCCCGATCGGGTCGATCACCACCAGCAGGGTGATGAACTCCCGCACCAGCGCGCTTCCGTCGAGCAAACTCCAGTCCACGTCTTACCTCTCGCCCCGTGTGCCCGCGCTCATCTGCGCCTTTCGCGCCCGCCCTTCAAGGGCGCGCAGCGCAACCTCACCGGATCGGCAACAGCTCCGCCGTGCCGGTGCAGTCGCGCCGCACGTCGCGGCCGCAGAGCCGCGGCTCCAACTCGCGCGTCAGGCAGATGCGCGCCTCCTGGATGCGCCGGTCGCGGCAGGTGATGGTGACGCCGTCCGGCTCCAGCTCCGGGTTGGCCTCCAGGAACGCCTCCTCGACCACCGAAGGGGACAGCCGCACCGCCTCCTCCACCTGGCGCAGGATGGCCGGGCGCTCGATCCGCTCGAATGCCTCGCGCGCCAGCGCGAAATAACCCTCCGACGACAGGCCAGAGCAGCGCCCATGCTTCTGCCACTGGTGCCAGGCCGATCCGTCCGACCCCATGATGTCGGCCATCGCGCCCGTCTCGCGCCGCGACGGATCGCGCGCCTCCGTTCGGCAGTAATCCGGCCAGCCATATTCATATTGCGGCCACAGCCCGTGCAGCACGAAGCCCAGCTCCCGCTCGCACTGCTCGGCCCCCTGCCCCTCGCCCGCGCACCAGGTCGGCGACCAGCTCAGCGCCAGCACGTAATAGTCGAACTCCCCCGCCCGGTCCTGGGCCATCGCGGCCCCGGCCCACAGCATCGCTCCGATCAACCAGCGCATCGGCGAAACCCCTTTATCCCGATCGTCATCCGGCCTATATACGGGATCAATTCCCCCACGGAAACGGACCCCGGCCCCGGCCAACCGATTTCTCGGCGCGGGAGAGATTTGTTTTTTGCGGAGAGACCAATGGCACTTCCCATCATGCAGAAAGCCACCGCCGTCTGGCTGGTGGACAACACCACCCTCACCTTCAAGCAGGTCGCCGACTTCACCGGCCTGCACGATCTGGAGGTTCAGGGCATCGCGGATGGCGAGGTGGCGCAGGGCATCAAGGGCTTCGACCCGATCGTCAACAACCAGTTGACGGCCGAGGAGATCAAGCGCTGCGAGGAGAACCCCAAGGCGAAGCTGCAGCTCAAGCACAACCCCGCCGCCGAAGGCGAGCAGAAGCGCAAGGGCCCGCGCTACACCCCGCTGTCGAAGCGTCAGGACCGCCCCGCCGCCATCGCCTGGCTGGTCAAGTTCCACCCCGAGCTGACGGATGGCCAGGTCTCCAAGCTCGTGGGCACCACCAAGCCGACCATCCAGTCGATCCGCGACCGGACGCACTGGAACATCGCCAACATCCAGCCGGTCGATCCGGTGGCACTCGGCATGTGCAAGCAGGGCGAGCTCGACGCCGCCGTCGCGAAGGCCGTCGCCAAGAAGGCGAAGGACGGCGAGGCGCTGACCGACGACGAGAAGCTGCGCCTGATGAGCACCGACGAAAGCCTCGCGAGCGAGCCGAAGGTGCCCGCCGCGATGGAGGGGCTGGAGAACTTCACCTTCTCTGACACGACCGAGGACAAGCCCGAGCGCGAGGACGACCTGCCCGACGCGGACAGCCTGTTCAACCTGCCCAAGGGCGGCGACGACGACGAGGACGAGGACTGACCGCCCACCCGCAAACGGGGTCGGGCATGACCCACTGGCTCGACCGCTTCCCCGGCTTCGCGATGCTGGAGCCGGGGATCCGCGACACGCTCGCCCGCGCGGGCCGGGTCGTCACCGTGCGCCAGGGCACCACGATCTTCGGCCCCGGCCAGCCGCCCGACAGCCTCCTGCTACTGCTCGAAGGCCGGGTCCGCGTCCAGCAGACCACCGAAGCGGGGCGGGAGATCGTGCTCTACCGCGTCCACGCGGGCGAAAGCTGCGTCCTGACCACCGCCTGCCTGCTCGCCTTCGAGGATTACACCGCCACCGGGGTGGCCGAGACCGAGCTGGAGGCCGTCTCGATCCCCCGCGCGACCTTCGACCGGGCGATGGCCGAGTCCTCGGCCTTCCGCCAGTTCGTCTTCACCGCCTATTCCCGCCGCATCACCGACCTGTTCCTGACGGTCGAGGAGATCGCCTTCGCCCGCATGGACGCGCGCCTGGCCGCCAAGCTGTTGGAGCTGTCGGACAATGCCGGCTCCGAAACGCTGCGCGCCACGCATGGCACGCTGGCGACCGAGCTCGGCACCGCGCGGGAAAGCATCTCGCGACAGATGGCCGAATTCGTGCGCCGCGGCTGGGTGGAACAGCGCCGCGGCCTGATCGAGATCGCCGACCCCGCGGCCCTGCGCGACTTCGCGCACGCCAATCCGGTCTGATCGCGCGCCTTCGGTAACATCGTCACCGAACGCCGTCTCCCGAAGCCCTAGACAGGGGCACGACAAACGGGAGATCGATTCCATGCGAAACGAAGGAACCATCGACAGGGTGCTGCGCGGCACGGCCGGGCTCATCCTGCTCGCCCTCGCCTTCCTGTCCGGCCTCGCCCTCTTCGAGGCGGGCTGGGCATTCTGGGCAGCGATGCTCGTCGGCGCGATCCTGATTGTGACGGCCATCACCGGCTTCTGCCCGGCGTACCGCCTGCTCGGCCTCAAGACCTGCGAGGAGTGCTGATCATGGAAACCGCCTTCACCCCCCTCGTCTCCCTGACCGGAGGCCTGATGATCGGCGCCGCCGCCGTCCTGCTGATGGCCACGCTCGGTCGCATCCTCGGCGCGACCGGCATCCTCGGCGGGCTGGTCCTGCCCGAAGGCCGCGCCGATTTCGGCTGGCGCGCGACGCTGGTCGCCGGGATGGTCACGGCCCCGATCCTGCTGGCCGTGATCGGCCGCCCCGTCGCCATCGACGTGCCCGTGTCCCTGCCCATGCTGATCGGCGGCGGCTTGCTCGTCGGCTTCGGCGCGGCGATGGGCTCGGGCTGCACCTCCGGCCACGGCGTGTGCGGCATGTCGCGCCTGTCCGCCCGCTCCATCGTCGCCACCCTCACCTTCATGGCGACCTCGGCCGTCACCGTCTTCGCCATCCGTCACCTGATCGGAGCCTGAGATGAAGCACCTCGCCACCTACGCCATCGGCCTGCTGTTCGGCCTCGGCATCTCGCTCTCCGGCATGGCCAACCCGGCCAAGGTCCTCAACTTCTTCGACCTCGC
Source organism: Roseobacter sp. HKCCA0434 (assembly GCF_032464675.1). NCBI lineage: Bacteria > Pseudomonadati > Pseudomonadota > Alphaproteobacteria > Rhodobacterales > Roseobacteraceae > Roseobacter > Roseobacter sp. HKCCA0434. The sequence continues at coordinate 57,882 of NZ_JAWDKL010000003.1, forward strand.
GGGGACGTGGGACCCGAGCCTCGCCTTCGTGATGGGCGGCGCGTTGATCGTCGCCTTCCTCGGCTTCCGCACCGTGCTCGCCCGCCCCGCCCCGGCCTTCGCGCCCGCCTTCCAACTGCCGACCCGGCGCGACCTCGACGCGCGGCTGATCGGCGGTGCTGCCATCTTCGGCATCGGCTGGGGCATCGCGGGGTTCTGCCCCGGCGGCGCGCTGCCCGCTCTCGGCACCGGCCGGGTCGAGATTTTCGCCTTCGTCGCGGCGGCCGCACTGGGTATCGTGCTGGCACGGCGCGGCCCCGCCCTCATCGGACGCCGCGCCACCGCCTGAGAAGGAGAGCCGACATGGACTACCCCATCGACACCTCCCTGCGCCCCGAGGTCGAGGCCTTCTTCGACCCTGCCACCAACACGATCAGCTACATCGTGAAGGATCCCGGCAGCGACGCCTGCGCGCTGGTCGATACGGTGATGGATTTCGACTACGCCGCGGGCCGCGTCACCTTCGACAGCGCCGACCGCCTGATCGCCCGCGTGCGCGAACGGGGCCTGACCGTCGACTGGATTCTCGAAACCCACGTCCATGCCGACCACCTCTCCGCCGCGCCCTACATCCAGCAGCAGCTGGGCGGCAAGATCGGCATCGGCGCGAAGATCACGCTCGTCCAGGACACCTTCGGCAAGATTTTCAACGAAGGCACCGAGTTCCAGCGCGACGGCAGCCAGTTCGACGCGCTGTTCGAGGATGGCGACACCTTCGCCATCGGCGGCATGACCGCCTTCGCCATGCACACGCCGGGCCACACGCCCGCCTGCATGGTCTACGTCATGGGCGACGCGGCGGTGGTGGGCGACACGCTCTTCATGCCCGACGGCGGCTCCGCCCGCGCGGACTTCCCCGGCGGCGATGCGGGCCAGCTCTACGATTCGATCCAGAAGGTGCTGAGCCTGCCCGACGAGACGCGCCTCCTGATGTGCCACGACTACGGCCCGGGCGGGCGCGAGATCGCGTGGGAGACGACGGCGGCCGAGCAGCGCGCCGCCAACATCCATGTCGGCGGCGGCAGGACCCGCGAGGATTTCGTCAAGTTCCGCACCGAGCGCGACGCCCAGCTCAAGGTGCCCGGCCTCATCATCCCGTCGCTGCAGGTCAACATGCGCGCGGGCGAACTGCCGCGCGACGCCGACGGCAACCTGGTGATGAAGATCCCCATCAACGGCCTCTGACCCGGACCTTTCCACCGTGATCGCACGTTACCTTCCCATCCTCGACTGGGGTCGCCGCTACGACCGCGCCACCTTCGGCGCGGACCTGCTGGCGGCCGTGATCGTCACGATCATGCTGATCCCGCAGAGCCTGGCCTACGCCATGCTCGCCGGTCTGCCGCCCGAGGCGGGGATCTATGCCTCAATCGTGCCGATCCTGCTCTACGCCGTGTTCGGCACTTCGCGCAGCCTCGCCGTCGGTCCGGTCGCCGTGGTCTCGCTGCTGACCGCCTCCGCGGTGGGCGACGTCGCGGCACAGGGCACCGCGGGCTACGCCGTTGCCGCCTTGACGCTCGCGGCCCTCTCGGGCGGCTTTCTAGTCCTGCTCGGCCTGCTGCGGCTCGGCTTCATCGCGAATTTCCTCAGCCACCCGGTCATCGCCGGGTTCATCACGGCGAGCGGCATCCTGATCGCGGCCAGCCAGCTGCGCCACATCCTCGGGATCGAGGCGGGCGGCCACACCCTCATCGAGATCGTCGGCTCGCTCCTCGCCAATCTCGGCCGGATCGACCCCGTCACGCTCGTCATCGGCGCGCTCGCCACCGCCTTCCTGTTCTGGGCGCGGCGCGGGCTGAAACCGGCGCTGCTGCGTGCGGGGCTCGCCCCGCTCCCCGCCGACATCCTGACCAAGGCAGGACCGGTCGCCGCCGTCATCCTCACCACGCTCGCCGTGTGGCTGCTGGGCCTCGACGCGCGCGGCGTCGCCATCGTCGGCGCGGTGCCGCAGGGCCTGCCGCCACTGACGCTGCCATCCTTCGCCCCCGATCTGGTGACGCAGCTGGCCCTCCCCGCCATGCTGATCTCCATCATCGGCTTCATCGAATCCATCTCCGTCGCCCAGACCCTCGCCGCCAAGAAGCGGCAGCGCATCGACCCGGATCAGGAGCTGATCGGCCTGGGCGCCGCCAATCTCGGCGCGGCGTTCACCGGCGGCTATCCCGTCACCGGCGGCTTCGCCCGCTCGGTCGTGAACTACGATGCCGGCGCGGCCACCCCCGCCGCCGGGGCCTTCACCGCCATCGGCCTCGCCATCGCGGCGCTGGCGCTGACGCCGCTGATCTACTACCTGCCCACGGCTACGCTCGCCGCCACGATCATCGTGGCGGTGCTCGGCCTCGTCGACCTCGCCATCCTGCGGCGCACCTGGACCTATTCCCGCGCCGATTTCGCCGCCGTCGCGGTCACGATCCTGCTGACGCTCGGCCTCGGGGTCGAGGTCGGCGTCGCCTCGGGCGTCCTCCTCTCGATCCTCCTGCACCTGTGGAAGACCTCGCGCCCCCATGTGGCCGAGGTCGGGCGCGTGCCCGGCTCCGAGCATTTCCGCAACATCGACCGGCACGCGGTCGAGACGGCCCCCCATCTGGTCACCCTGCGCGTGGACGAAAGCCTCTATTTCGCCAATGCCCGCTTCCTCGAAGACCTGGTCCAGTCCCGCGTCACCGAAGGCTGCGGTATCACCGATGTCGTCCTGATGATGAGCGCGGTGAACGAGATCGACTTCTCCGCCCTCGAAAGCCTGGAGGCCATCGACGCTCGCCTGCGCGACATGGGCGTGCGGCTGCACTTCTCCGAGGTGAAGGGCCCGGTGATGGACCGCCTCGAGGGCACGCACCTCCTCGACCACCTGCGCGGACGTGTCTTCCTCAGCCAGCACGACGCCTGGGCCGCGCTCGCCCCCCGCCACGCAACTTGACAGACCGGACCCACCCTCCCAGCATTCAGAAAACAGAATGTGTAGGAGGATACGATGCCCGACAGACGACAGTTCCTAGCCGGGGCCGGGGCGGGCCTCATCCTCGGGCCCTCGCTCCTGCGCGCGCAGGGCATGGCCGGGGGGTGGGAGGTGCTCAGCCTCTCCGACGGGCACCTGACCCTGCCCGCCGACATGGTGTTCGGCCCCATGCCGCAGGACGCGCTCGCCCCCATCCGGGCCGAGCTCGCACTGGCCGAGACGCTGACACCGCCCTGCAACGTCACCGTCCTGCGCAACGAGGACCGGATCGTCCTGATCGACGTCGGCTCGGGCACCGAGTTCATGCCGACCGCGGGCAAGCTGCCCGACGCGCTGGCCGAGGCCGGGATCGACCCCTACGACGTCACCGACGTGATCCTGACCCACGGTCACCCCGACCATATCTGGGGCCTCGTCGACGATTTCGACGATCTCGCCTTCCCCGAGGCCGCCTATCACATGGGCCGGACCGAGTTCGACTACTGGACCGACGCCGCCACCGTGGACACGATCGGCGCGGACCGGCAGAGCTTCGCCGTCGGGGCGGAGCGGCGCCTCGCCCGCATCGCCGACCGCATCTCGCTGTTCGAGGACGGGCAGGAGGTTCTGCCCGGTGTCGGCGCCCGCGCCACCTTCGGCCACACGCCCGGCCACATGGCGCTTCAGATCGGCGAGGGATCGGACGGCCTCATGGTGCTCGGCGATTGCATCGGCAACGACCACGTCGCGCTGCTGCATCCCGAATGGCGCTCCGGCTCCGATCAGGATCCCGACCAGGCCGTCACCACCCGCGTCGCCCTGCTGGCCGAGCTGGCATCGAGCGGCATGAAGGTCATCGGCTTCCACCTGACCGGCGACGGGGTGGGCCGGATCGAGGCGACGACGAACACCGCCTACGCCTTCCTGCCCGAAGAGTGAGGCGACGACCCTCGCGGCGCTACTGCGCCGCGAGCGGCACCCGGTTCAGCTCGCACTGCGCCCACAGATCGCCCAGCGCGCCGACCAGCTTTTCCACATCCGCATCCGTGTGCACCGGCGACGGCGTGATCCGCAGCCGCTCCGTTCCCTTGGGCACCGTGGGGTAGTTGATCGGCTGGATGTAGATGCCGTGCTCGCGCAGCAGCACGTCCGACAGGAACCGGCACTTCATCGGATCGCCGACCATGACCGGGATGATATGGCTCTCGTTGTCGATATGCGGAATGCCCAGCGCGTCGAGCCGCGCACGCACCTCGGCCACCCGCGCCCGCTGCGCCGCCCGCGCCGCCCCGCTGCGCTTGAGATGCGCGATCGAGGCGCGCGCCCCCGCCGCGATCGCCGGCGGCAAGGCGGTCGTGAAGATGAAGCCCGACGCGTAGGATCGCACGAAATCCACCAGTGAGGCCGACGCTGCGATATAGCCGCCCATCACCCCGAACGCCTTGCCGAGCGTCCCCTCGATCACGTCGATCCGGTGCATCAGGCCCCGCTCCTCCGCCACACCGCCGCCGCGCGGACCGTAGAGCCCGACACCGTGCACCTCGTCGAGATAGGTGAGCGCGCCGTATTTCTCCGCCAGATCGCAGATCTCCTCGATCGGCGCGATGTCGCCATCCATCGAGTAGACGCTCTCGAACGCCACGATCTTGGGCCGCTCGAACGGCTGCGCGGCCAGCAGTTCCTCCAGATGCGCCAGGTCGTTGTGCCGCCAGATCACCCGCTCCGCCCTGGAATGGCGGATGCCCTCGATCATGCTCGCATGGTTCAGCGCATCCGACAGCACCAGACAGTCGGGCAGCCGAGACGCGAGCGTCCCCAGCGTCGCCCAGTTCGACACGTAGCCGGAGGTGAACAGCAGCGCTGCCTCCTTGCCGTGAAGGTCGGCCAGCTCCGCCTCCAGCTCCACATGCGCATGCGTGGTGCCCGAGATGTTGCGCGTCCCGCCCGCACCCGCGCCGCTCAGATCCAGCGTCTCGTGCATGGCGGCGACCACGTCGGGATGCTGGCCCATGCCCAGATAGTCGTTGGAGCACCAGACCGTGACCTCGCGCTCGCTGTCGCCGTCCCGGTTCAGCGCGCGCGGAAACTGACCGCGCCGCCGCTCCAGATCCGCAAACCTGCGATAGTTGCCCTCGGCCCGCAGCGTGTCGAGCTGCGCGTCGAATATCTCGTCGTAGGTCATGTCCGTCCCCGTCTGCGGTCTGTTTGCGGCGGCCCGTCTGTCGCGGACCCTCAAGGTTTGATGTAGGTGTAGCCCTGCGCCTGCAGGTATGAGAGCTGCGCCACGCCCGAGGGCACGATGTCGTCGGCCCAGACGTCGTAGAGGTCGTTCTCCCAGTCGATGTCACGCCCGACCAGCGTGTTGTTGCAGACCTCGAAGCGCACGCCCTGCTCCTTCAGCCCCGAGATCACGGTCTGTAGCTGCGTGTCGTCCACCGCCGCCTGCAACAGGCCCAGCCCGTTGCCGTGCATGACCACCGCGATCTCCATGTTCTCGGCACCCACGGCGTTGATGTGGTTCTGCACGTTGCGCAGCGCGCCGTAATAGGCCCGGCTCTCCTCGCCGCCATTGCCGTTGATGTGGTAGGCGACGCTCTGCGTCCCGTAATCGGGTGTCTGCTGCGCCAGTGCGGGCGCCGCCAGCGATAGGGTCAAAGCCGTGACGGCAACGAAGATCGTCTTCATGTCATCCTCCTGAGTGTTCCCCGGCCGACCATCGGCCGCGCGTCGATCTCACCCGCCCAGCGCGTCGCGCGCGATGGTGTCGAGCAGGTCCTCGACGGCATCCATCGGCCCGTCGGGATAGGTGCGATAGCCGATCTCGACGGCGCCCTCCCGCTCGGTCACGAAGATCCCGTAGGGGCAGTATGCGATGTTGAGCGGATCGGCCTCCATCACCTCGCGGCTGACGCGGGCCGAGCAGAACAGCATCACCTCCGCGTTCTCGAACAGCATCTGGTCCGACCCGACATCCGCCGCGGTGCGCGACAGCATGTCCCCGACATGGCTGACCGAGTCGATGACCAGCCCCTGCCCGATGATCGCGTTCTCGACCGCGAAGGTCGCGTCGTCGTAGCTACCTTCGAAGGCGTGGGTCACGATCTCCTGCGCCTCCGCCGATCCGGCCCAGAGTACCGCGCACGCGGCCAGTGCAAGTCTCATCGTCGAAGCCTCCCTTTGGCGAGGGTCGAACGGCGCCCGGAATATGCCCGGACGCCGCTTCACAATTCAGCCGAACATGTCGTCGGTGATGCCGGCATACCAGCCGATCGCTTCCTGGTAGGTCTCCTCGCGGACCTCCAGCGTCTCGCCGACCTCGCTGATGAAGCCGTCGACCCGCGCGATCTTCTCGTCCGTCGCCTCGTAGGTCGCGCCGACCTTCACGCTGTCGTCGGGCGCGATCAGCGACCAGCAGGTGTTGGAGAAGCGCGCCGGGAAGATGGTCGAGTCGGTCAGCTGACCGCGCACCGCATTGGCGCAGACCTTGGCCTGGCTGTTGGCGGAGAAGCCGGATTTGGGCATGTCGCCCTGCTCCGCCGAATCGCCCAGCACGTGCACGTCGGGGTCCATCTTCGAGGACAGGTCCGCCGCGTTGACCGGCGCCCAGTTGCCTTCGGTCAGGCCCGCCAGATCGGCGATCCGGCCCGCCTTCATCGCGGGAATGACGTTGCAGACGTCGACATTCTCGACGCTGCCGTCGATGGTCAGCGTCATCGCCTCGGGATCGACCTCGACATTGCCGCCGCCGAAATCCGGGCCGATCCGCTCGATCATGCCGGAATAGTAGCGGTTCCACCCTTCCTGGAAGAGACCCTGCTTCGAGAAGCTCTCCTTCGGATCGGCGATCAGGATCTTCGCCGTGGGGTTCAACTGCGTTAGCCGGTGCGCGACCATGCTGACCCGCTCATAGGGTCCCGGCGGGCAGCGATAGGGGTTGGGCGGGGCCACCATCGCGAAGGTGCCGCCCTCGGGCATCTGCTCGATCTGCGCGCGCAACAGCTCGGTCTGCGAGCCCGCCTTGTAGGCATGGGGCATCTTGGCCTGCGCCGAGACATCCCAGCCCGGCACCGCCCCGTCGACGAAGTCGATGCCCGGCGACACGATCAGCTTGTCATAGGCGAACTCGTGCCCGCCCGCGGTCGTCACCATCTTGGTGTCGCGGTCCACGCCGACGGCCCAGTCATGCACCACGTTGATGCCGTAGTCGGAGGCGAGATTGCCGTAGCTGAACCCGATCGAATCCATCGTGCGGAAATCGCCCAGATAGAGGTTCGAGAAGAAACAGGTGTAGTAGTGGCGCGACGGCTCGATCAGCGTCACGTCGATCATGCCGTCGCTGTCCTTGGCAAGGTAGCGCGCCGCGGTCGCACCGCCCGCACCGCCACCGATCACCACGACCTTCGGGCGACCATGCGCGGCCCCCAGCACCGCCGGGGCGGAGAGGACACCCGCCGTCACCGCTGCCGTTCCGAGGAATCTGCGTCTGTTCAGTGTCATGTCATTAACTCCCTGTTATGCCGACCCTGCAATCCTTGGTTGAGTGCGGGCCGTTTGCAACCGGATCGACTATCTATTCAACCTCGGCAAAATAGGCGGCGAGCGCCGCGATCTCCTCGTTGGACAGCCGACCGGCCATCATTTCCATCACCGGATGCTCCCGCACTCCGGTCTTGTAGGCGTGCATCGCAATGACGAAATCCTCGACGGGCCAGCCGGTGATGCCGGGAATGCCGTCATTGGCCCCGCTGGTCTGGTGGCAGGCGGTGCATTCGCCCGACAGATATTCGCCGTAAGCGGGATCGCCCTCCATGGCGAGGATCTCGGCCGAGACGATCTCGTCCACCTCCGCCTTGCCCGCCACATCGCCGGCCATCTCCGAATGCGTCGCAAGAAACGCGATCACGTCCGCCCGGTCCTGTGCATCGCGCATCCCGCGATAGCTCATCCGCGTGCGCGGCACGAAACCGCGCGGGTCTTCCAGATAGGCGTCTAGACTCTCTGCGTCCCAGACGAGCCCGCCTTCCGCCGCCTCGACCATCGCGGGGGAGTAGCGATAGCCCTCATGCGCCGCCGCCGGACGCCCGACGATGTCGTTGAGATGCGGTCCGACCCGATCCTCGGCACCCTCGCCGATCTGGTGACAGGCCGCACACGCCCGGAACAGCCGCGCACCCTCCTCGGCATCCCCCCCGGTTTCGGCGGAGACACCCCCCGCGCCCGCCGCGAAGGCGAGCGCGAGGCCGGTCATGCGCACGGATCGGATCATTCCCCCTCCTGGGTGGACAGGTAGGCGATGATCGCCGCCAGATCGTCCGCGTCGCGCACCCCGCGGAAGGACATCTTCGTCCCCCGCATCGTGCCGCGCGGATCCTCCAGGAAGGCGCTCAACAGCTCGTTGGTCCAAGTGTCACCCGCCTCGCCCCGTTCGGCAAGCGTGTTGGAGTAGCGATAGTCCTCCACCGCCGCGACCTGACGCCCGACCACGCCGTTCAGATGCGGGCCGGAGCGGTTGCTGGCGCCGGGCCCGACCTGGTGGCAGGAGGAGCACTGGCGGAAGGCCCGCTCGCCCGCGGCGACCATCTCGGGATCGACGGCTGCGACCTCCTGCTCGACCGCCTCGGCCTGCGCCTCGACGACCTGCTCGGCCTCCGGATCGCCCCGCTCCTCGGCGGTGACGACCTCCTCCGCGGCATATTCCTCCTCCTCGGCGACCTCCATCTCCTCGCCCTCGGCGGAGTGGCCGTCCATCGACGCCTGCTCGTCCATGCCTTCGTCCGCGCCCCCGTCATCGGGCGTCACATCGAGCACGGTGGCGCGCATGGTGATCTCGGCATCTTCCTTGCAATCGCTCATGCACGGCGCTTCGGAGAACATGGCAAGCTCGGTCTCCGCCCGGTCGTCCATGAAGAAGTTGCCCGCATTGGGCATCTCCACCTCGGTGAAGTTCTCGTTGGACAGGACGAAATCGTCCTCCACGATGTTGTTGAGGTAGAGCAGGTAGGCCGTGATCGCATAGACCTCGTCCGGCGACAGCGACTGCGCGTTGCCGAACGGCATGGCCCGGTAGATGTAGTCGTAGACCGTGGACAGATACGGCCAGTAGGAGCCGATGGTCTTGACCGGATCCTCCCGGTCGAGCGTGTCCCAGCCGCCCGCCAGCACCGGCCAGCGGCCGACCGCCTCGCCGAAATCGCCGTGACAGGACGCGCACTGGTCGATGAAGACTTCCTCACCGGTCCAGACGTCGCCCGATCCGGCGGGCAGCCCCATGCCGTCGGGGCGGATGTCGATATCCCAGGCGACGATCTCCGCCTCCAGCGCCGCACGGCCGAGGCCGAAGCCCCCCTCGCGCGATGCCGCGCCTTCGGGCTGATCCATCATCGACTGTGCGTGGGCCGGGCCGACCAGCACGGCGGCCCCGCGCCCGGCGGCGTCGCCCAGATCGGCCACGACCTCCTCGACCGCTTCCTCCACGGCGTTCTGCGCAATTTCCGCATTGGACAGGCCGACGAGGCCCGCAGGCTCCCGCACGATCGGCTCGTAGGCGAGATACGCGGCCAGGCACGCGCCGCCGCTCAGCAGCGCGGAAACCGCGAAGGCATCAGGAGATTTCGACATTTTCTGCCTCCCCGTTCTCGTTCACGGCCCAGGTCTGGATGCCGTTGTTGTGGTAGATCGAGTTCTCGCCACGCACCTGCCGCAGCTGGTCCTTGGTCGGCTGGACATAGCCGGTGCTGTCATGCGCCCGGCTTTGCAGCAGCATGGGCCGCCCGTCCCACTCGAAATCGTAATAGAAACGGTGCATCGACTTCATCAGCGAGGGGCCGGACATCCGCGCCTGATGCCAGTTGGCCCCGCCGTCGAGGGTCACGTCCACGCGCGGGATCGTGCCGCGCCCGGACCAGGCCACGCCGGTCAGCGTCATCGGGCCGGGGCCGTGGGTGATCGGCGCCTGCGGGCTGGGATTGGTGATGACCGACTTCGCATCCATTTCCCAGGTGAAGCGGCGCGCCTGCCCGTCGGCCAGCAGGTCCGTGTATTTCGACGTCTCCTCGCGGTGATGCCAGGGCTGGTCGCCCACCTCGATCCGGCGCAGCCACTTGACCCACATGTTGCCTTCCCAGCCCGGCACGACCAGCCGCACGGGATAACCCTGCTCGGGCCGCAGCGCCTCGCCGTTCATCTTGAACGCGACGAGACAGTCGTCGAGCGCCTTCTCCATAGGGATCGAGCGGGTCATGCCCGACGCATCCGCGCCCTCGGGCAGGATCCAGGCGGCGTTCGTGCGCACGCCCGCTTCCTCCAGCACCAGCCGCAGCGGCACGCCGGTATACATCACGTTGTGGATCATCCCGTGCGTGAACTGGCAGCCATTGAGCTGCGCGCCCGCCCATTCCATGCCGGTATTCGCCGCGCATTCCAGGAAATAGACGTGGTTCTCGCGCGGGAAGCGCATCAGGTCTTCCATCGTGAAGACCAGCGGCCGGTCCACCAGCCCGTTGATCATCAGCCGGTGCTCGGCCGGATCGACCTCGGCGATGCCCGCATGGTGCCGCTCGAAACACAGCCCGTTCGGCGTGATGATGCCGTCGAGCTCGTGCAGCGGCGTGAAGTTGACCGAGCTGACGGGATCCGCCGTCAGCCATTCCACGTTCTGCCGCCGCACATGCGCCTCGTAGGGCGAGGGCATCCCGTAGGGCCGCGCATCTACGCCATCGCCCAGATACTGCATCCACGGCTTGATCTCGGTGATCGCCGGATCGGGCGCGCCCTGCGCCCGTGCCGCCTGCGCTCCGCCGAAGGCCGCGACACCCGTCGCCGCGGCCCCGCGCAGGAAATTCCGGCGCGACGGCTTCAATCCCTTGTAGAGCTTGTCCATGCTCGTACTCCCTCTCCCTGATCGGCGGCGGGAGCGCGCCCGGACCGCCGGATATGTCCGACGCCTAGCGCACCACCTCGACCGAGCTGTTGGGGTCCAGGCTGACCTCTTCGAGCTTCGCGATGTGGTCCTCGACCACGTCCCAGATGGGCGGGCCTTCCGTGCCCTGGTTGACCGATGCCCAGCCCGCGACGACGTAGTCGCGGCTCGCCTCGATCGGCTCCCCGGTCGACAGCAGCGTCATCTCGGAGATGCGCTCTCCGATCGGGGCGCTGATGTCGATGCGGTAGCCCATGCCGCCCACGCGCACCATGTCCCCGCCTTGCTGGTAATAGGGATCGGGGTTGAAGATGTTGTCGGCCACGTCCTCCATGATCGTCTTGAGGAACTCGCCCGTCATCGTCGTGCGGTAGGCTTCGGGATAGGTCATCGAGGTGACGTTCCAGATATCCTCCCGCGTGATGGGGGAGCCGGGCAGCAGCGAGGGCCCCCAGCGCACGCCGGGCGACAGGGCGATTTCCGCCTCCCGCTCCGACAGCAGCGCGTCGCAGATCAGGTCGTCCCAGGTGCCGTTGAAATTGCCCCGGCGATAGAGCAGCTGCTCCGGCCCGGTATGCCCGATCACCTCGCTCAGCGTGTCGAGATAGGGCGCGCGCTCCTGCGTGATCGCATCCGTCATCGCCGGATCGGGCGCGATCACGTCCGACAGGATCGGGATCAGCCGATGGCGGAAACCCATCATTTGCCCGTCGCGCACGTCGAGGTCCACGCGGCTGACGAACTTCCCGTTCGAGCCCGACGCGATCACGATCGTCTCGCCCACCAGATACGGCTCGGGCAGCGCGTCATGCGTGTGACCGGACAGGATCACGTCGATGCCGGTGACGATGCCCGCCATCTTCTTGTCCACGTCGAAGCCATTGTGGCTGAGGCAGACCACCAGCTCCGCCCCCTGGCCGCGCACCTCGTCGACGATCTCCTGCATCCGCTCGTCGCGGATGCCGAACGAATACTCCGGGAACATCCAGCCGGGATTGGCGATCGGCATGTAGGGGAAGGCCTGCCCGATCACCGCGACCTTCACGCCGCCGCTCTCGTAGAACTCATAAGGCTTGAAATCCTCCGCCGGCTCGTCCCACTCCGCGTCGAAGATGTTCTGCCCCAGCGCCGCGTATGGCAGGCCCGAGACCAGCTCCCGCACCCGGTCGGAGCCGAGCGTGAACTCCCAGTGGAAGGTCATCGCGTCGGGCTTGAGTAGGTTCATCACGTTGACCATGTCCTGCCCCTGCGTGTGATAGCAGGTATAGGACCCGTGCCAGGTGTCCCCGCCGTCGAGCAGCAGCGCATCCGGCCGCTCCGCCCGGATCGAGTTGACCACCGTCGCGACCCGGTCGAGCCCGCCCATCCGGCCATAGCCGCGCGCGAGCGAGGCGAAATCGTCATAGGTCATCGCGTAATGCGAATAGGAGCCGTCCTCGATGCCGTAATGGCGCCGGAACTCCGCCCCGGTGATGTGTGGGACGACGCCGCGATTGTCGCCCACCCCGAGATTGACCTCCGGCTCACGGAAATGGATCGGCACCATCTGCGCATGGATGTCCGTGACATGGATCAGCGAGACATTGCCGAAGCTCTCCATATCCAGCAGATCGCCCTGCGTCAGCCGCTGCTGTGCCGCGAGCCGCCCCCACCGACCATAGGACGACGCCCCGTAGATGGCGGTCGTCGCCATTGCGACCTGAAGGAAATCCCTGCGCGAAACCATGCTTACCCCGTGTTCCCGGCCAGATATTCAAAAGGCCGCATATGTCTTGAGACGAAAAGGCCGCGCAGGGGTCCCCCGGCGCGGCCATTCAGATCAGTTGCGGACGGACGGACCCTCGACCGACAGGCCGTTGCCGCGCGAGGCGACATAGAGTTCCAGCGCCACGAAATCCGGGCTGCCGACCGCATAGGTCTCGGCCCGCGTGTCGCGCACGCACCCGCGGAAGCGGGAGTGCACGCCGTTCAGCCGCGCGTTCTTCAGACGATAGACCGGGAAGCCGTTGATCTGGCCCTGGGACAGGTGGTCGGCACGGATGTAGTTGCCGTAATTGTCCTCGTGGCAGTTCGCGCAGCTCAGCTCCAGCTGGCCGGTGCGGGTGTAGTAGAGCTCCCGTCCCCGCTCGTACATGTCGGCGGCGGGTCCGTCGATGGCGACATCGACCGGCATCCCGCGGCTGACCGAGGCAAGCAGCGCCTCCATCTGCAGCATCTGTGCGCTGTCATAGCCCAGCGGCTCGGCGCCCATGTTCTCGGTCCGGCACGCGTCCACCTGCACGGCGATGGTGCGGACTTCCTCCGCCTCCTCGTTCCACTTCGGATAGACGGCGCGCACGCCGGCCATGCTCTCGGGATCGCCGTGGCAGGACGCGCAGCTTTCCCCGGCCGAACCCTCGACCGTGTTCCACAGCTCGATCGCGTTATCGACGAAGATCATGCCCGGATTCTCGAAGTCGTCCATCTGCAGCGCCTGGGTCTCGTCCGACCGGAAGACCCAGCCCGACAGGACCTCGCCGAGGTTCTCGACATGCTCGGGCGCGTCCGCGCGCACGGTCATCTCGATCTCGCCGTTGACGACCAGGTCGGCGTCCTCGTCCGCGATCGCATGGCTCAGTCCCAGGCCGCCAGAGGCCAGGATCGCCGCCAGCGCCACGGTCCGCTTCAGATTTCTCATAGGTCGCCCTCCCCGGCTTTCGTTTTTTGTTCGTCTGATGTCAGTGGAAAATCACCGTCAGCTGACGGTGATCTCCTTGGTCTCGGTGTAGACGCTGCCGTCGTCGTCGTACCAGGTGAACTCGAAGGTTCCGCTCTCGGGCACGGTCGCCATGAACTCGAAATACGGGTTCGTGGAGATCGCCGGCTCCATCGCGACGTCCATGACCATCTCGCCGTTGAACTCGCAGGTGAAGCGATTGATGATCGAACGCGGGATGGTGTTGCCGTCGCTGTCGCGGCGCTGGCCCGACTCCATCGGGTGCGAGATCAGCGTCTTGATCTCGATGGCCTCTCCGGCCGATGCGTCGCGCGGAACGCGGACGCGAGGGGTGACATTGTCTGCCATATCTCTGAACTCCTGATCCTCAGCCGCCGCAGCCGCCGATGGTGACTTTCACTTCCTGCTGGGCGCGCAGGTAGGTGCCGTCGGGCATCTTCGCGATGGCGATGACGTCCTGCGTCCCGGCCAGCCGGATCCGGGTGGAGGCGAGCTGCGATGCCGCGAGCGCCCCGAACTTGAAGACACCGACATCCGGCACCGGGTTGCCCGCGGCGTAGATCGCGATCTCGGACGCGCCGGGCGCCTCGACCTCGATCGGCACGGTGTTGCCGTTCTCCGCGATCTCGGGCGCGGTGAGGGTGATGCCCTCGCTGCCCGCCTCGGCACCGCCGGTATAGGCTTCGATGGCTTCATCCGCCTGGGCCAGCGCACGCATCGGCACCGCGATCGCGGTGGCGATGGCCGCCGTTGCCCACAGCATCTGTCTGCGCGTGGTAATCATGGTTACTCCTGTCGTTCCTGTGTCAGTAGTATTCGTCGAGGGTCATCAGATAGGCGACGACATCCTCGATCTCCTGCGCGGTCAGCAGCGGGGGCAGTTCGCCCTCCGCCGCGCGCCCGGTGAAGGCATCGCCGGGCCGGATATAGCCCTCGGTCTTGTAGAAGGCAGGCATCATCGTTCCGGGGAAGGCCATCTTGGCATTCGCCACGATCCCGCGCAGGTCCTCCTCGGTCCAGCGGTCGGCGACACCGTCGAGCGACGGGCCCACCTCCCCGTGGAACGGGTATTCCTCCAGCTCGGTCACCTGGTGGCAGGCGATGCAGTTGCCCTTCCCGCGCGTGACCATGATCTGCAGACCCGCCTCGGGATCTCCCGCCTGGCCGGTCAGGGATTCGGCCACCTGGCCATATTCGCCGTAGACGACCTCGCCGGGCGCGGTCTGGGCGGCCACCGACGTGGCCAGGGCGACGGCAACGGTCGCGACAATCGCGTTCCTCATGATTCCTCCCCAGGACATTTTCTTTCTTTCGGACAGCCTAGAGGGCTGCCCCCGCGTCACGCAACAACAAAATCAAATCTTGGAATACGAACGTAGACCGCTCACTCCACGATGCCCTCTTCCTGCAGCCTGCGCGCATGGTAGCGCTGGAAACCCTCGTCGCCTTCCCAGTGGTCGTCATGCACCCAGTCGAGCAGGTTGACCGTCGTCCACTTGCCGAAGGCGCCGGGCATCGTCACCACCGCCGCCTGGGGCGCGGTCACGTCCTCGGCCACCTCGTCGGGAAACAGCATCAGCGTCGGGGTGAACTGCGCGTTCCAGCGGCGCACGATGTCCTTTTCGGCCATCACCTCGCCGTCGAAATCCGTGACCTCCAGATCGCCGAACATGTTGATCCGCACGACGTAGTAATCCTCGTCGAGCCGCGCCTGCACGTCGGGGTCGGGGAAGACCTGCTCATGCATCCGGGTGCAGTAGATGCAGCCGCGCTGCTCGATCATCACCATCAGCGTGCGGTCCTGCGCCGCCGCCTCGGCGTGATCCTCGCGCAGGTCGAGGAAGGTCTCCTGGATCCAGTCGGCGCGGTGCAGGCCGTCGTCACCCAGCTCGGCCAGCGCGGCCAGCGGCGCGAAGGTCAGCCCCAGTGTCAGGATTGCGGTACGGAACATGGCGTCTCTCCTCACAGGATTGCGGTAAAGCCCGGAAAGGTCTCGATCATCCAGGCGGCGATGGCATTCACGGAATTGGTCGCGATCAACACGGCGAACAGGATCAGCATCCCGCCCATCGCCTTCTCCGCGTAACCCAGATAGCGCCGATTGCGCGTGGCCCAAGCCAGAAATGGCCGGGCGAAGAAGGCGGCGATCACGAAGGGCAGCGTCATGCCCAGCCCGTAGACCAGCAGCAACAGCCCCCCCGACCAGACGTTGTCCATGCCCCCCGCGATGAACAGGATCGAAGCGAGCGCCGGACCCACGCAGGGCGTCCAGCCGAAGCCGAAGGCGAGGCCCATCAGGTAGGCCCCGAACACGGTCGAGGCGGGGGCCGTGCTCTCCATCCGCGCCTCGCGATACAGGATCGGGATTCGCACCAGACCCAGGAAATGCAGCCCGAACACCGTCAGCAGCGCCGCGGCCAGCCAGCTCAGTTCCCGCTTCCATGCGCCGAACGCGCCGCCCACCGCGGTCGCGCCCATGCCCAGCAGCACGAAGATCGTCGTGACCCCCAGCGCGAAGAAGATCGAGGAGATCACCAGCCGCTTGCGCGCGCCCGGCGCGATTTCCCCGTCGCCGCGCAGCTCACCCATCGACAGACCGGCCATGTAGCTCAGATAAAAGGGCACCATCGGCAGGACGCACGGGGTGAAGAAGGACAAAAGCCCCGCGACGGCGGCCCCGAAATAACTCATCTCCATCATGCGCGCCGATTCCTTGTTTCCCGCGGGCCTTCATATTAGGTTAGTTGAATGTTTATGCGTCTGGCCACCCTTATCACGCTGATCGCCGCCCCGCTCGCGGCGGAAACCCGCCTCCTGATGGCGGAGCAGAAGGGCTGCATCTATTGCCGCGCCTGGAACGAGGAGATCGGCCCCGCCTGGCCCAACACGCCCGAGGGCGCGGCCGCGCCGCTGATGCGCATGGACATCGACGACCCCGTGCCCGAGGGGATCGAGCTCGACCGGGCGGTGATCCTGACGCCCACCTTCATCCTCCTCGAAGACGGGCAGGAGCTCGCCCGGCTCGAAGGCTACGCGGGCGACGAGTTCTTCTGGCACGTCATCGGCACCATGATGACCGAGAACGGCATTGCCTTCGGGGCGGAGGACCCCGCCGCCGACGCTCCGAATGACGATACGGACGAATGACCGCCCCGCGCTCGCATTTCGCGCCGTCATGCGCTATTGCGAGGCCGGTAACGTCTGCGGACGGATCACGATCAGGCGATGAGGACATGGCCCTTCCGAGGTTTGACGCCGAGACCGGCGCGGACGAGCTCGACCGGATGCTCGAGAACGCGACCAACGCCACGACCTTCCTCAAGGCGATCGGCCATGAGGGTCGGCTGATGATCCTGTGCCACCTGGCCACGGGCGAGAAATCCGTGACCGAGCTCGAACAACTCCTCTCCGCGCGGCAGGCCGCCGTCTCCCAGCAGCTCGGCCGCCTGCGGCTCGAAGGGCTGGTCCGCCCCCGGCGCGAGGGCAAGACGATCTACTACTCGCTGGCCGACGACCGGGTGAAGCGCATGATTTCCCTCGTCTACGAGCTGTTCTGCGCGTAGCCTGACCCCGGACCGGACGATCTCCGGCGCGGGCGCACCCCGCGATCAGAAGGGATCGGCGGCACGAACACGGGGAGGACGCGACATGCTCGACATGATCGGTGAAGGCAACATCGCCGCACTGATAGGTGCCGCGGGCGGCATCATGCTCGGCCTCGCGGCGCGGCTGGGGAGGTTCTGCACGCTCGGCGCGATCGAGGACCATCTCTACGGCGCCTCCAACGGCCGTCTGGGCATGTGGGTCGCGGCGATCGGCGTGGCCGTCCTCGGCAGCTTCGCCCTGATCGGCGCGGGTCTCGTCGATCCCGGCGCCATCTTCTACCTCGCTCAGGCCTGGTCGCCCGTCGCCGTCATCCTCGGCGGCCTCATGTTCGGCTACGGCATGGCGCTGGCGGGCAATTGCGGCTACGGCGCAGTGGCGCGTCTCGGCGGCGGCGACCTGCGCAATTTCGTCATCGTCGTGGTCATGGGCCTCGCCGCCTACTTCACCCTGTCGGGCCCGCTCGGCCTGATGCGAGAGGCGCTCTTTCCCACCCGCCCGGTGGAGGGCACGCCGCTGGGCATCGCGCAGCTCGCCGCCGAGGCGTCCGGCCTGCCCGCCACCGCCATCGGCCTGGTCCTGGGCCTCGCCCTCCTCGGGGCGGCGCTGAGCATCGGGGAGCTGCGCGAGGACCGCCGCGCGCTCGGCTGGTCGGTGGCGGTCGGCCTCTCGGTCGTGATCGCCTGGGCGGGGATGAGCTGGCTCGCCCGCACCGGCTTCGACGCCATCCCGCCCGCCTCGCACAGCTTCGCCGCCCCGGTGGGGGAGACGATGCTCTACGCCATGACGGCGAGCGGACAGTCGCTCAGCTTCGGCATCGGCTCGGTGGCGGGCGTCTGGCTCGGGGCCTTCGTGGGCTCTCTATGGAAAGGGCATTTCCGGTGGGAGGCCTGCGAGGACCCGCGCGAGCTGCGCCGCCAGATCCTCGGCGCGGCCTTGATGGGCGTGGGCGCGGTGCTCGCGCTCGGCTGTTCGATCGGCCAGGGCCTGTCGGCCATGTCGCTCTTGGCGCTCAGCGCGCCCCTCGCGCTCGGCGGCATCTACGTGGGCGCCCGCCTCGGCCTGCGCCAGGTGGTCGAGGGGCGTCTCCTCGGCCTCGGCCCGGACTGGAGCCGCGACACGGGCGCCTAGCCCGCCCGCCGCGCGATCCCGTCGCGCGCATCGGGTCGCGGCCCCCGATCGTCCGGCACGACGAAGGCGCTCTGCGCCACGATCTCCGGCGCGCCGAGGTCGGCATATCGATCCGGGTTCGGCCGCGCATAGGCCCGCCCGCCGAACAGCCGGACGGAGGCGTGGATCACCCAGCGCAACATCGCACCCACCCGCGCCTCCGCCATCGCCGCCAGCATGATCGCATCGGCAAAGGCCCGGTCCGCGTCCCGCACCCCACGCCCCGGCACGTCCTGCCAGGCGATGTAGAGATAATCGTGCAGGATCGCCGCCTCCAGATACGGCCCCGCCCGGCTGACGATCCAGCGAAAGGGCCGCGGCACGCTGACCAGATCGGTGATCAGCCCCGCGGGCACCCGCAATTCCCGCGGCTCGATCCCGTCCGCCTGCCAGACAACCGTGAAAGGGGCCGAGACGATGTAATCCGCATCCTCCCCGTCCCGCATCTTCGGCGCATCGCGCAGCCGCAACAGCCGCAAGGCGGAGGTGTACTTGACCACGATCCCCCGCGGCACCCGCTCGGGATAGGGATTGGCAGGCTGCGCCGGATGATCGAACCGCACCAGCCACGGCGCGCCACCACCGGAAACTTCATCGCGCCGATCCATAGCCTGCCCCCCGTGCGATCCCGCCGCCGGAGGCATGATATCAGATGTTCGCACTCATGTGGCGTCCGACCCGCCGATCAGATCAGGGTCTGCGCATAGGCCTCCAGCTGCGTCGCGACCGTGCCCCACCCGTTGTAAAAGCCCATCTGCTCATGCCGCTCGCGCGCGTCGGGGCTGCGATGCCGCGCGGTCACCGTGTAGATCGTGCCGCCCTCGCCATCGTCCGCGAACTCGACGATCGCCGTCATGAAGGGATCGGCCGCGGGCTTCCACCCCTCGCTATAGCTGTCGGTGAAGACCAGCCGCTCCCTCTCCACAACTTCGAGATAGACGCCCTCCCCCTCGATCAGATTGCCCTCGACATTCATCGTCGTGTTGAACCGGCCACCGGGCCGCAGATCGATCTCGCAAGCCGTCACCGAATGGGGCTTGGGCACGAAGAATTTCTCGATGTGCTTTGGCGTCGTCCAGCATTCCCACAGCAGGGCACGCGGGGCGTTCAGCGTACGGGTGAAGGTCAGGTCAGTCTTCGGGTCCAGTTTCATTTCCGCGCTCCCGCGTGAGGTTGAGGACATAGTCGTCGAAGCGGTCGAGCCGCCCCTCCCAGATCTCGGCCTGCTCCGTCAGCCAGTCCCGGACGGGCGCGAACGCATCCGGGGCCAGGGCACAGATCCGCGTCCGCCCCTGCTTGCGAGACGTGACGAGGCTGGCCGCTTCCAGCTTCTTGAGATGCTCCATGAACGACGGCAGCGCCATGTCGTGCGGCGCGGCCAGCTCGCTGACGCTCGCCTCGCTCCGCGCAAGACGCTGCACGATCCGCCGCCGGGTCGGATCCCCGAGGGCAGAGAAGCAAAGGTCGAGTCGAACGTCATGCTTAGCCATTCCCCTAAGTATCGCGAGCAGATATAGCCTTCAAGACAGTTAGGCTTTTTCCGAACCATCCAGCGCGCCAAGCGCGGATGCACCGCGCCTCCGATCACGCCTCGATCCGACGGCCAAGGCCTCCAATAGCGCCGCCCGGATCGGAGAGTCACATCTACGTTCACAACCGCCAATTTTAATAAATTGCTTCAGAAGCCATACCGAATGGCCGCCGCCGACTCCGTCGGCCGGACGAAGCCTGCGGCGCACTGGCCCGCCAGGACGCTGACCGATACGGGCAAAGAATGGTCACGCCCCCTTCGGCTCCGCAAACTAGCCGCACCGCCTCCGGCTCCGCCGACAGGCCGCACCGCATCAGGATCAGTCGACAGATCATTTCCGCCTTCGACTCCGCAGACGAGCCGCGCCGCCTCCCAATCCGACGATAGGTCACGCTTCCTTCGGCTCCGCAAACTAGCCGCACCGCCTCCACATCCGCAGACAGGCCGCACCGCCTCCAGATCCGCCGACAGGCCGCACCGCCTTCGCCAGCCGAACGCTGCCACGAACCGCTCGGGGCATTAACCTCAACGATCTGTTGCCACACCGTTCGGTCGCTACGCCGTCCGATTTTCACGCCGTCCGGGCGGCCCCGATCTCACCCGTCAACCGCGGTCATCGCCACGTCCCACCGGGGGCGTTAACCTTAATGTTCGGTATACCCGAGCCATTCAGTCGCCATACGCGTGCCATACGCTTTCCATACACAGGGCAGACCGCATGATTCCCGCTTGGCGGCTGCCCGCTTCCGCGTTAACGGATGGCCATGCTCGACCATGACGACATCCATCCGCTCTTCGCCGGGGCGCCCGCGACGACCGAGTTCCGCAAGCTGAGGAAACGGCTCGTCCGCCAGGTGCGCGAGGCGATCGACACCTACGGCATGGTCATCCCCGACACCCGCTGGCTGGTCTGCCTGTCGGGCGGCAAGGACAGCTACACGCTGCTCGCCATCCTGCACGAACTGCAATGGCGCGGCCTTCTGCCGGTGGACCTTCTGGCCTGCAATCTCGACCAGGGGCAGCCGGGATTCCCCGCGACGGTCCTGCCGAAATTCCTTGAGGAACGGGGGGTTGCGCACCGGATCGAGTATGCGGACACCTATTCCATCGTCATGGACAAGACCCGCCCCGGCGGCACGATGTGCGCCATGTGCTCCCGCCTGCGCCGCGCCAATCTCTACCGCATCGCGCGGGAGGAGGGCTGCTCCACCATCGTGCTCGGCCACCACCGCGACGACCTGCTGGAGACGTTCTTCATGAACCTCTTCCACGGCGGAAAGCTCGCGACCATGCCGCCCAAGCTCCTGAACGACGAGGGCGATTTGACGCTGGTGCGACCGCTCTCCTACGTGGCCGAGGCCGATTGCGCGAAATTCGCGGCGGCCCTCGACTATCCCATCATCCCCTGCGACCTCTGCGGCAGCCAGGACGGCCTGCAACGCCAGCAAATCAAGGCGATCCTCGACGGATGGGAGGCGCGCAGCCCCGGTCGGCGACAGGTGATCTTCAAGGCGCTGACCAACGCCAACGCGAGCCACCTCGCCGATCCGCGACTGTTCGATTTCGCGGCGCTGATGCCCGCGGCGGGGGGCGACCCGGAATCCCCTTGACCTCGCGCCCCTTGGCCTGTTGAACCCGCAGGGACTTCACGAAATGCGCGTTCAGGGGCCGTAGGTCTATGCAAGACGACAACAAGAATTTGATCCTCGCGATGGCGCTCAGCCTGATCGTCCTTCTCGGCTGGAGCGTGCTGTTCCCGCCCGAGGAGCAGACACCGCTGGACCAGGCGCAGCTTCAGGAGCAGCAGCAGGAGCTCGGCGACCTGACCGACGGCGCGCCCGGCGTGACCGGTGGCGACGCGGCCGCCGTGCCCGCCGAGAGCCGGGACGAGGTGGTCGCGGACAGCCCCCGCATCCAGATCGAGAGCGGCCACCTCTCCGGCTCGCTCTCGCTGACCGGCGGGCGCATCGACGACCTGCACCTGATCGAATATCGCGAGACGCTGGACGAGGACAGCGACACCGTCACGCTCCTGAACCCGCGCGGGGGCCCGCGCTCCTACTACGTGCAGCATGGCTGGGCGCCGGGCGGCGGGCTCGCCCCCGATCTCGTCCCCGGCTCCGCCACCGAGTGGCAGGTCGAAAGCGGTGAGACCCTGACCCCCGACAGCCCCGTCACGCTGGTCTGGGACAATGGCGAGGGCCTGACCTTCCGCAAGCGCTTCGCGGTCGACGACGACTACATGTTCACCGTGACCCAGTCGGTCGAGAACACGACCGAGGACAGCCTGCGCATGTATCCCTACGGCGTCGTCGCCCGGATCGGGGAGCCCGAGACGGTGGGCTTCTACATCCTTCACGAGGGTATCGTGCGCGCCATCGACGGCCAGATCGCCGAGATCGACTATGACGAGCTGCCCGATTTCGACTTCTCCCAGCGCGAAGGCGCGAACGTGGAGATCGTCGAGGCGGCGGAGAGCGGCTGGATCGGCTTCACCGACAAGTACTGGATGACCGCCCTGATCCCGCAGGAGGGGCCGTTCTCTACCGTCGCGCGCTACAACGAGCGGGCCGACAGCTACCAGACGCAGGTGCGCCTGCCGGTGCGCGACGTGCCCGCGGGCGCCACGGTCGAAAGCACCACGCAGGTCTTCGCCGGCGCGAAGGAGCGTGAGGTCCTGACCCGCTACGAGGAGGCGGGCGTGTCGAACTTTGTCGACTCGATCGACTGGGGCTGGTTCTACTTCCTGACCAAGCCGATCCACTGGTTGCTGGGCGCGTTCTATTCCGTGATCGGCAATTACGGCTGGTCGATCATCGCGCTGACCCTGTTCATCAAGGCTCTGCTGTTCCCGCTGGCCTACAAGTCCTACGTCTCGATGTCGAAGATGAAGAAGCTTCAGCCCGAGATGGAGAAGATCAAGGAGAAGGCCGGCGACGACCGCATGAAGCTCCAGCAGGAGATGATGGCGCTCTACAAGAAGGAGAAGGTGAACCCCGCCGCGGGCTGTCTGCCGATCCTGTTGCAGATCCCGATCTTCTTCTCGCTCTACAAGGTGCTGTTCGTCGCGATCGAGATGCGCCAGGCGCCCTTCTTCGGCTGGGTGCAGGATCTCTCCGCCCCCGATCCGACCTCGTGGATGAACCTGTTCGGGCTGCTGCCCTGGGGCGCGCCGGATCCGGCGAGCTTCGTCGCGATCCTGTCGATCGGCGTCTGGCCGATCCTGATGGGCATCACCATGTGGCTGCAGCAGAAGCTGAACCCGGCCCCCGCCGACAAAACGCAGGCGATGATCTTCGCCTGGCTGCCTTTCGTCTTCATGTTCATGCTGGGCGGCTTCGCCGCCGGTCTGGTGATCTACTGGGTGGCCAACAACACCATCACCTTCCTGCAGCAATACGCGATCATGCGCAGCCAGGGGGTGAAGGTCGACCTGCTCGGCAACATCCTGAAGAAGAACAAGGCCGAGGCGAAGTGATGCGCGTCTCCGCCCTCTGGCGGCATCCGGTCAAGGGTGTCGGGGCGGAGCGGCTGACCCGGACGGCGCTGGTGCCGGGTCGGTGCCTGCCGGGCGACCGCGCCTTCGCCATCGCGCAGGAGGGCGTGGAGGCCGACGGGTCGTGGATGCCCTGCCGCAACTTCGTGCGCGGCGCGAAGGCGGGGACGCTGATGGCCGTGGGCGCGCGGACGGAGGGCGCGCGCACGACCTTCTCGCATCCCGAGCGGCCCGAGCTGACCGTCCGCCTGCCCGAGGAGGGCGCGCGGCTCGTCGACTGGATCGCGCCCCTCTATCCCGCCAACCGGCCCGCGCCGACCAGACTGATCGCGGCGACCGAGCAGGGCATGACCGATGCCGACTTCCCGTCGATCTCCATTCTGTCGGACGCCTCGCGCGCCGAGCTGGAGGCGAAGGTCGGCCACCCGCTCGACCGGCGGCGGTTCCGCGGCAACATCTGGCTGGAGGGGCTGGAGCCCTGGGCCGAGTGGGACTGGATCGGCCGTCGCATCCGCATCGGCGGGGCGGTGCTGGAGGTGCGCGAGCGCAACACACGCTGCCGCGCGACCCATTCCGACCCGGTGACGGGGCGCGAGGACACGGACGTGCTGCGTCACCTCTTCGACGGCTGGGGCCACCGCGACTTCGGCGTCTACGCCGTCTGCATCGAGGGCGGCGAGGTGGCCGAGGGCGACGAGGCGGCTCTGGCATGACCGGACCGGACCCCGACACGCTGCACCCGATGCCGAGCTATCGCGGCGCGACCTTCCTGCGCCCGCTGGCGGGCGAGCGCGCGAATGTCGAGATCGGCGAATACGCCTACTACGACGATCGGCACGAGACCGGTGACTTCTTCGACCGCAACGTGCTGCAGCATTACGACTTCATCGGCGACCGGCTGGTGATCGGCCGGTTCTGCGCGCTGGCCTATGGCGTGCAGATCCACATGAATGGCGGCACCCATGCGATGGGCGGCTTTTCCACCTACCCGTTCAACATCTTCGGCGGCGGCTGGGAAGAGGGCTTCGACCCCGCGACCTGGGATGCGGAGCACAAGGGCGACACCGTGATCGGCCCCGATGTCTGGATCGGGACCGAGGCGAAGCTGATGCCCGGTGTCACCATTGGCGCGGGCGCGATCGTCGCGGCGCATTCCGTGGTGACGAGGGACGTGCGCCCCTATGCGGTGGTCGGCGGCAACCCCGCGCGCGAGCTGCGCCGCCGCTTCGACGACGAGACGGTGGAGCGGCTGCTCGACATCGCGTGGTGGGACTGGCCGGTGGAGAAGATTTCGCGCAATCTCGACGCCATCCGCGGGGCCGACCTTGCACGGCTGATCGCGGCGGAGTAGCTCGTGGCCCCTGTCGGAGCCTCCGGCGGGGATATTTGACGGAAGTGAAAGGGCGGGCGCGTGGAGCTTCAATTCGGAACGGCGGAACGGCCCGACGACGCAGGCCTCGCGGCCGGGCGCGCGCTGTTCAACGGTGAGACCGACTTCCTCAAGGGCGTGGTCGCGATGGACGGCCTGCCGCCCGCCGACCGGATCGAGTTCTGCATGGCGGGGCGGTCGAATGTCGGAAAATCGAGCCTGATCAACGCGCTGACGGGACGCAAGGCGCTGGCACGGACCTCCAACACACCCGGCCGCACGCAGGAGATCAATTTCTTCACCATCGCGGACACGCATTACATGGTGGACCTGCCCGGCTACGGATTCGCCAAGGCGCCGGTCGCGGTGGTCGCCAAGTGGCAGGAGCTGCTGAAGGCCTATCTGGCAGGTCGCCAGACCCTGCGCCGGGTCTTCCTGCTGATCGACAGCCGCCACGGGGCAAAGGCAGTGGACGAGGAAATCATGTCGCTGCTCGACCGCGCCGCTGTCCCCTTCCAGACCGTGCTGACCAAGATCGACAAGCCGCGCAAGTCGGAGCTCGACGCCTCGCTGGAGCGTACCCGCGCGGTTCTGGCGAAGCATCCGACCGCCTACCCCGAGATCGTGCTGACCTCCTCCGAGAAGGGCGACGGGGTGGAAACCCTGCGCGCCATCGTGGCAGGACTGGTCTGACCCGACCGCCTCAGAGGACGAGAGACATGGAGAAATCCGCCGCAATGAAACGCGACTGGCTCGCCACCGCGCGCACGCTCAGCGAGGCGCTTCCCTACCTGCAACGCTATGACGGGGCCACGGTGGTGGTGAAGTTCGGCGGGCACGCCATGTCCGACGACGCGGCGATGGAGCAGTTCGCCCGCGACATCGTCCTGATGAAGCAGTGCAACGTGCACCCGGTGATCGTCCATGGCGGCGGCCCGCAGATCAACCAGATGCTGGAGCGGCTGGCCATCAAGTCCGACTTCGTCGACGGCAAGCGCGTGACCGACAAGGCCACCGTCGAGGTGGTCGAGATGGTGCTGGCGGGCAAGATCAACAAGCAGATCGTGCAGGCCATCAACGATCAGGGCGGCCGCGCGGTCGGCCTGTCGGGCAAGGACGCGAAGCTGATCGTCTGCGAGAAGGCCAAGAAGACGAAGAAGGATCCCGAAAGCAATATCGAGCGGGTGCTCGATCTTGGCTATGTTGGCGAGCCGGTGGAGGTACACCCGGAGGTCCTGCGCACCTTCATCGACAGCGACTTCATCCCCGTGGTCGCGCCCATCGGCGCGGGGCGGCACGGCGAGACCTTCAACATCAACGGCGACACCGCCGCCGGGGCCATCGCGGGCGCGATGAAGGCGGACCGGCTGCTGCTGCTGACCGACGTGGCGGGTGTGAAGGACGCGGATGGCGACGTCATCACGCAGCTGACGCCCGCGCATGTGCGCGACCTGACCGAGAGCGGCGTGATCGCGGGCGGCATGATTCCCAAGACCGAGACGGCGCTCGATGCCATCGCCAAAGGCGTGGGCGCGGTGGTCATCCTTGACGGGCGCGCGCCCCATGCCTGCCTGCTGGAGCTGTTCACCGAGCACGGTGCCGGCACGCTCATCATCCCGTGACCCGCGCGGAGCTGGAGGCGGCGCTCGGAGAGCACGCCCTGCTGCTGGCAGGACTGGCCGAGGGCGGGCGCGTGGCGTTGCTCGCCCCCGACACGCGGCGATTCTGGGCGCATCTCGACACGCAGCCCGAGGCGCACGACGGCCTGCCCGACCGGGTGGACCGTTGGTCGGCCCGCGTGATCGGCGCATTGGCGGATCGGTTCGGGGCCGAGCCGATGCTGCCCTTCGGCGGCCCGCCCTGGCATCCGTTCATCGCCTGGGCGGCAGAGAGCGGGCAGGCCTGGCCCTCTCCGGTAACGTTGCTGGTTCACGCGCGGATGGGTCTGTGGGTGTCGTTCCGCGGCGCGTTGCGCCTGCCGGAACCGCTGCCCGCCCTGCCCGAGCCCGCGCGTCCCTGCGCCCCCTGCCCGGCCCCGTGCCGCACGGCCTGCCCGGTCGATGCGCTGACGTCGGACGGTTATGACGCAGCGTCATGCAAGGCGCATGTGATGAGCGATCAGGGGCTTGCCTGCCGGACCGGTTGCCTGGTGCGCAAGGCATGCCCCGTGGGGCGCGATTTCGCCTTGCCCCCGGCGCAGGCCCGGCACCATATGCGGGCGTTCACGGGCGAAGAGCCTTGATTGTGACAGCCAAGTGGAGCGCAATTTCCCCATGAAGCGAATCCTCGTCATCCGCCATGCCAAATCCTCCTGGTCCGACCCCGACCAGCCGGATATCGAGCGTCCGCTCAACCAGCGCGGGCGGCTGAGCGCGCCCCTGATGGCGGCGCAGATCCTCGAATGGGACGTGGTGCCCGATGCGGTCTGGGTCTCGCCCTCGCGCCGCACGCAGGAAACGTGGGAGCGGATGCGCCCCGTGCTCGGCGCGGGCAAGGCGAAGGTGCATGACGCGATCTACATGGGCGACCCCGCGGCCCTGCGCGATGTCCTGCGTGAGACGAAGGGCGCCGAGACGGTGGCGATCGTCGGGCATCAGCCCGGTGTCAGCGCGCTGGTGCGCAAGCTGTCGGACGGCAAGATCGGGACGAGCTGCGCGCGCGCCTTTTCCAGCTACCCGACCGCGGCGGTGTCGCTGCTGCAGGCCGATATCGCCGATTGGGCGGATCTCGACTGGAAGTCCTGCGACTTCCGGCAATTCGCGGTGCCCAAGGACCTGGTCTGAATTGTCGCGGGAACCCGGCGGCCCCCTTGCAGCTTGATCCATTGCGTCACACATTGATGACAGGGACGTGGAGGGGAATCGAATGAGTTTCGTTGAGCGTGTATTGGCGGCGATTGAGGTGTTCGCGACCGGCCGCAATCTCTCCATCCTGCGCGAGATCGCGGCGGCGACCGGCCGGTCCACCCTCGTGCTGGCCGGCATGACCCGCGACGAGATCGTCGAGAGCATCCGCGCCGCGGGCATTCCGCTGTCCGATGTGCCCGATCATGTCGCCAACGCACTGGGGCTCGTGCGGGCCCGCTGATTGCTTACCCTGACGCTGCGCCGTAATGTCTATCCGGTCTTGACCGGAGAACACGCATGGCGACCGAGGCTGCAGCCGATCCCTTTCTCGTATCCGCCGCGGTGTTCCTCGGCTCCGCCGCCATCGCGGTCCCGATATTCAAGTATCTCAAGCTGGGGTCGGTTCTCGGCTACCTCGCCGCGGGCGCGCTGATCGGCCCTTACGGGCTTGGCTTGTTCTACGATGTGGAGGGGGTGCTGCATTTCGCCGAGTTCGGCGTGGTGCTGCTGTTGTTCGTCATCGGGTTGGAACTCAGGCCGTCTCGGCTGTGGCGGCTCCGGGCGGACATATTCGGGCTCGGCACCCTCCAGATCGTGTTGAGCGGCATCGCCATCGGACTGATTGCCCTGATGTCGGGGCTGACGACCGAGGCCGCGATCGTCGCGGGCGGGGCGCTGGCGCTCAGTTCCACAGCCTTCGGTGTGCAGATCCTGCGGGAGAAGGGCGACCTGACCCTGCCCTATGGCGACCGGGCCTTCTCGATCCTGCTGGCGCAAGACCTCGCGATCGTGCCGCTCTTCACCCTCGTCACCATCCTCGGGCCTGCCGCGACGATGGAGGGCAACATGTGGGTGCAGGGCGGCATCGCGCTCGGCGCGGTCGTTGCGCTCTATGTCGTCATCCGCTACGCGATGCGGCCCTTCTTCCGGATGATCGCGGCCACCGGCTCGAACGAGATCTTCGTCGCCGCCGCCCTGCTGGTGGTGGCAGGCTCGGCCCTCCTGATGGATGTGGCGGGGCTGTCGATGGCGATGGGCGCGTTCATCGCGGGCGTGCTGTTGGCCGAAAGCGAGTTCCGCCACCAGCTGGAGACGGATATCGAGCCGTTCCGGGGCCTGCTGCTGGGCCTGTTCTTCATGGGCTTCGGGATGACGCTGGATTGGTCGCTGATCGCCCGGTTCTGGTGGGTGGTGATCGGCGGCGCGGTCGGGCTCTTCGCGCTGAAGGCCGCGATCCTCTACGCCCTCACGCGGCTGTTCCGCAGCCCGCATCCCGACAGCCTGCGCATCGCCGCGACCATCGGCCAGGGCGGGGAATTCGCCTTCGTCATGGTCTCGCTCGCTACCTCCGCCGGGATCATGGCAGGCACCGTGCCCGCGATTCTGTCGGCCATCGTCACGCTGTCGATGGTCGTGACGCCTGCCGCCGTCGCCTTGGCCGAGCGTCTGACCACGCGCGAGGAGGACGAGGACACGGACGGGATGGAGGGCCCCGAGGCCGCCGATCAGACCCGCGTGATCGTCGCAGGCTTCGGCCGTGTCGGGCAGATCGTGGCGCGCCTGATGCGGATGCGCGGCATCGACGTGACGATCATCGACAACTCGCCCCGCCGCATCCGCATAGCCGAGACCTTCGGCACCCGCATCTATTTCGGCGACGCGACCCGCCTCGACATCCTCGACACCGCGGGCGCGGGCGAGGCGGACCTGCTGTTCCTGTGCATCAACGATCGCGACGGGGCGGTCGGCACGGTGGAGAAGCTCAAGGAGCGGTTCCCCAACCTCCTGATCTATGCCGACACTTACGATCGCTTCTCGGAAAACCTGATGCGCTCCGCCGGGGCCGACTACGTGATCCGTGAGACCTTCGAAAGCGCGCTGGCCCTGGGCCGCGCGGGGCTCGAAGCGCTCGGCGACGGCGAGATCTGCGACGAACTGGTCGCCGAGTTCCGCCGCCGCGACGAGGAGCGCCTGCAACTCGAAACCGAATACGGCTCGCTCAAGGCGCTGGAGATGCTGCGCGAAAAGTACGCGCTCGATGAGGAATGATCAGCGCAGCCACCAGCTGACGTCATGTGGCGCGATGCGCCCCTTGGGCGCGCCGGGGATGTGCTTGGCGAGCTTCCAGTCGCGGTCCGCATAGTTGATGGCGAAGCGCCATTGCCCCGCGTCGCGGATGCGCAAACCCGCGGGCAGGTCCAGCACCTCCAGCCCCGCCTCCGTCGCAGCCTCGCCCAGGATCCGGTGCATCGCCGACTCGTCCGGCCAGCCGCCCAGATACTGCCGCCGCACGGTGCCGATGCGGGCAGGCACGCCGTCCTCCGCGACCTCCAGCGCCTCGCCCTCCAGCACCTCGCGCCAGAACTGGAAGCCGCCGCCCTCGGGTAGGCGGATCGGCATGTCGGAGCGCAGGCTCTCGACCCGCGCGACGGTGCCAGGCACGCCGGGCAGGTTCGGCCCCATGGGGACGGGGATCTGCATATCCGGCGTCTTGCAGCCCGTGCGCGGCCCCGCGACCACGACGCCCTCGAAAGTCGTCAGACTGGCCGCGAGCGCTCCCCAATGCATCAGCCCCGGCACCAAGACCATCGCGTAGCCGTCGAGCGGCGCATCGGGCGGCAGGATATCGACGCTGAGGCCGAGCCGCCGCAGCCCGCGGTAGAAATCGTAGCTCAGCCGGAACTGGTCGAACTCCGCCCCCTGCGGCTGCGCGGCCCAGGCCCAGCAGCTCTCGTAGTCGAAGATCAGCGCGACCGGGGCCTGAGACGCCTCGATCTCCATCCCCGCCGCCTCCGCCGTGACTTGGGCGGCCTCGCCCAGCGCGGGGGCTGCCTCGCTGTCGGGTCGCAGAAGCCCCGCGTGGTACTGCTCCTGCGCCATGGGGGCCTGCCGCCAGCGGAAATAGCACACGGCCTCCGCACCATGCGCGAACGCCTCCCACGCCCAAAGGCGCGCCATCCCCGGCGCGGGGTCCGGGTTGTGCGGTGCCCAGTTCACCGGCCCCGGCTGCTGCTCCATCACCCACCAGCGCCCGCGCCCCACCGCGCGATAGAGGTCGTGGTGGAACGCCTGGAAATCCACGTCGCCCGACCGGGCGAAACGGCGCTTGAAGTCGTCGTCGCGGTCCGAGCGATCCTCCAGGAACCCCATCGGGTAGCTGTCCCAACTCGCGATATCGAGATCGGCCCCGACCGCGTAGTGATCGAACTCCACCGTCCGGCCCATGTAGTTGTGGATCAGCGGCGCATCCGTCAGATCGCGCAGCACCTCGACCTGCGCGCGGTTGAACCGCACCACCTGATCGGAGGAAAAGCGCATGAAATCGACCACATGGCTCGGGTTCGGTTCGGTCACGGTGAGGTTCGGCAGGAACACCTCCCCGAAATGCCGGTACTCCATCGACCAGAACACGTTGCCCCAGGCGCGGTTCAGCGTGTCGATATCGCCATATTTCGCCTCCAGCCACGCGCGGAATGCTCCGCAGGCCGCGTCCGAATAGCTGATCACCGTGTCATGGCAGCCATACTCGTTGTCGATCTGCCAGGCCGCGACACGGGGGTTGCGCCCGTAGCGCTCACCCATCAACCGGGCGATGCGCGCCGCTTCCTCGCGGTAGCCGTCATGGCTGAAACAGTAGTGCCGGCGCGAGCCGAAGCCGCGCACTTGCCCCTTCTCGTCGAGCGCGAACATGCCCGGATGCTTCTCGCAGACCCAGCGCGGCGGCGTGGCGGTCGGGGTCCCCATCACCACCTTCAGCCCAGCGGTGCCCAGCACCTCGACCGCCCGGTCGAGCCAGTCCCAGTCGAACGCGCCCTCCTCGCGCTCCAGCCGCGACCAGGCGAATTCGCCGATGCGAACCCAGGCAAGCCCCGTCTCGACCATGCGCGCGGCATCCTCGGGCCATTGCGCCTCGGGCCAGTGCTCGGGGTAGTAGCAGACGCCCAGTTCCGGTTTCACGCTCACAGGATCACCCTTTGCTCGGCCCGCCCGGCAAGCCCTTCCAGAACCTTGAAGACCGCGCCCGACATGGGGGCTGCGGCCAGCGCGTCGCGCCCCATTCCCTCGCGCGCCGTGGTGGCGTAGAGCGTGCCGTCCGGCGTCAGGGCGGGGCAGCTCACCTGCGGCACGGGCAGGGTCTCGACATGATCGACGCGGCCGTCCGGCGTCAGCCGCACGACCTGCCCCGGCCCCCAGCGCGCGGACCAGACATGGCCCTCCGCATCGCAGACCGCCCCGTCGCAGCCCTCCGCCCCCTCGACGAAGACCTGCCGCCCCTCCACCGGCCAGCCGTGCCGGTCGAGCGGCACCTGCCAGATCGTCTCGGCCGCGGTGTCGGCGAAGAACGCCCGGTCGCCCTCGGGCGCGAAGCAGATCGAGTTGGAGATCGTGATCCGGTCGAAGAGCTTGCGCAGCTCGCCCCGGTAATAGCGGTAGATCGAGCCCAGCCCCGGCTCCGCTGTCCGGCCCATCGTTCCGATCCAGAAGCCGCCCTGCGGATCGGCCCGCCCGTCATTGGACCGGGTCGCGGGATCGTCCGCCTCCAGCGCCACGACCTCTTCCCTCGCGCCCGTCGCGATATCGAAGGTCGACAGCGCTCCGTCCCCCGCCACCAGCAGGGTGTCGCGGTCGATCCACCCGGCGGCGGAGACGTTGTGATCGAACTCCCAGACCCGCGCCTTGCTCATCAGCTTGCGCCCCAGGATGTCGAACCAGAACAGCTCGCCGCGCTCCGGGTGCCACAAAGGCCCCTCGCCCAGTTCGCAGGGGCGGTCGTCCCAGACCTCAGCCATGATAGACCTCATCGTAAGCCGCCACGCTGTCGGTCGCACGGCGCGCGACCTCCTCCGCCGCCATGCCCGGCTTGTAGAGCGAGGAGCCGAGGCCGAAGCCGTCCGCGCTCGCCGCCGCCCAATCGGCGAAATTGCCCGGCTCCGCCCCGCCCACGGCGTAGACCAGCGTGCCCTCGGGCAGCACGGCGCGCATGGCTTTCAGCCCCGCCGTTCCCGCCATGCCCGCCGGGAACAGCTTCAGCGCATCCGCCCCGGTCTTGAGCGCGGCGAAACATTCCGACGGGGTGAAGACACCGGGATAGGACCCCATGCCCAGCGTCTTGGTGCAGCGGATGACCTGCACGTCGCAATTGGGCGACACGATGAAGGTCGCGCCGGTCTCCTTCACCGCCGCGACCTCCTTGGTGGTCAGGACGGTGCCCGCGCCGAGCTCCGCCCGGTCGCCGACCGCCGCGACCATGTTGCGGATCGAGACGAGCGGATCGGGCGAGTTCAGCGGCACCTCGATCCGGGTGATCCCGGCCTCGACCAACGCCTGCGCCATCGCCGCGGCCTCGTGCGGCTCCACCCCGCGCAGGATCGCGATCAGGTGTCTCATCCGGCCTCCTTTGCGGCGGTCAGACCCGCCAGCACCAGTTCCGTCGCATCATGTGCCCGCGCCTCCAGCCCGACATGGGCCAGCGCCGCGCGGTAGATCTCGTTGAGCCGGGGCGCGCCGATCAACGCGACCTCCTGCCCCAGCCAGTAGGGTTTCATCGCCGCCAGCTCCGCCCCGATCAGCAGACCCGACAGCCGGGCGCGGGCGCGCGGCCCGTCCTCGCCGTTCAACAGGCCCTCGGCCCGCAGGGTGAAGAGCGCGGTCGCCACCCGTTCGGGCCGGCTCAAGGTCTCGTCCAGCGCCTCGTCGAAAGCGTCGCCGTCCCAGCCGTCGCCCAGCGAGTGCCGCAGCACCGAGTGGCGTTCCAGCAGGGCGAACAGCTCCCCGGTCATGGCCGTGCGGAAATGGCACAGCTCGCCTGCCGAGATGCGCGCCCACTTGGTATGCGTGCCCGGCAGGCACAGCACGCCGTCGAAATCGGGCTGCCGCGCCAAGAGGCCCGCGATCTGCGTCTCCTCGCCGCGCATGACGTCCGCAGGCTCTGCCTGACTGACCCCGGACAAGAGCCGCACGGTCAGGCGCGGGTCCGTCGTCGGCGCGAGCGTCAGCCGACCGGCGGGGCGGCAGGGCACGCTCTGATAAGGCGCCTCTGCCCAACCCTGACGCGATCCAACCATGCCGCAGGCGATCACCTCGACCGGCCCGTCGAGCCACGGCTCGATCAGCGCCATCAGCGCCGGCTCGAACCCGTCGCGCGACACAGCGTTCATGCCCGCATCCGACGCGGCCTCGGCCACCACGTCGCCCCTCCGCATCGCCCAGACGCGCAGATTGGAGGTGCCCCAGTCGGCGGCTATCCAGTCCGCCCCGCTCATCCGGTGTAGACCACGCCCCCGTCCACGACGAGCGCCTGCGCGGTCATCATGCGGCTGGCCTTTGAGGCGAGGAACAGCACCGCATCCACGATGTCCTGCGGGACCAGATGCTCCTTCAGGCACTGCTTCTCCAGATGCGCGGCCAGATCCTCGTCGGTCGCCCACATGTCGAGCTGCTTCTGCGTCAGCACCCAGCCGGGGACCAGTGCGTTGACCCGGATCCCGTCGCCGCCGAATTCCCGCGCATGGGTGCGGGTGAGGCCGAGAATTCCCGCCTTGGCCGCGACATAGGCGGGGTAGCCCGCGTTCCCCATGCCGTAGCTGGCGGAGGAGAAGTTGACGATGGCCCCGCCGCCCGCCGCCTTCATCCCCGGTGCCACGGCCTGCGCGGTGAAGAAATGCGGGCGCAGGTTGATCGCGTGGTTCCAGTCCCAGTCCTCGACGGAATACTCCGCCGTCTCGTGGCGCACGTCGTTGGCCGCGTTGTTGACCAGCACGGTGATCGCCCCGTGCCGTTCCGCCGCCTCGTCCATCGTGGCGCGCAGACGGTCGATATCGGTAATGTCCGCCTGCATGAAATGCGGCCGGTTGCCATGGGCCGCCTCCATCTCGTCGCAGAACGCGCTCGCATCGGAGCGTTGGACGAAGGCGACCTTCGCGCCCGCCTTCAGGAACCCTTCGGTCAGGCTCGCCCCGATGCCAGAGCCGCCCCCGGTGATATAGACGGACTGACCGTCGAGATCGTGAAATGTCGCGTATGTCATCAGTGACTCTCCCGCGTGACGAGGCGGGTGTCGCGACCCACCAGAAAATCCAGATCGGCGCCCTGATGCGCCTGCAATACATGGTCGATATAGAGTTTCGCGTAGCCGCGGGAATAATGCGGTTGCGGCTCCACCCGTGCTGCGCGCCGCCGGTCCAGTTCCGAATCCTCGACCATCAGGTCGAGCGTCCCCGCCTGCGCGTCGAGCCGGATACGGTCCCCGGTCTCGACCAGCGCCAGCGGGCCGCCCGCGGTGCTCTCGGGGCTGACATGCAGGACGACCGTGCCGAAGGCGGTGCCGCTCATCCGCCCGTCCGAGATGCGCACCATGTCGCGCACCCCCTCCTTCACCAGCCGGCCGGGGATCGGCATGTTGCCGACCTCGGGCATGCCGGGATAGCCCTTGGGTCCCACCCCCTTGAGCACCAGGATCGTGTCCGCCGTGACCGGCAGGTCGGGATCGTCGATGGTGGCCTTCAGATCCTCGATCGTCTCGAACACATGCGCCACGCCCTCATGCGCCAGCAGGTGATCGGATGCGGCGGAGGGCTTCACGATGGCCCCGTCGGGCGCGAGGTTGCCGCGCAGCACGCGCAGCCCCGCCGCCGGTTTCAGCGGATCGTCGTAAGCCCGGATCACGTCGCGGTTGAAGCATTCTGCCCCAACGCGGTAGCCGTCGATATCGCCACCCAACACGGTCTTCGCCGGGCGCAGATGCGCGCCCAGTTCCTTGAGCACCACCGGCATCCCGCCCGCGTAGCAGAAATCCTCCATCAGGTATTTCCCGCTCGGCATGCAGTTGACCAAGAGCGGGATCTCGCCCCCGATCTCGAAATCCTCCAGCGTCAGGTCGATCTCCATCCGGCCCGCCATGGCCAACAGGTGCACCACCGCGTTGGTCGAGCCGCCGACCGCCGCGTTGGCCAAGATCGCATTCTCGAAATTCGCCTTGGTCACGACCTTCGAGAGGGTCAACTCCCCCTCCACCATCTCCACGATCCGCTTGCCCGTCAGATGCGCCAGTGCCGCGCGCCGCGCGTCCACAGCCGGAAGGGCCGCATTGGTCGGCAGGCACAGGCCCATCGCCTCCACCAGGCTCGCCATGGTCGAGGCGGTGCCCATCGTCATGCACACGCCCTTCGACCGGCTCATGCCGCTCTCCGCGGCCATGAACTCCGCCAGCGTCATGTCTCCCGCGCGCACGTCTTCCGAGAACTTCCACACATCCGTGCCCGAGCCGATATCGCGGCCCCGCCACTTGCCGTTCAGCATGGGGCCGGAGGACACAACGATGGTCGGCAGGTCGACGCTCATCGCGCCCATCAGCTGGCCCGGCGTGGTCTTGTCGCAGCCGCCCAGCAGGACGACGCCGTCGATGCCGTAGGCGCGGATGCTCTCCTCCACATCCATCGCCAGCAGGTTGCGGAACAGCATGGCGGTGGGCTTCATCTGGGTCTCGCCCAAGGACATCACCGGGAACTCGACCGGAAAGCCGCCCGCCTCCCACACGCCGCGTTTCACCGCCTCGGCCAGGTCGCGCAGGCCGCTGTTGCAGGGTGTCAGTTCCGACCATGTGTTGCAGATGCCGATGATCGGGCGCCCGTCGAAGGCGTGATCCGGAAAGCCTTGGTTCTTCATCCAGGATCGGTGGATGAACCCATCCTTGTCGAGCTTGCCGTACCAATGCTGCGACCGGCGTTTCTTGTCAGCCATTCTCGGCCACTCCTTCCAGAACGAGGATCGAGGCGGGCGTCATCACCGGCGGCTGGAGGCCGAAGCGCATCAGCGCCGCGCCGCTCAGGTGGACCTCACCCTCCTTGATCGCGTTGTCGCCGCGGCTCAGCCACGGGGTCGATATGTCCTGCGAGATACGTCGCACGCGGTAGCGCCGCTCGTCGAGCCCGTCGAGCCGCAGACGGTCGGGCAGGATATCGGCGGGCGCGCCCCGCTGCCCCAGCCACAGGGCGAAGCGGTCGCGACTCTCGCTCACCACCATCTCGGCGAATTGCTCGGGGTCGCGGGTCGGCAGGGTCAGAACCTGCCCCCGGTGCATCCAGTCGCGGTTCGCCTTCCACCATGCCGTGACGCGGGCCAGCGCCTCCACCTCATTCCCGGTCAGTTCCGCCAGGTCCATCTCGAAGCCGAAGCTGCGCTGCGCCGCCACCCAGGCGCGCAGCTCCATCGGCAGGATGCGACCGGATGTATGGCAGACCCGCGGCCCGACATGGGAGCCGACGACCTCCGGCGGCAGCCAGGGGGCCGCCATCGCCTGTATGCGCATCCGCTCCAGCGCATCGTTGCTGTCGCTGAGCCAGACCCGCGAGGTCCGCTGCAGGATCCCCCAGTCGATCCGTCCCCCGCCCGAGGAGCAGCTCTCGATCTCCACCCCCGGATGCGCCGCGCGCAGCCGGTCGATCAGGGCATAGGTCGCCAGCGCCTGCCGATGGTCGGGGAA
The DNA here is from genome assembly GCF_032464675.1 of Roseobacter sp. HKCCA0434. Classification (NCBI taxonomy): domain Bacteria; kingdom Pseudomonadati; phylum Pseudomonadota; class Alphaproteobacteria; order Rhodobacterales; family Roseobacteraceae; genus Roseobacter; species Roseobacter sp. HKCCA0434. Next base: position 94,986 of record NZ_JAWDKL010000003.1, read on the forward strand.
GGGCAGGACCCGGTTGTGATCCCACTTGATGTAGTCGATCGCGTGATCGCGCAGCACCGCGTCGATCCGCTCGAACAGGTAATCGGCGACCGCCTCCTGCGTCAGGTCGAGCACCAGCTGCCCGCGCCCGAGCGGCTGATCGGCGGGACCCAGCACCCAGTCCGGATGTGCGCGATGGAGATCGCTGTCGGGGTTCACCATCTCCGGCTCAAACCAGATGCCGAAGCTCATGCCGAGGCTCTGCACATGCGCGATGAACGGTCCCAGCCCGTCGGGCCACTTGCGCGGATCGACCTGCCAGTCGCCGAGGCTCGACGTATCGTCGTCGCGCCGCCCGAACCACCCGTCGTCGAGCACGAAGCGTTCGGCCCCCAGCTCCGCCGCGCGGACAGCGATGTCGCGCAGGCGCGCCTCGTCATGGTCGAAATAGACGGCCTCCCAGCAATTGTAATGCACGGGCCGCGGGCGTTCGGGGTCGGCGAAGCTGCGGACATGCTTGCGGAAATGCGCGTGCAGGTTCCGCGTCACCGCGTTCCTGTCCGCGCCCCGCGTCAGGTAGAGCGGCCCGGCCTCGATCTCACGCTCCCGCCGCCCGAGCATCGGCCCGAACTGCACCTGCCGCCGCCCGTCTGGCAACTGCTCGGCCACGAAGCGATGCCCGCAGCTCATCCCCAGATGTGCGGCGACCACGCCGTCGCCCTCGTCGAGCAGCACGCCGGGGAACGCCTCGTGACTGGTCCGGCCGTCGCGCACCTCGCGCACATGCGCACCCGTGGCAAAGGGGACGACGCGTTCCTGGAACTCCCCGATCCACTTGCCGGCATAGGTGGTGATCCCCTCGGCCCGCGGCGAAACCGGGAAGGCCGGCGCACAAAGCCATCCCGCCTCGGCCCCGTCCAACCGCGCAGTCAGGGTGAAGACCCCCGTCTCCGCGTCGACCTCGGCGCGCAGCGTGTAAGTCGCCTGCCCATCACGGAAGGTCAGGCGCAATGGGTCCGCCCCCTCCTCTACCCCATCGAGCCGCAAGGACAGGTCCGCATCGCAACCCTGCGCGCCGGGAAACACGTCCTCGCGCATCGGGCAGATCGTCATCGGCGGGCGCGCGTCCAGCATCCCGCCGGTTACGTCGCTCATCCCTGCGCGCCACAGCGCCACCAGCCCCTCTCCATCGGGCAGCCGCGCGCCCCAGTGCAGCACCTCAGGCAGGCGCCGGTTCTCGCTCGCCAGCACCAGCGTCGCGTCAGCCGTGTCGAGCCGCCAGCACTCGATCACTTCACGGCCCCGAGCGTCAGCCCCGCGATGAAATGCTTCTGCATGGCGAAGAACATGAGCACCGGCGGCAGGGCCGCGACGATGCTGCCCGCGCTCATCAGGTGATACTGTGCCACGAATTGCGAGTTGAACGAGGTGATCCCCGCCGTCACCGGCTGCGAATCCGGCCCCTGCGTCAGCACGATCGCCCAGAAATAGTCGTTCCAGATGAAGGTGAAGATCAGCACCGACAGCGCCGCGATGGCAGGCCGCATCAGCGGCAGCACCACGAACCAGAAGATCCGCCATTCGGCCACGCCCTCGACCCGCGCCGCCTCGATCAGCTCGCGCGGCAGCGCGCGGATGAAGTTGCGCATGAACAGCGTGCAGAACCCGGTCTGGAAGGCGATATGGAACAGCACCAGCCCCAGCTTGGTGTCGTAGAGCCCCGCATCCACCGTCAGATCGCGCACCGGCACCATCAGGATCTGGAACGGCACGAAATTACCCGCGATGAAGATGAAGAAGATCAGCAGGTTCCCCCGGAACCGGTAGATGCCGAGCGCGAAACCCGTCATGCAGCTCAGCGCCACCGCGCCGATCACCGTCGGCACCGTGATCAACACCGAGTTCCACATGTAGCGCGGCATGTCGGAGTTGAAGAAGACCTGCCCGTAATTCTCCAGCAGGTTGAAGCTGCCGGGCATCCCCCAATAGTTGTTGTTCGAGAAATCCGTGGCCGGCTTGATCGAGAACAGCATGACCGCCAGCAGCGGCAGCAGCCACAGGATCAGCGTGATCGGCAGCAGCGTCTGGTAGGTCGCGCGCGCGGCGCCGGAGCGTTTTTCGATAGGGGTGGGGAACATCAGCGACCTCCCGAAAACTGGTCAGCGACGATGAGGTACGAAAGGCTGGCGACCGACCGCGGTTGGGCGTGGAAGCGCCCGACCGGGGGGGCGATCGGGCGCTGGCCGGGCCACGGGCCCGACCCGGTCGGGCGATCTGTCGGCACCACGAACATCAGCGCCGCGCCTCGCGCTCGTCGCGCCACATCTGGAACAGGAAATAGGCGATGAAGACCAGCATGATCAGGAACAGCACGACCGCGATGGCCGAGCCGTAGCCCATGCGGAAGCCGTATTCGCTCAGCGCCTTTTCGAACATGTAGAAGCTCAGCACCCGCGTCGATCCGAACGGGCCGCCATTCGTCATGATCGAGATCAGGTCGAAGGACCGCAGCGCCCCGATGATCGTCACGACGAAGGCGATGAAGGTCGCGGGCTTGAGCTGCGGCAGGATCACGTACCACAGCATCCGCCAGCCCTTCGCCCCGTCGAGTCGCGCGGCCTCCACCTGCTCGGGGTCCACGGCGTTCAGACCCGTCAGGTACAGGATCATCGCATAGGCCGTCTGCGGCCACAGCCCCGCGACGATGATGCCATAGGTCGCGATATCCGGGTCGCCCAGCACGTTCAGCGTGCCGAGGCCGAAAAATTCCAGGATCGCATTCAGTGCCCCCACCCGCGGCAGATAGAACCAGGAGAAGACGAGTCCGACGACCACCTGGCTCAGCACGAAGGGGAAGAAGAACATCGACTTGTAGAAGCGGATGCCCGCGACCGTCTGATTGAGGAACAGCGCGATGAACAGCCCGCCGGGAATGGCCAGCAGGTACAGCAGCAGCCATTTGAGGTTGTTCCACAGCGAGGTCTCGAAGGCGCGGTCGCCCACCAGCTCCTCGTAATTGCCCATGCCGACGAACTCGCCGCGCTCGGACAGCTCTCCCAGCCCGTCCCATTCGTAGAAGGAAATGTGGAAGCTCTGGAAGATCGGCACGATCACGTAGACCGCGAAGAACAGCGCGCCGGGGATCAGGAACAGCCAGGGTGTCAGCGCGATCTCGTTGCGCCTGTACCAGGATTTGCGCGGGCGCTCCGGCGGATGCCGGTCGGGAACGGTGGCATAGGTCACGGGCGATCCTCCGGTCGGCGTTGGCGGGATCTCTCAACCGGTCCGCTCAGGCAAACCGGATGGGAAGGAGGCCGCCCCCCGATGGGAGCACGGGGGACGGCCGGATCGCATCACGAGTGTCGTCCCCGGCCGGGCCTGGCCCGCCCGACCGAGGGACAGTGGATCACTCGTAGATGCGCTGACGGGCTGCCTCAAGACGCTCGAGTATGTCGTCGAGATTGTCGGGGAAGACCATGAACTCTTGCAGGCCCTCCATGCCGATCGACGCCATCTCCGCCGGGAAGTCCCGGTCGAAGAACTGGGCGATGCCGCCCGTCGCGTTGTTCGACAGCATCTCGAAGCCTTCCTCCAGGAACTCGTCATCCGCGACCGAGGAGTTGGCGTTGACCGGCAGCTGGCCCAGCGCGTCGGGGCCGTTGATCTCGGTCTGCACCTCGGCGGAGGTCACGTATTGCAGGAAGGCCTTGGCCGCCTCGACGTTCTGCGCACCGCTCGCGATGTGGAACGTGTCGGTCGGGGCGTCCTCGCCCATCGGGTAGTCGCCGATCATCGGGAACTGGTAGAAGCCGAGCTGGTCGTCCGTCAGCCCCGCCTCGCGCAGCTGCGCCACGGCGAAGTTGCCCATCAGGTAGGATGCCGCCTCGCCGTTCACCATGAAGGGCAGCGCCTCCTGCCAGCTATAGGTCTGGTGATCGTCGATGAAGGCGCCCATGTCGATCAGCTGGCGCCAGTTGGCGAAGGTCTCGCGCACGCGCTCGTCCGTCCACTCGACCTCGCCGCGGGCGAGCTGCATGTGGAAGTCGAAGCCGTTGGTCCGCATGTTGAGGTAGTCGAACCAGCCGCCCGCGGTCCACAGGAACTTGGTCCCGATCGTGTAGCACTTGCGACCCGAATCGATGATCGCCTGGCAGTTGGACAGTTCCTCCTCCCAGGTGGTCGGCTCCTCCAGCCCCAGCTCCTCGAAGATGTCCTCGCGGTAGTACACGCCCCACTGGTAGTAGGTGTAGGGCACGCCCCACTGCTTTCCGTCGATGGTCATCGCGCCCTGCACGGCGTCGAGCCCCGGCAGGTCGCCATTCGCGTACATGTCGGAGATGTCCATGAACAGGCCCGCATCCACGTAGGGGCCCATGCGGTTCGCGGCATACCAGTTCACGACATCGGGCGGGTTCGCGCTCAGCGCGTTGCGGATCTGGGATTTCCACGCCTCGCGATCGACGATCTCCAGCTCGACCGTCAGGTTCTCGTGCATCTCGTCGAAATCGGCGGCGAGGCCTTCCATCACCGCGCGCGGCGCGGGGTTCGACATGTCGGAGATGATGCGCAGCGTGCCTTCGAGCGGGGCCATGTGCGCGTCGGCGAAGGCCGGACCCGCCACGACCGTCGTGGCCGCCAGCGCCATCAGGGTCTTCTTCAGAGTGGACATCGTTTTCCTCCCGGTTGTCTCACATATTGAAACTTGGTTTTGATTATTGAAAACCATGCCGACCCGCCGTAACGTTGTCAACAATGAAGGACGGGCCGCCCTCGCAGCGGCCTGCGCGACCCGGAAGGAAAGACCCCATGAGCGGCGGCCACGCAGACGGCACAGTCGGAAAGGCGCTCGACCTGCTCGATCAGGTCGCGGGCTTCGGTCGCCCCGTGCGCTTCGCCGAGGTGCAGGCGGTGTCGCCGCTGCCCAAGGCCACGCTCTACCGCCTGATCCAGACGCTGACGAACCAGCGCATGCTCGCCTACGACCCCGACCGCGCCACCTACCAGCCCGGCCCGCGGCTCGTGCGTCTTGCCCATGCCGCTTGGCGTCAGGCGACGCTCGCGCCCATTGCGCGCCCGCATCTCGACGCGCTGTCGGCTCGGCTGGGGGAGACGGTGCACCTCGCGCAGCTCGATGGCGGGCAGGTCCTCTACCTCGACAAACGAAACGCCGCGCGACCGATCCCGATGTTCTCGGATGCGGGCAAGATCGGGCCGGGCTACTGCACCGGCGTGGGCAAGGCGATGCTCGCCTTCCTGCCAGAGGACGAACTGTCGCGCGCGCTCGACCAGCAAAGCTGGTTCGCCCATACCGAACATACCCACACCTCGCCCGACAGCCTACGGGCAGAACTGGCCGATATCCGCACCACCCGCATCTCCTTCGACCGGGAGGAGCACGAGCCGACCATCATCTGCGTCGCGGTGCCGATCCTCGACCCCGCCGACCGCCCGATGGGCGCCATGTCGGTCACGTCCTCGACCCTGCGCCACGGCCTCGACGACTTGGCGCGGCTCGCCCCCGACCTTCACGAAACCGCCGCGGCCATCGCGCGCGACGCGGCGGGCCTGACCCTGCCGCAAAGCCGCGTCATCGCCTGAGAGGAGAGCCCCATGACCGGAGTGGTCCTGACCGACGTCATCAAGAAATACGGGGAGACGCAGGTCATCCACGGCATCGACCTGACCGTGGAGGAAGGCGAATTCGCCGTATTTGTCGGCCCGTCGGGCTGCGGCAAGTCCACGCTCCTTCGCATGATCGCGGGGCTGGAGGAGACGACCGCGGGCAAGATCGAGATCGCGGGCCGCGATGTGACCCGCAACGAGCCCGCCGATCGTGGCGTGGCGATGGTGTTCCAGACCTACGCGCTCTACCCGCACATGACGGTCGAGGAGAACATGGGCTTCGGCCTCAAGATGAACGGCCACCCGAAGGCCGAGATCCGCGAGAAGGTGGCGGAGGCCGCCCGGATCCTGCAGCTCGAGGACTATCTCAAGCGCAAGCCCAAGGCCCTGTCGGGCGGCCAGCGCCAGCGCGTCGCGATCGGGCGGGCCATCGTGCGCGACCCGGACGTGTTCCTCTTCGACGAACCGCTGTCCAATCTCGACGCCGAGCTGCGCGTCGAGATGCGGGTGGAGATCGCCCATCTGCACAAGGAGATCGGCGCGACCATGATCTACGTGACCCACGATCAGGTCGAGGCGATGACGCTGGCCGACAAGATAGTCGTGCTGCGCAAGGGCCATGTCGAGCAGGTGGGCAGCCCGCTGCACCTCTACGACGATCCCGACAACCGTTTCGTCGCGGGCTTCATCGGCTCGCCCGCCATGAACTTCCTCGCGGGAACCGTGCAGGGCGGCGCGATCCACGTGCCCGGCATCGACCAGACCGTCCCCTCGCCCGTGTCCGACCTCCCGCCCGAGGGCAGCGCCGTCACCGTCGGCATCCGCCCGCAGGAGATGGAGATGGCACCCGACGGCCCGCTCGCCGTCGACATCACCGAGCATCTGGGCGGCGTGTCCTACCTCTACCTCGATGCCGAGACCGGAGAGCGGATCGTGGTCGAGGCGCGCGAGACCCGGCGCGCCGATGCCTCGGGCCGCGTCGGCGTCCGTTTCGACCCGGCTTCCGTGATGCTGTTCGATGCCCAGACGGAAAAACGCCTGCGTTGAGTTGTCACACGGGAACCTCTCGCTTTCGTGAGCGTTGACCCTGCAACAGCAATTACGACAGGTATTTCACGTCATGGAATTCATTCTCGGTATCATTCACCTCGTCCTCATCATCTGGGCGCTGCTCAACATCTTCAAATCCGGCGCGAGCACGGGTGCGAAGATCCTCTGGGCCCTCGGGGTGATCATTTTCCCCATCATCGGCTTCATCGTCTGGTTCTTCGCCGGGCCGAAGTCGGCGGCGGTCTGATCCAGCGATATTTCGACTGACGATCAGCGCGGCGGGGCAACCCGCCGCGCTTTTCTTTTGAGGCGATCCCGGTCTAGTCTCGCGCCCATGACGACACTTTCCCATGACGAGATCGACCGCGTCACCGCCGACGTGATGCGCGACTTTCCCTCCGACTACTGGCAACGCACGGATCGGGAGCGGGCCTACCCGACCGAGTTCGTCCGCGCGATGACAGATGCGGGCCTCCTCTCCGTGCTGATCCCCGAGGCCTATGGCGGATCGGGCCAACCGCTCTCGGTCGCAGGGCGGATCCTGATGCAGATCCACCGCGCGGGCGGCAACGCGGGCGCCGCGCATGCGCAGATGTACACGATGGGCACGGTGCTGCGGCACGGCTCGGACGCGCAGAAATCCGAATGGCTGCCCCGCGTCGCCTCCGGCGAGTTGCGGCTGCAGGCCTTCGGCGTGACCGAGCCTACCGCCGGGACCGACACCGCCTCGATCCGCACCCGCGCCCGGCGCGACGGCGACGATTTCGTGGTGAACGGGCAGAAGGTCTGGACCTCCCGCGCCGAGCATTCCGACCTGATGCTGTTGCTCGCCCGCACCTCCGATCCAGAGGCGGGGCAGAAACGGACGCATGGCATGTCGATGTTCCTCGTCGACATGCGCGAGGCACTGGGCAACGGCCTGACCATCCGCCCGATCCGCACGATGCTCAACCACGCCACGACCGAAGTGTTCTTCGACGACCTGCGCGTGCCCGCCGCCAACCTGATCGGGGAGGAGGGCAAGGGCTTCCGCTACCTGCTCGACGGCCTGAACGCGGAACGTCTGCTGATCGCCTCCGAATGCATCGGGGATGGCCGCTGGTTCGTGGAGACGGCGACCCGCTACGCCTCCGACCGCCAGGTCTTCGGGCGGCCCATCGGTCAGAACCAGGGCGTGCAGTTCCCGATCGCCCGCGCCCATGTCGCGGTGGAAAGTGCCGCGCACAGCGTCGATCACGCGATGCGCCTCTTCGATGCGGGTCAGCCCTGCGGGGCCGAGGCCAACATGGCCAAGATGGTGGCGAGCGAGGCCAGCTGGCAGGCCGGCGATACCTGCCTGCAGACGCATGGCGGCTACGGCTTTGCCGAGGAATACGACGTGGAGCGCAAGTTCCGGGAGACCCGCCTCTACCAGGTCGCGCCGATCTCGACCAATCTCATCCTCAGCCACGTGGCCGAGCATGTGCTGGGACTCCCCCGCTCATTCTGACATTGGGCGGCATAACCGTGCTGGCCATCGAGCAGGCGGTGGCCGCGCCCTATGCCACCTCGCGGCTGGCACAGGACGGCGCGCGCGTCATCAAGGTGGAGCGTCCCGGCGGCGATTTCGCCCGCGGCTACGACCGGGCCGCGGCGGGGCAGTCGAGCTATTTCGTCTGGCTCAACGCCGGGAAGGAGAGCCTGACGCTCGACCTGCGCGACGCGGACGACCTCGCCCTCGCCCGCCGGATCGCCGCCCGCGCCGACGTGCTGATCGAGAACCTCGCCCCCGGCGCGCTGACCCGGCTGGGTCTGGACCCGGCGCAGTTGCGCGCCACGCACCCCGGCCTCATCACCTGCTCGATCAGCGGCTACGGCACCGGCCACGCCTACGAGACCGCCCGCGCCTACGACCTGCTGGTGCAGGCCGAAACCGGGCTCTGCGACGTGACCGGCAGCGCCGAGGCACCAGGCCGCGTCGGCTTCTCCGTCGCCGACATCGCCTGCGGGATGCAGGCCTATGCCGCGATCCTCAAGGCCCTGATCGCGCGCGGGCGTACCGGAGAGGGCCGGCACATCGCGCTGTCGCTGTTCTCCTCCGTCGCGGAATGGATGGCGGTGCCCTACCTGCAGGCCGCAGCAGGGTCTCCACCCGCCCGCGTCGGCGTCGCCCACCCCTCCATCGCACCCTACGGCGTGTTCCGGCTCGCCGACGGCACCCGCCTGCTGATCGCCGTGCAGTCCGAGCGCGAATGGCAACGACTGGAGCCGGAGCTGCTCGGCCCGCCCGACCCGCGATTCGCCAGCAATGTCGAGCGTGTCGCCAACCGCCCCGCACTCGACGCGGCCATCGCGGCCCGCCTCGCCGAAATGAACGTCGCCGAGGCCGAGGGCCTGATGAGCCGCTGCGCCATCGCCCATGCCCGCCTGCGCGACGTGACGGACGCGCTCGACCACCCCGCGTTGACCCGGCACGAGGTCGTGACCCCGAACGGCCCCATTGACCTGCCCCGCCCCGCGACCGGACTGCCGGAGCGCGAGGGCCTCACCGTGCCAGACGCAGGCGCGCAGACCGACGCGATCCGCACCGAGTTTTCCTGAAGATCGGACTGGAAATTGGAGCGGGCGATGAGATTCGAACTCACGACTTCAACCTTGGCAAGGTTGCGCTCTACCCCTGAGCTACGCCCGCACCGAGCCGGATTGCCACCCTTCCGAAGGAAGGAATGGAGCGGGCGATGAGATTCGAACTCACGACTTCAACCTTGGCAAGGTTGCGCTCTACCCCTGAGCTACGCCCGCAATCCGTGGGTGCGGCGATGTATACGGATTCTCGCGAGGGCCGCAAGCGGGAAAACGAGGTTGGGGACGCTGCGCATTGCCGTGTCGCGGTGCGGCGATCTTGCAGTGGAGTGACACACTTTATTGCAGCCAAGTCCGCATACCGTACCCGTAGCGCGTCTCCATCAGCCAAATCGCCGTGCCGGGGGGCGACACGGCGATGCGCGGCGCCTTCGGCTTGATTCCGCGCAATCCGCGCGGCAAGTGCAGAGGAAAGTCCGAGAGGAGGCGCAGTTGACCACCCCCATGACCGAATCCGACCTTCTCGCCTTTCTCGACCGCGAGGGGATCGCCTACACGCTGCACCGCCACCCGCCGCTGCACACGGTGGAGGAAAGCCGGGAGTTGCGCGGCGACCTGCCCGGCGCGCATTGCAAGAACATGTTCCTGAAATCCAAGGCGGGCGAGATGGTCCTCGTCACCTGCGAGGAAGGGCGCTCCATCCGCATCCGCGACCTCGAGAAACGCATCGGCCTGCGCAAGCTCAGCTTCGCCAAGCCCGACCTGCTGCTCGACCGTCTCGGCGTCACGCCCGGTGCGGTCACGCCCCTCGCCATCCTCAACGATACCGAAGGCACTGTGCGCGTGGTGCTCGACGAACAGATGATGCGGGCCGAGGTACTGAACTGCCACCCGTTGCATAACGAGGCGACCGTCGCCATCTCCACCGCAGACCTCGCCCGGATCTTCGACCTGAGCGGCCATGCCGCTGAACTGGTCGATTTCGATGAACTGGAACGCGCCGCGGTGGAAGCGCCGGGCAAGTGACGCATCTTGCCCCGCAAGCCCGCGTGCAATGAACGAAGAGACCGACATGCTCGAACTGAACCCCGCCCCCGACGCCACCGACCTCATCAAGGACTCGACCGAGGCGACCTTCATGCAGGACGTGGTCGACGCCTCGATGGAGGTGCCGATCATCGTCGATTTCTGGGCGCCCTGGTGCGGCCCGTGCAAGCAGTTGACCCCCGCCATCGAGGCGGAGGTGAAGGCCGCGCGCGGTGCGGTGAAGCTCGTGAAGGTCAACGTGGACGAGAACCAGCAGATCGCCGCCCAGCTGCGCGTGCAGTCGATCCCGACCGTCTACGCCTTCTACAAAGGCCAGCCGCTCGACGGATTCCAGGGCGCGCTGCCGCAATCGCAGATCAAGCAGTTCATCGAGAAGGTCGTGCAGGCCGCGGGCGGCGACGCCTCGGGCGGGCTGGACGACGCGGTCGAGCAGGCCGAGCAGATGCTGGAGGAAGGCGCCGTCGGCGATGCAGCCCAGGTCTTCGCCGCCGTGCTGGGCGAGCAGCCGGATCACGCCCGCGCCATCGCGGGCCTCGCCCGCGCCTACATGGAAAGCGGCGATGTGGAGCGGGCGACCGCGACCCTCGACGCCGCCCCGGCCTCGGTCGCCAACGCGCCCGAGATCGCGTCCGTGCGTGCCCAGATCGAACTGACCGCAGCCAGCGGCAACGCCGGTGAGCTCGACGCGCTGACCGCCGCCGTCGCCGCCGCACCCGACGACCACCAGGCGCGCTTCGACCTCGCGCTCGCCCAGATCGGCGCGGGCGACAATGCTGGCGCCATCGACAGCCTGCTGGAAATCTTCCGCCGCGACCGCGAATGGAACGACGGGGCGGCCAAGGACCAGCTCTTCAAGCTGTTCGACGCGATGGGGCCGAAGGACCCGCTGACCGCGACCGGGCGCCGTCGCCTCAGCTCGATGATCTTCGCCTGATGCGCCGCTTCGCCGCCGCCGACCTGCCCGGAACGCTGCCGATCTTCCCGCTCGGCGGCGCGCTGCTGCTGCCGCGCGCGCGGCTGCCGCTCAACCTGTTCGAGCCGCGCTACCTCGCGATGTTCGATGACGCGCTGAAGACACCCGAGCGGATGATCGCCATGATCCAGCCGGTCGAGGGGCCGCAGGGCACATCGCGGCTGCACACCATCGGCTGCGCGGGCCGCATCACGCAATTCTCCGAAACCGACGATGGCCGCTACATCATCTCGCTGACCGGCGTGTCGCGGTTCCGGCTTGTGGAAGAGGTCGAGGGTTTCACCCCCTACCGCCGCGCGCGGCTCGACTGGTCCAGCTTCGCCCGCGATCTGGGCGCGGAGGAGAAAGACCCCGGCTTCGACCGCCCCGCCTTCCTCGATCTGCTGTCGCGCTTCTTCGACAGCGCGCAGCTCTCCAGCGACTGGGACAGCCTGAAGGAGGCGGACGAGGAACTGCTCATCAACTCCCTCTCCATGCTCTGCCCCTTCGAGGCGGAGGAAAAGCAGGCCCTGCTGGAGGCCCCGTCGCTCGCGACGCGGCGCGAGACACTGGTGATGCTGATGGAATTCGCCCTGCGCGCAGGCGGCGCCAACCCCGACGAGACGCCCCTGCAATGAGCGAGGCGATCGACCGCAAGCTGCTGGAGGCGCTCGTCTGCCCCGTGACCCGCGGTCGGCTGGTCTGGGACCGCGAGGCGAACGAGCTGGTCTGCCACAACGCCGGCCTCGCCTACCCGATCCAGCAGGGCGTGCCGATCATGCTGCCCGACGCCGCGCGCCGCCTCGACGACTAGGCCCGGTGGTAGGGCAATCCCGCGCGGATGCTCGCCGCGCGGTACAGCTGCTCGGCCAGCATGACCCGCACCAACATGTGCGGCCAGACCATCTTTCCCAGAGAGATCGAGGCATCCGCCCCGCGCCGCAAGTCCGGCGCCAGCCCGTCCGCGCCCCCGATCAGGAAACACATGTCGCGCACGCCGTCATCGGCCCGCGCCTGCAGCAATGCCGCGAAATCGGGAGAGGACATCAGCTTCCCCCGCTCGTCGAGCGTCACCCGCATCGCGCCCTCGGGCACCGCGGCGTCGAGCAGCTTCGCCTCGCCCGCCATGCCGCCGCCCTTGCGCTCGTCCACCTCGACCACCTGCGCGGGGCCGAGGCCGAAGGCCCGCCCCGTCCGGTCGAACCGGTCGAGATAGTCGTCGATCAGATCCCGCTCGGGTCCCGCGCGCAGCCGCCCGACGGCGGCGATGGTCACGCGCACGGGGGCGTCAGTGGGCGGGGGCCGCGGCCTCGCCGGGGCTCAGCCACATCTTCTCGAGCTGGTAGAACTCACGCACTTCCGGGCGGAACAGGTGCACGATCACGTCGCCTGCGTCGATCAGCACCCAGTCGCCGGTCTCTCGCCCTTCGACGCGCGCCGATTGCCCGGTCGCGTCCTTCAGCCGCTCCAGCAGCTTCTCGGCCATCGACGACACCTGACGGGACGACCGCCCGGTCGCCACGACCATGTGATCGGCCATCGCGGATTTCCCCTTGAGGGAGATCGGCACGATGTCCTCGGCCTTGTCGTCATCGAGCGAGCGGAGTACGAGTTCGAGCATCTCGGCCCCGCCGAACGCTCCCTGTGCCGTTGCGCCGGTGGCACGATCCGGTGCGGTCTCGACCGCGGCAACACGTTCGGTCAGAACGATGTCCTCCTGTACGGGCAGGCCAGGATGGCCCGCTCACAAGTCTTAATGTAGCGATTCGACGCCCCCCTCTCAACCCGGCCCGCGCCCCGTGACCACGCGGCAGGCCCAAGTCGTTTCCCGCGCTCCGAATGCCGGGGCCGCACGGTGGCCACCGGGCCCCGGCGCGCATAACCTGACGGCATGACAGATTTAACCGATGCCGGCCGCGCCGCGCTGACCCTGATCCTGACCGCCGATCCCGACCTGATGGAGATCGTGCTGCGCTCGCTCCTCGTCTCGGGTGCGGCGGTCGCGGCGGCCTGCGCCATCGGCATCCCGCTGGGCGCGGCCCTCGGGGCGCTGCGCTTTCCGGGCCGTGCCCCGCTTCTGGTGCTGGTCAATGCCATGATGGGCCTGCCGCCGGTAGTGGTCGGCCTCGCGCTCTACCTTCTGCTCAGCCGCGCCGGACCGCTCGGGCCGCTCGGCCTGCTCTACACGCCCGCCGCGATGATCCTCGCGCAGACCGTGCTCGTCGTGCCGATCGTCGCGGCGCTCACGGCACAGGCCACCGCCGATTTGGCCGAGGAATATGCCGACCTCTTCGCGGCTCTGCGGATGCGGCCCGCGGCCCGCCTGACCACCCTGATCCACGACGGCCGCTTCACCCTCGTCACCGCGGCGCTCGCGGGCGCGGGGCGGGCGCTGGCCGAGGTCGGGGCCGTGCTGATCGTCGGCGGCAATATCGACCACGCCACCCGCGTGATGACCACCGCCATCGCGCTCGAGACCTCGCGCGGGGCGCTGTCGCTCGCGCTCGGCCTCGGCATCGTGCTGCTGCTGCTGTCGCTGATCGTCAACGGCGCGCTGATGGCGCTGAGGGGGGCGGCCCGCCGCCACGCGCATGGCTGAGCCCGTTCGCCAGATCCATTCCGGCGTCGTCCTGCCGCCGCCTGTCCGCCTCGACGGCGTGGGACTGCGCGCGGGCTCGCGCACGCTGCTGTCGGGGATCGACGCATCCTTCGGCCTGTCGCCGGTCACGGTGATCCTCGGCCCGAACGGCGCAGGCAAGACGCAGCTCCTGCGCCTCGTCGCGGGCCTTGCCCGGCCCGATAGCGGGACGATCCGCTACGCCTGGCCGCCCCGACCCGAGAAGCACCGCACCGCCCTCGTCTTCCAACGCCCCGTTCTGCTGCGCCGCTCCGCGATCGGCAACCTGACCCACGCGCTCGCACAGTACGGCGTGCCGCGCCGCGACCGGCGCGCCCGGGCCCAGGAACTGCTGCGCTTCGCCGATCTGGAGCATCGCGCCACCGCGCCCGCCCGCGCCCTCTCGGGTGGTGAGCAACAACGTCTCGCCCTCGCCCGCGCGCTTGGGGCCGCCCCCGACATGCTGCTGCTCGACGAGCCGACCGCCCACCTTGACCCGCGCGCCACCGCCGGGGTCGAGGCGCTGGTGGCCCGCGTCGTCGCCGACGGCGTGCGCGTCGTGCTGATCACCCACGATATCGGACAGGCGCGCCGCCTCGCCTCCGAGATCGTGTTCCTCCACGCGGGCCGACTAACCGAACAGACGCCCGCCAACCGCTTCTTCGCGCGTCCCGCCTCGGCGGAGGCGCGCGCCTATCTGCAAGGGGACCTCCTGCTGTGAAATACCTGATTGCCGCCTGCCTGCTGGCAGCCCCCGCCCTGGCCGATCCCGTCTTGATCCAATCGACCACCTCGACCCGGAATTCCGGCCTCTACGACGCGATCCTGCCCGAATTCGAGGCGGCCACCGGCATCGAGACCCGCGTCGTCGCCGTCGGCACCGGTCAGGCGATCCGCAATGCGACCAATTGCGACGGCGACCTGCTGATCGTCCACGACCGTGCGGCCGAGGACGCCTTCGTCGCCGCAGGCTACGGGCTGGAGCGTCACGCGCTGATGTATAACGACTTCGTTCTGATCGGCCCCGAGGAGGACCCCGCAGGTATCGCGACGGCCAGCGGCACCGGAGACGCGCTCGCCCGCATCGCGGCGGCGGAAGCGACCTTCCTGTCGCGCGGCGACGACAGCGGCACGCATCGCAAGGAACTGACGCTCTGGCCCGACGACCCGCGCCCCGCCTCCGGCAGCTGGTATCGCGAGGTCGGCGCGGGCATGGGGGCGACGCTCAACATGGCCGCGGGGATGGGCGCCTATGCGCTGACCGACCGTGCCACCTGGGCCAGCTTCGGCAACCGCCAGGGCCTCGCCCTGCTGCACGAGGGCGACCCGGCGCTGCACAACCCCTACGCCGCGATCGCCGTCTCGCCCGACCACTGTCCGCAAGCCAACGTCGCCGATGCCCGGACCCTGATCGACTGGCTGACCGGCGCGGACGGGCAAGCCGCCATCGGCGCCTTCGCCGTCGACGGCCAGCGGCTCTTCACCCCCGATGCCGACTAGGCACCGGGGCTCGCTCTTTCACTTCCGGCAAATATCCCCGCCGGAGGCACCCGGCCTCACAGCTTGCCGCGCACCAGCTTCTCGTAGTCCTCGGCGATCAACCGGGCCAGCGCGCCGACCTCGAAGCGGTGCTCGCCGATCTGCCCGACCGGCGTGACCTCCGCCGCGGTGCCGGTCAGCCAGCACTGCTCGAACCCGTCCATCTCCTCGGGCTGGATGTGGCGCTCGACCACCTCCACGCCCTTGTCGCGCAGCATGCCGATCACCGTCTGGCGCGTGATGCCGTTGAGGAAGCAATCGGGCAGCGGCGTGTGCACCTTGCCGTCCTTGACGAAGAAGACATTGGCCCCCGTCGCCTCGGCCACGTAGCCGCGATAATCCATCATCAGCGCGTCCGAGCAGCCCTTCGCCTCCGCCGCGTGCTTGGACATCGAGCAGATCATGTAGAGTCCCGCCGCCTTGGCCGCACTCGGGATCGTCTCGGGGCTCGGGCGCTTCCACTTCGAGATGTCGAGCTTCGCGCCCTGCATCTTCGCGTCGCCGTAATAGGCCCCCCACTCCCAGGCGGCGACGGCCATGCGCACCTTGTTGCGCTGCGAGGCGACGCCCATGTCCTCGCCCGATCCGCGCCAGGCGACCACGCGGATATAGGCGTCCGTCAGCCCGCTTGCCGCCATGACCTCGGCCTTCGCAGCCTCGATCTCGTCGACCGTGTAGGGGATCGGCGCGTCGATCAGCTCTCCCGAGCGCAGCAGCCGCTCCGAATGCTCGCGGCTCTTGAAGATCTTGCCCTCGTAGGCCCGCTCGCCCTCGAAGACCGAGGAGGCGTAATGCAGCGCATGGGTCAGGACATGCACCTTGGCCTCCCGCCAGGGCACCATCTTGCCATCCATCCAGATATGGCCGTCGCGA
Source organism: Roseobacter sp. HKCCA0434 (assembly GCF_032464675.1). Classification (NCBI taxonomy): domain Bacteria; kingdom Pseudomonadati; phylum Pseudomonadota; class Alphaproteobacteria; order Rhodobacterales; family Roseobacteraceae; genus Roseobacter; species Roseobacter sp. HKCCA0434. Next base: position 111,227 of record NZ_JAWDKL010000003.1, read on the forward strand.
TCGTCATAGGCTGCCATGACCGTCCTCCCCTGAGCCGCGGGCTGCGGCTGTCATCTTTGCGATAGTTGCGCAAATCCCGCACCTCGCGGCACGAAGTTTCACGAAATCGGATCGCAGCTATCATTCGGTTCTTGGATAGTCAACAAAGCTGACATAATAAAGGCCAAGCAGACCGCGAGGACCGATCCATGAGCCAGCGTTTCGCCACCGCACAGCGCAGCGAGCATCTCCTGTTCCTGACCGACGACCAGTTGCGCAACGGGATCGAACTGATGTTCTTCGCCTATCGCGGCTTCACCGCCGATCCCGACCGCCTGCTCGAGGATTACGGCTACGGCCGCGCCCACCACCGGGCGCTGCATTTCGTCAACCGCCGCCCGGGCCTGACCGTGAACACCCTGCTCGACATCCTCGGCGTCACCAAGCAGAGCCTCAACCGCGTGCTGCGCCAACTGGTCGAGGACGGCCTGATCGAAAGCCGCGTGGGCCGCGAGGATCGTCGCCAGCGCAACCTCTACCTGACCGATGCGGGCCGGAAGCTGGAAAAGTCGCTCTCCGAGGCCCAGCGCGCCCGGATGCGCAAGGCCTACATGGCGGCAGGTCCCGAGGCCGTGCACGGCTTTCGCACCGTGCTCGAACAGATGATCGACCCGGAGATCCGGCCGCGCGTGCTGAGCCTCATGGAAAACGGGGATGACTGAGACGCTCGACGCGCATGTGCTGATCGTCGACGACGACGCGCGCATCCGCGACCTGCTGCGCAAGTTCCTGACGCGGCAGGGCTTCCTGGTCTCGGGCGCGCGCGACGCCGCCCATGCGCGCCGCCTGCTCGAAGGGCTGGAATTCGACCTGATCGTGCTCGACGTGATGATGCCGGGCGAGGACGGTATCAGCCTCACGAAATCCCTGCGCGAGGAGATCACCACCCCCATCCTGCTGCTGACCGCGCGCGGCGATGCGGACGACCGCATCACCGGGCTGGAGGCCGGGGCCGACGACTACCTGCCCAAACCGTTCGAGCCGCGCGAATTGGTGGCGCGCATCAACGCCATCCTGCGCCGTAGCCCCGCCCCGTCGAAGAAGCCCGAGCCGCCCAGGACCCTGCAACTCGGCCCCATCCGCTACGATCTGGGGCGCGGCGAGATGTGGCAGGGCGAGGAGCAGGTGCGTCTGACCTCGACCGAACAGGCGCTGATGCGGGTGCTCGCCGCCTCCCCGAACGAGCCCGTCGCCCGCCACGCGGTGATCGAGGCTCTGGGCCGCGACCAGGGTCAGGCGCAGGAGCGGGCGATCGACGTCCAGATCACCCGCCTGAGGCGGAAGATCGAAACCGATCCCAAGAGCCCGCGCTACCTGCAGACCGTGCGCGGCGCGGGCTACATGATCGTACCCGACTGAGAGAGCGGCGCGGTCGGATGCCTCCGGCGGGGATATTTGGACGAAGCAGAAAGGATGGGCGATGCGCGTGATGGTGATGGGCGCAGGCGCGATCGGGGGCTTCGTGGCCGGAGCTTGGCGCCATGCCGGCGCGGACGTCGCCCTGCTCGGACGGCCTCGACAGGCCGTCGCCCACGCCGCAGGCGTGACGCTCGCGGACAGGACCGACACCGCAGGGTGGACCGCGCAGGTGCCGGTCCCGTTCCACGACGACCCCGCGGTGCTCGCCGATGCGGACCTCGTCGTCCTGGCGGTCAAATGCACGGCCATCGACACGGCCGCGGCGGAGATCGCGGATCATGCGCGGCCCGGCGTGCCGATCCTCAGCCTTCTGAACGGCCCGCGCGCGGCGGAGGCGCTGTCGCAGCGCCTGCCGGACAATCCCGTCCTTCCCGGCATGGTCGCGTTCAACGTGGTGGGGGAGGACGCGCGCTGGACCAAGACCAGCCTCGGTCACGTCACCGCCCTGCGCCACGCCGCCCTCGCCCCCCTGCCCTCTGATGGCCCCGCCGCCGTCGAGCAGGTCGCGGACATGGAGCCGGTGCTGTGGGGCAAGCTGCTTCTCAACCTCAACAACGCCGTCAACGCGCTCTCTGCCCTCGGCCTGCGGGACGAGCTGTCGCGCAAGGGCTATCGCCGCGTGCTCGCCGCGGCGATGCGCGAGGCGCTGGAGGCGTGCGAGGCGGCGGGCATCCGTCCCGCCAAGGTCGGCGCGATGGCGCCCCGGCTGATCCCCAGCTTCCTGTCTATGCCGGACATCCTGTTCCGCCCCATCGGCCTGCGCCTGCAGAAGATCGACCCGGCGGCCCGCTCCTCGATGGCGGAGGACTTCGCGGCGGGCAAGCCGACCGAGGTCGACTGGCTGAACGGCGCGGTCGTCGATCTCGCCCAGTCGCAGGGGATCGAGGCCCCCGTGAACGCGCGTCTGACCGCGCTCGTCCACGATGCCGAAGAGGGCGGTCGGCGCGACTGGCCGGCGCCCGATCTGGTGCGCGCGGTGCTGCGCGGGCGCTAATACCCGAGCCATTCACTCGCCATACGCATGCCATACGGGGTGCATACGCATCGCATACCGCCCTTTTCGCCGGTTTCGCGCGCTGTTAGCCTCCGTGCCATGACACGGCTCTACACCCATCCCGCCAGCCACGGCCACCGCACACCGGACGGCCATCCCGAACGCATCGCCCGGATCGAGGCGGTCGAGGAGGCACTCTACGACGCCGGTTTCGATGCGCTCGACCGCCTCGAGGCCCCCGAGGTGACGGATGCGCAGCTCTTGCGCGTGCACCCGCAATCGCATCTCGACGCGCTGGCGAAGGCGGCCCCCGCGAGCGGGGAAATTCCCTTGGACTCGGATACATGGATGTCGCCGGGCACCCTCGCGGCCGCCCGCCGCGCCGCCGGTGGGGCCATCGCCGCCGTCGATGCCGTGATGACCGGGGGCGGCAATGCCTTCGTCGCGACGCGTCCACCGGGGCACCATGCGGAGAAGACGCAGACGATGGGCTTTTGCCTCTACGGCAATGTCGCGGCAGCGGCGAAGCACGTGATGGAGGCACACGGCCTGACCCGCGTCGCCATCGTCGATTTCGACGTGCATCACGGCAACGGCACGCAGGACCTGCTCTGGGACGAAAGCCGAGCCTTTCTCGTGACTTCGCAGCAGATGCCCCTCTGGCCCGGCACCGGGGAGCGGTCCGAGACGGGGGCGCATGGCAACATCCTGAACCTGCCCCTGCCCCCGCATTCGGACGGCAATGCGATGCGCGCGATCTACGAGGCGGAGGCCTTTCCCGCGCTCGAATCCTTCGACCCGCAACTGCTGCTGATCTCCGCCGGGTTCGACGCGCACCGCGCCGATCCGCTGGCCCAGCTGGAGTGGGAGACCGAGGATTTCGTCTGGCTCACCCGGCAGCTCTGCGCTATCGCTCGGGACCATTGCGACGGGCGCGTCGTGTCGGTGCTCGAAGGCGGCTACGACCTCGCGGCACTCGCCGACGGTGTTGCCGCGCATGTCGCCGTGCTGATGGAGGAGGACCCCGTGTGACCCAGACCCCGGTCGAGGAAATGAGCTTTGAGGCCGCGATGGCGGAACTCGAAACCGTGGTGGCCAAGCTCGAGAGCGGCGACGTGGCGCTGGAGGAGTCGATCGCGCTCTACGAACGCGGTGCAGCACTCAAGAAGCATTGCGAGGCCAGGCTGAACGCGGCGGAGGAGAAGACCTCCCAGATCACCGGCGACGGCACCGGAACCACGCCCGCCTCCTACGAATGAGCGCGTTTCGAGAGCGGCTCGACGCCGTGGCCGCGGCGGTTGAGGCACGGCTGGACGCGCTGCTGCCCGCCAACGATGCGGTCGCGCAGGCGATGCGGTGGGCGACGCTGGGCGGTGGCAAGCGCCTGCGGGCCTTCCTGGTGGTCGAAAGCGCGGGGATATTCGGCGTCGAGCGGGAGAGTGCCCTGAACGCCGCGGCCGCGATCGAATGCCTGCACGCCTACAGCCTCGTCCATGACGACCTGCCGGCGATGGACGATGATGACATGCGGCGCGGCCGGCCGACCGTGCATCGCAAATGGGACGACGCGACGGCGATCCTCGCCGGAGATGCGCTGCAGACCCAGGCCTTCGCCATTCTCGCCGATCCCGCGACGCATCCCGAAAGCGCGGTGCGCATCGCCCTCGTCGCGGAACTCGCATCCGCTTCGGGCCAATCCGGCATGGTCGGCGGTCAGGCTCTCGACATCGCGGCAGAAAGCGCCGGGCAGGCGTTGACGCTCGAAGAGGTCTCGGCTCTGCAAAGCCTCAAGACCGGCGCGCTCATCCGCTTCTCCGCGCGGGCGGGAGGGCTGCTCGGTCGGGCGGACGCGATGGCTCTGGCCGCGCTCGACAGCTATGCGGAGGCGCTCGGCATCGCCTTTCAGATCCGCGACGACCTGCTGGATGTCGAGGGCGACGAATTGACCGCCGGAAAGGCGCTGCAAAAGGATGCGGCGGCCGGAAAGGCGACCTATGTTTCCCTCTTGGGGGTGGACGGCGCGCGGGCGCGGGCCACCCTGCTGGTGGAAGATGCGATCGCCGCCCTGCTGCCCTTCGGCGAGGCGGCGACCCCGCTCGCCGACGCCGCGCGATTCACGCTGGCGCGCGAGACCTGACGAACAGGAGAGGCCGATGGCCGACAAACCGATGCTCGACCGCGTGGCCTCGCCCGCCGACCTCAAGGGCATGAGCGACCGCGAGCTGCGCCAGCTCGCCGACGAATTGCGGGCCGAGACGATCGAGAGCGTCAGCCGCACCGGCGGCCATTTGGGCGCAGGGCTGGGCGTGGTCGAGTTGACCGTTGCCCTGCATGCCGTGTTCGACGCACCGCGCGACAAGATCGTCTGGGACGTCTCGCATCAGTGTTATCCGCACAAGATCCTGACCGGACGCCGCGACCGGATGCACACGATCCGCCAGGGCGGCGGGTTGTCGGGCTTCGCCAAGCGCAAGGAAAGCCCCTACGACCCGTTCGGGGCGGGCCATTCCTCCACCTCGATCAGCGCAGCACTCGGCTTCGCGATGGCGCGGGAGCTGCACGGCAAGTGCCCCGAGGGCCTCGGCGATGCGGTCGCGGTGATCGGGGACGGCGCGATCTCGGGCGGCATGGCCTACGAGGCGATGAACAATGCGGGCCATCTGGGCAAGCGGCTGATCGTCATCCTCAACGACAACGAGATGAGCATCGCGCCACCCACAGGCGCCATGTCCTCCTACCTCTCGCGCCTCTATGCCGAGGGCCCGTTCGAGGAACTGAAGCACGCGGCCAAGACGGCGACCAGCTTCCTGCCGCCGCCCTTCCGCGAGGGGGCCAAGCGCGCGAAGGAGATGCTCAAGGGCCTCGTCGTCGGCGGCACGCTGTTCGAGGAGCTGGGCTTCTCCTATATCGGGCCGATCGACGGGCACGACATCGACCAGTTGCTCGCCGTGCTGCGCGCCGTCCACGACCGTGCCACCGGGCCGGTGCTGATCCATACGATCACCAAGAAGGGCAAGGGCTACGCCCCCGCCGAGCATGCGCCGGACAAGGGCCATGCCCGTGCCAAGTTCGACGTGGTGACGGGCGAGCAGCGCAAGGCGGCCTCCAACGCGCCGAGCTACACCAAGGTCTTCGCAAAGTCGCTGATCGATCACGCGAGCCGGGACGAGCGCATCTGCGCCATCACCGCCGCCATGCCCGACGGAACGGGACTCGACCTCTTCGCCGAGCGGTTTCCGAAGCGCTGCTTCGACGTCGGCATCGCCGAACAGCACGCCGTGACCTTCGCCGCCGGGTTGGCGGCGGGCGGGATGCGGCCCTTCTGCGCGATCTATTCGACCTTCCTGCAGCGCGGCTATGACCAGATCGTGCACGACGTGGCGATCCAGCGGCTGCCCGTCCGCTTCGCCATCGACCGCGCGGGGCTGGTCGGCGCGGATGGTGCGACCCATGCCGGTGCGTTCGACATCGCCTTCCTCGCCAACCTGCCCGATTTCGTGGTGATGGCCGCGGGCGACGAGGCGGACCTGGTGCACATGGTCGCCACCGCCGCCGCCATCGACGACCGGCCCAGCGCCTTCCGCTTTCCCCGCGGGGAAGGCGTGGGGGTGGAGATGCCCGAACGCGGCGAGCCCATCGAGATCGGCAAGGGTCGCGTGCTGGCCGAGGGCACGCGCGTCGCCATCCTCAATTTCGGCGCGCGGCTGGCCGAGGCGACCAGGGCGCGCGAGGATCTGGAGGCGCGCGGCATCTCGACCACGCTGGCCGATGCCCGCTTCGCCAAGCCGCTCGACCGCGACCTGATCCTGCGCCTCGCGCGCGAGCACGAGGTGCTGATCACGCTGGAGGAAGGCGCGGTCGGCGGGTTCTCCTCCCACGTCCTGCACCTGCTGGCCGTCGAGGGCGCGCTGGAGCATGGCCTGAAGGTCCGCCCGATGGTGCTGCCCGACATCTTCATCGATCAGGACAGCCCCGCCGCGATGTACGAGGTGGCGGCGATGAACGCCCCGCAGATCGTGTCCACGGCGCTGGGTGCGCTCGGCGTGGCCGAGGTCGCGAAGTCGCGCGCGTAAGCTATCGCAAGGTGCGATCCGCGTGCTAAGAAGCCGCGACGCAACCTGACCGATGAGCCTTCCGATGACCGTTCGCCTGCTGCCTGCCGCCCTGATCCTGACGCTCGCCGGGTGCAGCGTGCTCCAGCCGCCGGAGGAACTGGATTTCGGCAGCGATGGCGGGGCCTGGGCGGGCGACGGCGAATGCGACGACCCGCGCTTCGAGGGCAACGGCATGGCGTCGATGCTGCTCGATGAGAATGCCTTCAACGACCGGTCCGATTGCCGGTTCCTGTTCGACAACAACCAGATCCGCCTGCGCGAGGGCGCCCTGCGGGCGCGCCCCGAGTCGGAGGATATCCTGCCCGCCGAACGTCGCCCCGGCGCCCGCTAGACCGCGTTCACCGACCAGTCGTAGCGATGATCGGCGATGCGCGAGGCCGCGCCGATCACCGGATCGTCGGCATACCGACCCAGATGCGCGATGACACCCGCATCGGTCCCGCCGAAATCCTCGTCGAACCAATGATAGATGGACGAGACGACCAGCCCGTCGCGCCCGACCGCCGCGCCGCGCGGATGGTTGACATAGGCCCGCGCCGCCGCGTCGAGCGCGGCCTCCAGCCCCGCGGCGCGCCACGGCTCCGCCCGCAGGTTCGGACAGCCAATCGAGGCGCAGTTCACGGCGTAATGCACCCGCGGATCGGCGAAGACGGGGCGCATGATCTCATGCTCGATATCGTCGAGGGACAGGTCGGTCCCCGCCATGCGCACGCGCTTCTCCGACCAGGGGCCGGGACTGAAGAGCGATCCGTCGATGCGCCGGATGCTGTCCACAGGCCAGTTGCGCGTGACAACAAGCAGCGTCACCGCATTGTAGAGATTGGCCCAGTAGGCGAAGGCCGCGTCCGGCGTCAGCCCGCGCGGATCGATGGCGGAGAGCCGGGCGACCACCCGCTCTAGGGCGCCGGCATCCGCACCGGCATAGTCGAACCGCGCCACGCCATCGGCTCCCATGCGCACGCCTTGTGACAGGATCGCGCCATAATCCGAGTAGTCGGGATCACCGCCCGACCCGCTGTCGGCCCAAGGACCACTGCCCTCGATGGTGACGGCGCGGACCGGCAAGGCGGCGAGGGTCAGTGACAGGCCGGTCAGGATGAACTCTCGTCTGAGCATGGGCAGCCTCCTCTGCTGCCCTACGACCTAGCCCAGCGGGCGCGGCGCATCCAGCGGACCCACCGCTTCGTGATCCGAGGCGATCGCGCCCTGCCGCATCGCTTCGTAGAGCGCCATCCCCGCCGCCACCGCCACGTTGAGCGACCGGCCGCCCCCCGGCATCGGCAGCGCCGCCCGCACGTCGCAGGCACCCGCGACCGCGCCCGGAACCCCGGCGCTTTCGCGCCCGACCATGATCGCGTCGCCGGGCCTCAACCTCAGCGCGGGCAGGTCGACATCCCCCCGCGTGGTCAGAAGGATCAGACGCCCCTCCTGCGTTCGCCTGAACGCCGTCCAGTCGTCATGCCGCAGGATCTCGGCCTTCATGGCGTAGTCCATCGCCGCGCGGCGCAGGGTCTTCGTGCCGAGCGGGAAGCCGCAGGGCTCGATCACGTCGAGCGGGACGCCCATGCAGGCACAGATGCGGATCATGGCGCCGAGATTCGCGGCGATGTCGGGCTGGTACGCGACCAGACGCATGAGCGGCATCCTTCCCGTGATGGCCCGCCTCGCAGGCGATGTGGGACGCGGTGTCGCGCACGTCTGCGGCGCACTGTCCGCTGGACCGGCGGGCCGCATGGGTGTAGGGACAGGCGCAGATCGCGACCGATCCGCGACAGCAATACATGACGACAGGTCCCGCGCGTTGCAAGGGGGCCGAAGCGAAGAAGGAGATGCGCTCCCGTGTCCGAACATGCAGAGGCGACAACCCGCCGTGATTTCCTTTACGTCGGAACCGCCGCGGCAGGCGCCGTGGCCGTCGGCGGCGCGGTCTGGCCGCTCGTCAACCAGATGAACCCATCCGCGGACGTGCAGGCGCTGTCCTCGATTCCGGTCGACGTCTCGGGCGTCGAGCCCGGCACGCAGCTGACCGTCCTGTTCCTGGGCAAGCCGGTCTTCGTCCGCCGCCGCACGCCGGAGGAGATCGAGGAGGCCCGCGCGGTCGCCCTGTCCGATCTGAAGGACCAGAACTCGCAGAACCCCAATGCCCCCGATGGCGGCGAAAGCGCGCCCGCGACCGACCAGAACCGCGCGCTCGACGAGAACGGCGAATGGCTGGTGATGCAGGGCGTCTGCACCCATCTGGGCTGCGTCCCGCTGGGCGACGGCGCGGGTGATTTCAACGGCTGGTTCTGCCCCTGCCACGGATCGCATTACGACACGGCGGGCCGCATCCGCCGCGGCCCGGCCCCCACCAACCTCGCCGTTCCGGTCGCGGAGTTCGTCTCCGACACCGTCATTCAACTCGGATAAGGGAGAGCACGATGGCTGGCATTCCCCACGACCATTACGAACCGAATTCCGGCGCGGAGCGCTGGTTGCACGGTCGTCTGCCCGTACTCGGGCTCCTCTACGACACGTTGATGATCCCGACGCCCAAGAACCTCAACTGGATGTGGATCTGGGGCATCGTGCTGGTCTTCACGCTGGTGATGCAGATCGTCACCGGCATCGTGCTCGTCATGCACTACACGCCGCATGTGGACCTGGCCTTCGCCTCGGTCGAGCACATCATGCGCAACGTGAACGGCGGCTGGGCGATCCGCTACGTCCACGCGAACGGCGCCTCGCTGTTCTTCATCGCCGTCTACGCCCACATCTTCCGCAACCTCTACTACGGATCCTACAAGACCCCGCGCGAGGTGACGTGGATCATCGGCGTGATCATGCTGATCATCATGATGGCGACCGTGTTCATGGGCTACGTGCTGCCCTGGGGTCAGATGTCCTTCTGGGGTGCCACGGTGATCACCGGCCTCTTCGGCGCGATCCCCGTGATCGGCGAGCCGATCCAGACGCTGCTGCTGGGCGGCCCGGCGGTCGACAACGCGACGCTGAACCGCTTCTTCTCGCTGCACTACCTGATGCCGTTCCTGCTGCTGGGCCTGACGCTGGTCCACATCTGGGCCTTCCACACGACCGGCAACAACAACCCCACGGGGGTCGAGGTGCGCCGCGCGTCGAAGGAAGTCGCGCAGAAGGACACCCTGCCCTTCTGGCCGTATTTCGTCATCAAGGACCTCTACGCGCTGATGCTGATCCTCGTGATCTTCTTCGCCGTCGTGGGCTTCATGCCGAACTACCTGGGACACCCGGACAACTACATCCCGGCCGATCCGCTGGCGACGCCCGCGCATATCGTTCCCGAATGGTACCTGCTGCCGTTCTACGCGATGCTGCGCGCGATCACCTTCTCGATCTCGATCCCCTTCACCGACGTGGTGCTGATCGACTCGAAGTTCCTGGGCGTGATCGTGATGTTCGCCTCGCTGGCCGTTCTGGCGGTGGTGCCGTGGACCGACACCAGCCGCGTCCGCTCGGGCCGTTACCGTCCGCTCTTCAAGTGGTGGTTCGCGGTGCTCGTCATCGACTTCTTCGTCCTGATGTGGGCGGGGGCGATGCCAGCCGAGGGGATGATCCCGGTGATTTCGCTGATCGGCACGATCTACTGGTTCGCCTATTTCCTCGTGATCCTGCCGCTGCTCGGCCTGTTCGAGGAGCCGCTGGCCCAGCCGGTGACGATCGAGGAGGACTTCGACGCGAAGCACCCCGTGACCAGCAAGACCGCGGGCACCGTCCCCAATGCCACCCCGGCTGAATGAGCCGGGCGAGAGGACAGAACATGATGAAGAAAGCACTTCTTTCCGCCCTCGCGGCCCTCACCCTCGTCATCGGCGGCGCACAGGCCGCCGGTGACGGAGAGCAGCACGTCACGGATTACGACTTCCCCTTCGAGGGTCCGTTCGGCCGCTACGACACGATGCAGCTCCAGCGCGGGCTGGCCATCTACAACCAGGTCTGCTCGGGCTGTCACGGGATGGAGTACGTCTATTTCCGCAACCTGACCGAGGATACCGGCCCGGCCATGCCAGAGGCGATGATCGTCGAGCTGGCGAAGGGCTATTTCGTCGCCGACACTGGCCTCGACGCGCAGCCGGGCGACACCCGCCCCGCGACGCTGTCCGACAACTTCCCCGGCTCGCAGGTCGAGAACGCGCCCGACATGTCGCTGCTCGCCAAGGCGCGCGCCGGGTTCCACGGCCCCTACGGCACCGGGATCAGCCAGCTGATCAACGGTATGGGCGGCGCGGAATACATCGCCTCCGTCCTCACCGGCTATACCGGCGAGGAGAAGGTCGAGGCAGGCATCACCTATTACGAGAACGAGGCCTTCCCCGGCGGCTGGATCGCGATGGCCCCGCCGCTCTACGGTGACGATATCGAGCATGCCGACGACGCACCGACCGACCTGACCAGCGAAGCGATGGACGTCGCGGCCTTCCTGATGTGGGCGGCGGAGCCGAAGCTGAACCAGCGCAAGGCCTTCGGCCTGACGGCGGTCCTGTTCCTCGGCATCTTCACGATCCTGCTGTTCCTGACGAACCGGAAGCTGTGGTATCACGTCAAGCACCGCGAGGAGTGATCCTCGACAAGCTGTCACGCAAAAGGCCGGAGCATCGCTCCGGCCTTTTTCACTGCCCCAGATAAGCCGCGAGGGCGGGGGGCGGATCGTCGAGCAACTCTGCCGTAGGCCGCGGCGCGTGCGCGCGCCCCTCGTCCACGTAGATCGTGGTGGCGGCGATCGCATGGGCGTCCTCGGGCTCATGCGTCACCATCAGCACGTCGAGCCGCCGTTCCGCGGCGACCTCGGCCACCAGATCGAGCATCTCGCGCCGCAGACCGGGCCCCAGCGCGCCGAACGGCTCATCGAGCAGCAGCACAGGCCGTTCGCGCAGCAGCGCCCGCGCGATGGCGACGCGCTGTTGCTGGCCGCCCGACAGCTCGGCGGGCTTGCGTCGCTCCAGCCCCGCGAGGCCGACGCGCTCCAGCACGCGCGCGATCTCGCTCTCCTGCCGGTCATCGAGCCTCAGCGTCCCGGAAACCCCGATCCCGACATTCGATTTCACGTCGAGATGGGCGAAGAGGTTGTGGTCCTGGAACAGGATCGAGACCGGCCTGCGTTCCGGCGGCAGGCCCCCGACGGGCTGTCCATCGACCTCCACCACACCCGCGACGATCGGCACGAAACCGGACAGCGCCATCAGCAGCGTCGACTTGCCCGACCCGGACGGACCGATCACGGCGCTCGTGCCGCGCGTCTCGAAATCAGCGCGCAACTCGAAGCTGCCATTGCGCAGCTTGGCATTGTTGAACGTGATCATAGTGTCCTGATCCTGTCGAACACGGCAAAAAGGGCGAAGCTGAGCCCCAGCAGCAGCAGCGCACAGGCCGCGGCGGCATCCATGCGGTAACTTCCCATCAGTTGATACATCACCAGCGGAAGGGTCGCGGTCTCGCTGGTCCCGAACAGCGCGATCACGCCGAGATCCCCCATCGACAGCGCGGCGGCGAGCCCGGCGGCGAAGCCGAGCGGCGCCTTCAGGTCCGGCCACATCGCATGGCGCCACCAGGCCAGCCCCCGCAGACCCAATGTGCGCGCCAGCCGCCCGTTGGTCCGCTCCGCATGCGCGATCGCGGGAACCAGCGCGCGCAGCGCGAAGGGAAGCGCCATCAGCGCGTTGACCGCGACCACCATCGGCAGGGCGATTGCGAACGGGTCGACATGCCCGCGCAGCAGGATGAACCACCCCGTCGCCAGCACGAAGGGAGAGATCGCGAGAACGATCAGCATGCCCCCCTCCCCCAGACGCGCGGCCACGGGCAGACGCCGCGCCAACGCCACCAGCCCCATCGCGACCGTCAGCGCCGCCGCGATGCAGACCGCCGCGGAGCAGACGGCCACGAGGATCGAGCGCAGCGCCGCCGGCCCGACATCGCCCGGCAGATCCCACAGCGACGGGACGCCGCGCCAGATCACCGCCAGCAGCGGCAGCCCCAGAAACGGCACGCTCAGCCCGATCAGCGAAACATCGAGAAGACGCCCCCCGCCCATCGGCAGCGGCGACAGCAAGCCGCGCCGCGCCTCGACCGGACGACCCGCCAGCATGACGCCCGCCGCGACCACGAGGCACAGACCGGTCTGCACCAGGGCCAGCAGCCCCGCCCGCCCCAGGTCGAACTCGAAGCGGATCGCCTGATAGATCGCCAGTTCCAGCGTCGTGGCCCGCGGGCCTCCACCCAGCGTCAGGGCGATGGCGAAGCTGGTGATGCAGAGCAGGAACACCAGCAGCGCCGCTCCCGGCAGGACGGCGCGCAGCATCGGCCATTCCACGACGCGGAACCGGGTCCACCCGTCGAAACCGAAATGACGCGACAGGCGCACATGCTCCGCCGGGATCGTCGCCCAGCCCTGCAGGACAAGCCGCGTGACGAGCGGGATGTTGTAGAACATGTGGGCCAGGACCACCCCCACCAGACCGTAGATGTTCAGCCGCCCGAGGCCGACCGCCTGAGTCAGTTCCGACAGCGCACCGTTGCGTCCCCAGATCGACAGCAGCCCGATCACGGCCACCAATGTCGGCAGCAGGAACGGCGCGCCCATCAGCGTCACCACCCACTCCCGCCCCGGAAAGCTGCGCCGCGCCAGCGCGCGGGCCAGCGGCACCGCCACGAGGACGGAGCCGACCGTGGACAGCACCGCCTGCACCAGCGTGAAGCGGAGGGCGGCGAAATCCGCCACCCCCATCCGGCCCGCGCTCTGCCCGACCAGCGCCGCGATTGCGGCGAGACAGGCGACGAGGATGCCGCCCCCCAGCAGCAGGCCGGGCCAGGCGCGCATCAGCGGCTCAACGCGTCCTGCCAGCGCGCCAGCGCCGCGTCCCGACGCTCCGCCGCCTCGGCCGGATCGAGCAGCAGCGCCGTCTCGGGCACGGCGAGGCTGTCATACCCCTCGGGCAGCTCGGTCTCGTAGGCGGGATACATCCACTGCGTGACAGGCAGGATCGACTGGAACGCGTCGGTCGAGATGAAGCGCAGGAACTCCGCCGCCAGCTCCGGCTGGTCCGATCCGGCGAGGGCCGCGGCGACCTCGACCTGCATGTAATGTCCGTCCTCGAAGATCGCGGCGGCCTTGCCCGCATCCTCCTCGGCGATCAGGTGATAGGCGGGAGAGGTCGTGTAGGACAGCGCCATGTCGGCCTCGCCCTCAAGGAACAGGTTGTAGGCCTCCGACCAACTCGACGTGACGGTGACGATGTTGTCCGAAAGCCCCTCCCACATCGCGGGCGCTTCCTCGCCAAACAGCGTGTCGACCCACATCATCAGCCCCAGCCCCGGCGTCGAAGAGCGCGGGTCCTGGATGACGATGCTGATGTCGCTCTCGGCCAGTTCGGCGAAGGAGGCGGGAACGGCGTCGAGGGCCTCGGTCTCGTAGACGAAGGCGAAATAGGACCAGTCGAACGGCACGAACGTGTCGTCGGTCCACTCGATCGGCAGGTCGGGGGCGGCGAGGTCGGACGGCGCAGGCGCGAACAGCCCGCTCTCCTTGGCGGCGGCGATCAGGTTGGTGTCCATGCCCAGGACGACATCGGCATCCGACCCCTCGCCCTCCAGCCGCAGGCGCGAGACCATCGCGGCACCGTCGCCCACGCCGACGAAGGTCAGCTCGCAGCCGCATTCGGCCTCGAACGCCGCCTCGATCTGCGGGCCGGGGCCCCATTCGGCGGTGAAGCTGTCATAGGTGTAGACCACGAGCTCCTGCGCGTGCGCGGGCAGCGCGATCAGACAGGTTGCGAGGATTGTCTTTTTCATCACGTACTCCTTCTGCCAAGACGGTGAAGGTGCGCGGACGCAGGCCTTCCCTCCGCCGGCATGATCCGGTTCAGGTTCGACGGGTCCACGCGAGTCGCGCATCTCAGGCTCTGAACGAGCCCCCCCGAGGCAAGAGGACACCTAGCGCGGATCGGCCCCGCTGGAAAGGGGGGCGCGATTGACTCGCGTCGGAGCGATTCCTAGGGTCGCGTCACACGCCCCCAGGCCGGAGCGCCCGATGCAGATCCTCTTCGTTCACCAGAACGCCCCCGCGCAGTTCCGCCACATCGCCGCCCGGCTGGCGCGGGATCCCGGCAACCGCGTGGTCTACATTACCCACGAGGGAAAGCCCGTCCCGCAGGGCGTCGCGCGCGTCCAGTACAAGCCGCACCGGGAGCCGCACAAGCAGACCCATCATTATCTGCGCACCGCAGAGAGCGCCGTGATCTACGGGCAGGGCGTCGCGCGCGCCGCGCAGAAGCTGAAGAAATCCGGATTCACCCCCGACCTCATCATGGGCCATCCAGGCTGGGGCGAGACCCTGTTTCTCAAGGATATCTGGCCCACGGCGCGGCTCATCAGCTATTGCGAGTTCTACTACAACGCGACCGGGTCCAACATTCACTTCGATCCCGAATATCCCGATGGGGAGGAGATCGTGTTCCGCACGCGGATGCGCAACGCGCACCATCTGCTGTCGGTAGAGGCGGCGGATGCGCTCTACGCGCCGACCGCGTGGCAAAAGCGGCAGTTCCCGACCGCCTACCGCGATCGGATCGACGTGATCCATGACGGCATCGACTGCGAGCGCGCACGGCCCGACCCGACCGCGACCTTCACGGTGAAGGACGGGCCGACTTTCCGCGTGGGCGACGAGGTCATCACCTATGTCGCGCGCAATCTCGAACCCTATCGCGGCTTCCACAGCTTCATGCGGGCCCTGCCGCACCTGCTGGCCAAGCGGCCGAACGCGCATGTCGTCATCGTGGGGGCCGACGGCGTCAGCTACGGGCGCGCCTTGCCCGAAGGCGACAGCTACAAGAAGCGGATGCTCGACGAACTCCTGTTGCCCAAGGGGCGCGTCCACTTCACCGGCCACCTGCCCTATCTCGACTATATCCGGCTGCTGCAGGTCTCGGCGGCCCATGTCTACCTGACCTATCCGTTCGTCCTGTCCTGGTCCTGCCTGGAGGCGATGGCCGCGGGCTGCGTGATCGTCGGCTCCCGCACCAGCCCGGTCGAGGAGGTCATCGAGGACGGCGAGAACGGGCTGCTCGTCGATTTCTTCAAGCCCATCGAGATCGCCGAACGCGTCGCGGATGTGCTGGCCAACAAGGTCGATGTCGACAGCCTGCGCCGCGCCGCACGGGAAACCGTACTCGAACGCTTCGAACTCGAAGCCTCCCTGCGAAAGCTAGACGACCTGATCGCGCGTACGATGGCCTGACCGCTACCCGCCCGCCACGGCTACCAGCGCATCGATCAGTCGCGCCGGGCGGCCATAGATCAGCAGCTGGCCCTCGTCCTCCACGATATCGGTCGTCCAGCCGTGAAGCTGCGCCCAGCGTTCCAGCGCGGGCACCCGGAACAGGCCGTTGAGCGCCCCGAGCAGCGCCCGCTTCGGCAGATCGGGCGGCAGGCGTTCGGCGAGGGGCGTCCAATCCTCGGCCCAGCGCTGGACGTCCGCCACCAGCCGCTCCGGGTTTTCGAGCGAATAGGCGATATTGTCCCGCGTCAGCGCGCGATAGCGCGGATCGGAGGCGACGCGCGCACTTTCCTGCGGGCAGGAGTCGTAGAAATAGTCGATCACCCGCGCCTCACCCTCCGGCCCCGAGAAGAAGCGGCGGGCCACCATCTTGTGCGGGGCGAGCATCACGCCCGGGGCGTAGCGCATGCCCAGAAATGTGCGCCGGGGCGTCGCTTGCATCCGCCGGATATCGTCGAGGCCGAGCAGCGGCGCCCCCGTATCGACGGTCAGCAGCCCGCGCGCCCTGCGCCCCAGCCGCGCGGCCAGTGCAACGGCGTAGAGCCCGCCCGAACAGTGACCGGCGACCACGATCCCGTCGAGGCCGAGCTGGTCGATGCAGGCGAGGTAATCCTCGCTCAACTCATGCGGTCCGTCCGCGGCGGCGCGGTCCGTACTGCGCCCAGAGCCCGGACGCCACGGCGACACGATGTCGAGACCGGCGCGCTCTGCCAGCCTCGCCAGTTCCGGCTCGGGCGTGGGCAGCGTGGTGGGCTGGATGAAGAAGACCGGTACGCCCCCCTCCGCACCGTAGCGGCACAGCTCCACCTTCCGCCCCTGCCCGACGTCGAGCACATGGGTGGAGTATCCCGCGCGGGTCGAGCGTCGTGACAGACCGCCGGCACCGCGAAATGTGTCGTCGCCGGTCCGCATCGTCGCGCTCACGATGCGGAACAGCTCTCTCTGATCCGACGCGCCGACCTTGGAGAGGATCGTCTTGATCTGGGTTCGCGTCGTATGGACGGACCGGTCGCGCGCCGCCGCGACGCCTGTGGCATCGAGACCGGAATAGAGATGCTCGACGATCTCCAGCTCGGTCTCCGTCAACGCGAAGGAGCCGACGAGCACCCTCCCGCGCGATGCGGTCCACGGAATCGTCGCCCGCCGCAGCACCCATCGCGGGGACGCCCCAAGCTCGACCTGTTCCGCGAGGAACAGCACCTTCGACGATCCCGGCCTGAAAGGCAGGCGCACCAGCCTGCTTCGCCCCTGCCCGTCCGGCGCGTCCCGCAGGCTGGCCGCGAAACCGGCCGCCAGCGCGTCGACCGCCGCGGCGGCCTCGTCATCCGCGAGACCTTCGATCAATCTCGGATCGACGGACAGAACGGAACCGTCCTCGTCCATGATCAGCCCCGGATCGATCAGCGCGGCGAGGAATCGGTCGAGTGCGGCCTGCGTGTCCTGCGCCTCACCCTCGTCGACCACCATCGCCGCACGGGCGAATTCCTGCATCAGCTGCGGATCGGCGCCGATGGTGTCGAGCGTGCCGCGTGCATGATGCGTCGCCTCGTAAGCATCCCAGGCGGCCACGAGATCCTCGAATTCCTCGACCTGCCCGGCCACGTCCCACAATCTGTCGACGAGTTCGCGCCGCGGCGATCGCGGATGCTCCATCAGGTTTACCTCAACTGGTGTATTTCGCCCGTCGTCCGATTGCGGCCTGCTGGGTCCTGAATGCCCTAACCGACAGTCTGCGCTGCAAATTCCTGCAATTCAACTGCCCGGACCGTCCTTCAGGAGGAGATGCCGATGCCCACCCGACTTCGCCCGACAGGCGCCCTGTTCGCGACCGCGATGACCCTGACCGCCGGCGCGGCATGGCCCTGCACGACGATGGACGATCTCGTCCTTGCGCCCTCCACCGGATGGGAGTTCTTCAACGACACCGAGTACCGGCCGGTGGGCGACACTCTCCGCGTCACCTATTCCCGCGTCTTGCCCCGCGATACCGAGGGCAACATCATGAACCCCGAGGATGCGGAGATCGTCACGGTCAACATCAGCCGCAACGACGCCGTGGTCGGTCCGATCGAGATGATCCTTTCGGACGAGAACTTCGCGAGCATGGTCGAGGAAGGCCCCTGGGGTCAGCCCAAGCTGCGAACCGGCCTGTCCACCGTCGTCTTCGACACCGCCGTCCAGATCGACGGCAATGGCGACGGCGCGGAGGTCTATTTCCATCGTTTCGTCCAGTGCCTCGTGCGCGCGGCGGCCGATGCGGGCGAGCCCGTCGAGTTCTATTCCGCCGATGCGCAGGCCGCCGAGGATCCGGCACAGGAGCCGTTGGAGACGCAGGACGACACGCAGGCCCCGTCCGCCCCGCCTCCCGCCGATCCCGACGTCGAAGCGCGGATCGCCCGGATGACCGACATGTCCCGCGCGCATTTCCTCGACGAATACGAGCGTCTGGCCGAGATAGCGGATGGCGCGAATGCCGAGCTGTTCCGGCGGGTCGGCCCGGACTTCGCACAGCTCTACCGCCAGCAGGACTGGTCCTCGCCTGAGCGCGACGCCGCCGCCTGCATGTACGACCGGTTCGACGCGGCCGACCGGCTCGACATCCTGGCCCGGACCTCCATCGTGCAGGGCGGCCTGGCCGATGCCGTCGAGGCGGATCCCGATCTCGACTACGTCTCGCTGGTCATGGATCCCGAAGTGTCCGAGCGCTACGAGGAGATGATGTCGGGCGGCCTGTCGGATGACGATATCGCCATGAATTTCGAGGCTTTCCGCGAATGCGGGCTCTTCGATCTCATGCGCGAGCGCATTGATATGGGGCAGGTATTCCGCATCATGGAAGAGGAGGCCCGCGCACGCGGGATGCTCGATGACTGATCTGCGCCGCCTCGCCATCGGATTGTTTGTCGCCCTGACCACCGCCGCGCCCGCTTTCGCCCAAGGCGTGCCCGAGATCGCGCAGGCCTGCGAGGATCTGGGCCGTCCCAATGTCGACTGCACCTGCGTGGCCGGTCGGGCCGCCATCGGCATCGCGCGCGCGCCTTCCATCCGCGAGGCTTGGGTCGAGGGTTACCGCGCCGAGATCGGGGAGGAGAACGTCCGCGAGGCCGCCCTCACGGCCTTCATGGGCGACCAGACCACGGCGATCGCGGTCGAGCAGGCCCTGACCGACATGGGCGGCATGGCCCCCAATCTCGACGATTTCGAGGCAGAGTGCGTCATCGCGGGCGCACCCGTCCCGCAGATCGCGATGCCCCAGCCGGATACGCCGGAGGAGGAGCTGACCCTGCTCTGCGAGGAGGCGACGGGCAATCTGCGCGCCTGTGCGTGCGAAACCCACGCCTATGCGACCGCGCTATCGCCCGACGACTGGACCGGCTATCTCGCCTTCCTGCGCGGCGAGCGGCCCGAGGGCGTGCAACCCACCCTGTCGCTGGTGGCCGATCTGCGGCCCCTGATCCAGGCGCGCTGCACCGCGATGACCCGCGCCGATCAGGCGGCGGGCTTCGACGCGGTCGCCCGCGCGGCGGTGTCACAACCTCGGGCCACGACGTCGGACCGCGCCGCCGTCGGACCGTCCGACCTGACCGGGGCCGCGCCGGGCACGGTGCTCGAGGCCGGATGCCTCGGACAGGGGGAAAGCGCCGCTTTCTGTACCTGCGCGCGCGCGCGGTTCGAGACGGACATCGCCGAGCGGGATCTGAGCGACGGTGCGGGGCGATTCATCGCCTACATCCTCACCGCCGGCGGGCTCGATGCGGTGCAGAACGCGCAGGTCGTCGGCTCCTCCACCCGCGAGGAGCAGCAGGAAGGCATGATGGCCCGCCTGGCGATGCAGGAGCTCGGACCGGGCTGCGAGGAGGAGCTGGCGCTCGCCGAGGCCGGGGGCCCGGTCGCCGTCTCGGCGCAGGACGCGACCGCGCGGATGGAGGCCTCCTGCTTGGCGGATGTCGACGACGCCGCGATCTGCAGCTGCGTCGCGACCCGGATGGCCGAGACCCTCGGAACCGAGGACCTTGCCCTCGTCGTCATCCTGCGCGAGGCGCAGGAGGAAGCCGACCCGGTCCAGGCCACGGCCACCGCCCTCGGGCTTCCCAAGGCCGACATCCAGTCGCGGCTGAGGGAAAACCCTGCCCTGATGGGCGGCGAGATGCAGGACGCGGTGATGGCCTGCCTGATGGGCGACTAGCCGTCGCGCGGCATGATGAGCAGTTCGTCCGAGCGGATCGTGATCGGCTCGGACGTGCCATCGGGCCACTCGAGCAGGTAATCGCCTGCCGGAAGCGTGATGGCCGGACCGCCCACCTCCCCCTCGATCAGCGGGAACGCCCCCAGCAGCACCCGGAACCGTGGCGCCGAAACCGTGTCGAGCGCGGCGCCGAGCTCGTCCGCGCTCTGCGCGTCTATATAGCGACCGCCGCCCGCTTCGGCCCAGGCCTCGAACGGGGCGCGGTCGACCTCGGGGGCGAGTGCGAAGCTGACCACGTCGACCCGCGTCTCGATCCCGGCCTCGCGCAGGCGGGCGATCTCGATCAGCGGATCGCCGTCACAGGTTTCCTCACCATCGGTTAGCAGCAGGATGGACGAGCCCGGCCCCGCATCCGCCAGATCCCGCGCAGTCGCGGCGAGCGCGGCGGCGATCGGCGTCCGCGCGAGGTTGCGAGGCCGCACGGCCATCACCGCCGCCTCGAATCGCGAGAGGTCGGACGCCTCGGGCGGAACCAGCAACTCGGTCTCGCAACTCTCGGGCGGTCCGCCGAAGACCCGCAGCCCCAGATGCGGCGGCAGGTCGTCCCGGCCCGCGAGGGCGATCAGCCCCTGCTGCGCCAGCACGTAGCGGCGGACGCCGTCGTCCTGCCGCGCGAGCATGGAGCCCGAGGTATCGAGCAGGACATGCAGCGCTGCGGGAGCTGCCTCCGTCGCCGCTTCGCTCTCCCTGTCGACCGCCCGCACCTCTAACTGGCCGGGGCCCCTGCTGACGCTGCGCGCCTCGGCGGAGATCGCGTAGGGCTTGGGGCCGAGCAGGCGGGCGGTCGCACGCGCATAGGCATCGCCGATATCGGTCGGCAAGTGCACGGGCCAGACCTCGCCATTCGTCAGGGCCGCCCAGCCCAGCGTGACCGGCTGCGACACGAGCGGGTCCTGCCACATGCCGCCCGACGAGATCTTGACGACGAAGACGCGGGCACGTGCCGTCGCCAGTTCCTCGACCAAGCCCGCATTCGCCCCGGCATCGCCATCGGTAATCACGACGATCGCCCGCGACCCGTCTTTCTGCTCCAGTTCCCGAGCCGCATCGACGAGCGCGGTTTCCGCGTCGCTATTGCCGCTGACCCCGAGGTTCATCAGCATTTCCATCAGTTCGTCGCGGTTCTCGGCGAAGCTGTCCGGCGTCCCGCGCCCGATGACCGCGGCCGCCACGCCGTCCTCGCCCTCCACCATCGTCTCGGCGAACCGCGCGACACCGGCCTGTATCTCGGGCGCGAAACCCGCGACAGAGGGGCTCATATCGATCAGGAACACGGTCCAGCGCTTCGGCTCGGAGACCTCGACATCGAGATTCTCGCCCGGCTCCAGCGGGTAGATCCGTTCGACGGACCCATCGACGGCAGGCTCGGAGGTCTCGATCGGCTCAACCGGTTCGCCATCGCGCGTCGCCTCGAGGGCAGGCGCGATGCCGAACCCCGCCCGGACCCGGATCGCGACCGCATTCGCCCCGTCGCCACCCTCGATCCGCCACCTGTCGCTGCGCTCGCCCAGCTGAATGGCGCCGTGCTCCTCGGGCCCGTTGACGGTCAGCGGCCTCGGCGCGCTCCAGGGATCCGGCGGCGGGGCCGTCGCCACCTCGACCGGTCCGGCCTGCCATTCCCCCCGCGCGGCCAGCACCTCCTCGGCCGGGCCGAGCAGCGTCACGAAGCCGGGCGCGCTCAGGATCTCCTCCTCCCCCTCCCAGGCGAGCGACCAGGTCCGCAGATCGACCGGCTCGGGCAAGGTGACGCGCGTGGAACCCGAGGTCGCGAGCGGGATGGTGGCGATCGGCGTGAGCGTTTCCGGCGCGATCCCCTCGCTGCCAAACAGCGTCATGCTGCGCGCGAGCGGATAGCGGGCATCCTCCGCATGCGGTCCGATCTCGACGGCGGTAACCCGCGCCAGCCGACCGCGCGCGAAGGTTCCCACGAACGGCTGGGGCCCCGCCTCCACATCGAACCCGATCGCGTTCTCCGCCTGGACGAAAGCCGTCCGCGACGAATGCGCCCCCTCCAAAGGCCAGGTCAGCGCACCCGATCGCGGCTGGGTCAGGGCGATCTCGCGCCCGTATTCGCCCGGCACCGAGATGGCGGAGAAGGCATTGAGCGTGATTCCCGTCTCGCCCGACCGCGCGTCGCGCAGGGGACGCAGCCGCAGATACGTGGCCTCGACGGGTGCCGCGAACGGATACCACGCCATCGGGCCGAACCGGTCGTGCTCCGCGCGCAGCACCTCTCGCCAGTCCGCGCCATCCAACGACGCGTCGATGGCAAAGCCGCGCAAGGCCCCTGCATTGCGATCCCGCGTGGCGATCCCGACCCCGGCCAGCGCGACCGGCCCGTCGGATCCGAGCCGCAAGACCGGCTCCAGCGGCTCCGCGCCATTTTGGGAGAGCAGGGTCGCGGATTGCGTCACGGGGGGCTGCGTCTGCGCGATCGCACCGTCGATCAGCGTGTTGAGGTTCCACGCGCCGGAGGGATGATGCCGCGCCACGTCCCCGGTTTCGGGATCGAGCTCGTATTGCTCCGTCGCCACCCATCGTGCCCCGAGCGCGGCCCGCGCGACGTCGACGCCGCCCAGCATCGCCCTTGGCAGCGCGACCGTCTCGACCGGCCTCACCGGATCTGCACCCAGTTCGACCGGAACCTCGACCCGGATCGAGCGATCGGCCCCGGCCAGGTGGATGAACCCGATCATCCGTCCGGTGGAGAGATCGGGCGGCAAGAGCAGCTGGATCGCCTCGCCGTCCACCGCGATCTCGGCATCGGGATCGAGGAACCAGGCCTGCGGCGTCCGTCCTTCGGTGTCGATCGGCAGCCGGATCCGCTGGCCGTGAACCGAATGCGCGGCGACCGGCCCTGTCTCGATCACGTCGCCGGCCGTAGCCGCATCGAACGGGTCCCGCAGGTCGAACCCCAGCAGGTATTCTCCGGGCGACCCGACCTGCGGCGACAGGTCGATCTCGTGATATCCCGGCTCGAGCTCGACTTCGGCCACCCACGGGCCGTCCACGCGCTGCCGGTAGAGGTCGGGATGCGACGGCACGTTGCCGATCGTGGTCGTCACGTTCGTGACCGCGCCGACCGGGGGCGTCAGCGACAGGCGGATCGGCGCGGCCCGCGGCAGCATGAACGAGAACCGATCGATGTCGGATCGCGTCAGGGCCCCCCGAACATTCTCTCCCGGAACCAGAACCCGCGGCCGCGAATGGTTCGGCTCCCACTCGCCATCCTCGGGCGGGGGACCCGCGCGACGACCGATGGCACGCCACTCGCCCAGCCCGCCGTTCCCGACCAGCGTCAGCGTGTAATTCCCCGGCGTGAGCAGAACGTCGTTCAGCTCCGTCCGCTCGCCCGCATCCCTGCCGGGACGGATCGAGATCAGCGGCCCCTGCGGCCCCTCGACCAGCAATTCGCTCAGATTGCCGCCGGAGGCGACGAACCGCCACAGCTCCTTGCCCGGTCCCGCCCGGAACGGAATACGCTCGATGTCGCGGACACCCGAAAAGCCGAAGATCCCCTCGGCGCGGAAGCGCCCGACCTGCCTGACCGCATCGTCGGGCTCCCAGTTCGGCTCGAACGCGGGCGCGCCGAAATCCGCTTCGCGCAAAGTCAGCGTCACGTCCTGCGGCAAGCCACCGCGCCCCGACAGCCGGACCAGACGCCGCCCGTCCGGATCGAACGGGCCGAGGATCACCTCGTTCGAGCGCGCGCACTCCTCATGACGATCGGAAACCGCGCAGGTATCCGTAGCGCCCGCTCCCACGACCTCGACCAACCAAGGCCCCCCGGCGGGCAACTCGATCAGGTCGACGTCCCTTGCGCCGACCCGCTGCAATATCTCGGTCCGACCGCTCGGCCACGGGCGCGCCGTCAAACTGTCCGGCTCCGCCCCTTCCCCCATCCGCTCCGCTGGCGATATCGAGAGACGGGCGGGCATATCGGACACCGCGGCGCTGGCGCAGATCACCGGCAGCGGCACATCCACGTTTTCGATCAGAAGCGCACCGCTGCCGGTTCGACTTTCGACCCGCTGTTGCGCCTCATCTATCAGCGCCAGGCTGCTGTATGCCCCGGCGCTGGCGACATGGATGACATCCCAGGGGCCGCTTCCCGGCCATTCGGGTGCCCAGCATTGCTCCTGCCCGGTCTGGGGCACGGCCGCCTCCGCGCCGATGGCGACCGGCTCTCGATACGAGCCCCCCGCGACGGGAACCCCCGGCGGCGCATCGATTCCCCACGCGACCACCGTCTCGCCTTGCGGTATGACGACGATCTCCACCTGATCGCCCTCTCCCAACAGATGATGCAGTGGCCTGTCACCGGGCTCGAGCAGAACCCGGACCAGTTCTTCCGCCGGCGCGTCGGTTTCCTGCCCCTCGCGCAGGATCTTCACACCGACCCGCGGAAGGCTTTCCGGCGCTTCGATCCGCAAGACCGACCCGGCTTCCGGCGCGCCGATCCCCACCCTGCCGGAGCCGACGATGGTCGTCTGCTCCTGCGCCTCCACCACCGTCGCGAGAAGCAGCGTCGCGGCGAGGATCGACCGGTTCAATTGAAGAAACATGCGATATCGTTGGACAGCCCGACCGGGTCGCGCATCGCGAGCCCCGCGATCAGCCCGGCGGCGGCGCAGAACCGGCAATAGATCGCCGCATTGGTGTTCGACCGCCCATGTTTCGCACTGCAATCCATCGCGCTCTTGACGAATTTCGCCAACTGCACCGGCACGGTCAGCATCACGACATATTCCGTCAACTGCGACCCGTACCCCGCGCCGGAGCGGCCGAGCGTCTCGCCCGTTCGCGGATCCACGCGCCACCAATGGGGATCGTCGGGCATGGCGGCGTTCAGCAAGACCAGATGACCGCTCTCCAGATCACGCCGGATCGCATTTCGGGCGATCGGCGCGATCCCGTCGATCTCCTCTGGCGAAACGAGCCGCAAGTCCGGCGTTCCGGCCAGGTTCACCGCGGCACCGGAGCGGAACGCGACGTTCTCGCCCGGTGCCAGGCTCGCCTCCGCCAGCGTTTCGGAGACACCGCGCCGCAGGACCTGTTCGGCAACCCCGCGGGAGGGGTTATGGAGAACGTCGAAGATTACCCGCTGCCCCACGATCAGGCCCGCCTCGTCCAAACGCGTCCGGTCCCAGCGCGCGATCATGAGCGGGCCCGACCGCTCCGCCTGACCGCCCGCGAGACGTGCCGCCATGTCGAGCCGCACCCCCGCGCGCGACATCAGCCGCGTCTCTCCCGCGGCCTCCCAGATCGGCAGGGACTGCAGGCGATCGGCATCCGACGCCCCGGCGGCGAGGCCGGCATAGGCCTCCAGCAACCGGGCCGTATCGACATAGGCGGTCGCTTCCGCCTCGTCGGGCGTGATCAGCCCCGGCACGATTCCCAGCGACATGACCTGCGTGAGGTCGTCCAGCCCGTTCGCCTCGGCGTCGAAGGGCAGGTCGGGGTTGAGAAACCACCGCTCCAGAATGATGGGCTCGGCCCCCGGTGCCACGACCGTGATCTCGATCCCGGCCCCCGCGAGGCGCGGCAACACCTCCGGCACGTCCGCCCCCTCGTCCACGCCCAAAGCCGCGAGGGCCTCGGCGGCGCGCCCCGCATCCTCCGCGACCGTCTCGAACAGCGGCGCCATCGCCGAGGCGGCGGTCTCCGCATCCAGGATCTGACCGCGCAGGTTGAAGATCTGAGAGCCGGGCCACGGCCCGTCGTTCCAGCCCGCCTCGAACGCATCGGCAGCCGCAAGCATCTCGGCCGCCGCAGCGGCGTCCTGCGCATCGGCAGGCGGATCCAGCGCGACACCGAGCGCGGCCATCGAATTGAAGGTGATCGTCACGTCGTCGAGCCGGAAGTTCGCCGCCGCCCCTTCGATCACATCGCCCACGACGCGCCGCGAAAAATCGCCCCCCTGCTCGATCACGATGACCGGTCGGAAGGATATCCTGTGCACCAGTTCCGGCGGCACCGTTCCATCCGCCAGCGCGAGGATGTCCACCTCGGGAGTTGCATGCTGGCCGAAGACCGGGTGCACGTCGCGATAGGGTTCCGCGCTCGTTTCGCGGAACTGCACCCAAGCATAGCTGCTTTCTCCGCCCCCCGTAGCGCTGAGGGAGGCCCCCGATCGGTCGATGACACCCAGAAGATGCGCCGAGGTCTCGTCGACAGAACCGACGAATTGCGGCCCGAAGAGAGCGGCGGCTCTCGCGTCCGGAGGCGTCGGATCCACGGATGGCCACGTCATGCCGTCGGGCGGTGTGCCGTAGGCCACGTAAGCATCATAGCCCGCCTCGCTCAGCATCGCCGACAATGTGATCGCCTGATCCCACGAATTGCCGGAGCCCGCCGCGATCGTCCCGTCGACCCCCTGAAGCACGCCGTCATAGGCCCTGTAGGCAATCCCGTCGCGGACATGATCGACGATGGCCGCCGCGTCGTAGTCGGCCGCGTCGAGCACATCGTCGAGTGACGGCGTGAGCGCGAGAAGCCGTTCGGCCTCCTCCCGGATCGCGAGCGCGTTCTGCGCCGCCACTTGTGCGCTCGGCGCGTCCTGAGCGACGGCTGTGATGGGAAGGACCGTCAGCAGCAGGACGGCTGCGACCGAGACTCTGTCCGAAATGACTTGCAACGCGACCTCCATCGGGAACCGCGTCTATTTTCGGGGTCTTGGAATGCGGGACCATACACCGGGTGGGGTATGGCCGATGCCCGTCCAAAACGCAGGGAATGAAAGCCTTGGCGCCTGTTCGATCGGGATTCTCCCTCACGAACTGCCGTCATACACCAATGTCCGATACGGTCCGACGCACGCCGCTCATTTGGGCAAGGCCGCGCGATGAAGGACGCACGATCCATATCCACAGATCTGCAGGACGGTATGAACGCACCCGCCGCCTCACCGCCAGCGTGGATGCGGGTCGAGCCGCCGATAAACCCGTAGGGGCTTCGGGAACTACGATCGTGAAGGGACTGGTTGCGGGGGTAGGATTTGAACCTACGACCTTCAGGTTATGAGCCTGACGAGCTACCGGGCTGCTCCACCCCGCGGTGGTTTTGCATATTGTCGTATGAGAGCTTTTTGCAGGGTTTATCAGGTTTGGCGGTGACCTACTCTCCCACGTCTTGAGACGCAGTACCATCGGCGCAGTGGCGCTTAACGGCCGAGTTCGGGATGGGATCGGGTGTTTCGCTCACGCTGTGACCACCAAACCGGGTAAACCCTGCATATGCGGTGTCTGCTGGGCAGACATCGCAAGTGCGACAGCGGCTTTTGCGTGCAAAAGCCGTGAGAGGCACCCGGTTTTAGCCTGGGTGCACTGTCGCATACACGAGACTGTCTTTCTTTTTTCACTGTGTTTGTGTGTGACTTACTGATCCGACTGAAGTGATGTGCTTGAGGCGGGTGCTTCATTTGCACCGGGTGCCTCTCGGGACATTCGCCTTTCGGCGAATACCCTGCCGCACTGGATACGATTGCGTTGCAATCGATCCGATCTTCCTTCTTCCGGATTGGATCAAGCCAATCGGGCGATTAGTACCGGTCAACTGAGTGCATTGCTGCACTTACATCTCCGGCCTATCGACGTGGTGGTCTTCCACGGCCCTGATGGGGAGACCTTGTTTCGAGGGGGGCTTCCCGCTTAGATGCCTTCAGCGGTTATCCTGTCCGTTCATAGCTACCCAGCACTGCCCTTGGCAGGACAACTGGTCCACCAGTGGAACGTCCACCCCGGTCCTCTCGTACTAGGGGCAGCTCCTCTCAAGTCTCCTACACCCACGGCAGATAGGGACCGAACTGTCTCACGACGTTCTAAACCCAGCTCACGTACCACTTTAATCGGCGAACAGCCGAACCCTTGGGACCTGCTCCAGCCCCAGGATGTGATGAGCCGACATCGAGGTGCCAAACACTGCCGTCGATATGGACTCTTGGGCAGTATCAGCCTGTTATCCCCGGCGTACCTTTTATCCGTTGAGCGATGGCCCTTCCACTCGGGACCACCGGATCACTATGGCCGTCTTTCGACTCTGCTCGACTTGTCAGTCTTGCAGTCAGGCGGGCTTCTGCCATTGCACTCGACGGTTGATTTCCGACCAACCTGAGCCCACCATCGCGCGCCTCCGTTACTCTTTAGGAGGCGACCGCCCCAGTCAAACTACCCGCCACACAGGGTCCCGGATCCGGATAACGGACCGCGGTTAGACATCAAGCGAGGCAAGGGTGGTATCTCAAGGGAGGCTCCACCGAGACTGGCGTCCCGGTTTCAAAGCCTACCACCTATCCTGCACATGCCTGACCTAATGCCAGTGTGAAGC
Organism: Roseobacter sp. HKCCA0434; assembly: GCF_032464675.1. NCBI lineage: Bacteria > Pseudomonadati > Pseudomonadota > Alphaproteobacteria > Rhodobacterales > Roseobacteraceae > Roseobacter > Roseobacter sp. HKCCA0434. Next base: position 139,657 of record NZ_JAWDKL010000003.1, read on the forward strand.
TGTAGTAAAGGTGCACGGGGTCTTTCCGTCTGACCGCGGGAACCCCGCATCTTCACGGGGAATTCAATTTCGCTGAGTCTGCATTGGAGACAGCGGGGAAGTCGTTACGCCATTCGTGCAGGTCGGAACTTACCCGACAAGGAATTTCGCTACCTTAGGACCGTTATAGTTACGGCCGCCGTTTACCGGGGCTTCAATTCAAGGCTTGCACCTCTCCTTTTAACCTTCCGGCACCGGGCAGGCGTCAGACCCTATACGTCGTCTTGCGACTTCGCAGAGCCCTGTGTTTTTAGTAAACAGTCGCCACCCCCTAGTTTGTGCCCCCCGCCCACAGTTGCCTGCGAACGGGGCCTCCTTCTCGCGAACTTACGGAGGCATTTTGCCGAGTTCCTTCAATGCAGTTCTCTCAAGCGCCTTGGTATGCTCTACCAGTCCACCTGTGTCGGTTTCGGGTACGGTCCAACGAGGGGCTATTTCCAGGAACCGCTCAGCAGCAAGATCAATCCGATAAGACCTCACTACACCTGCGATCCGTCACCATCCTCTGGCCCAGGAATATTAACCTGGTTCCCATCGACTACGCCTTTCGGCCTCGCCTTAGGGGCCGGCTCACCCTGCTCAGATTAGCTTTAAGCAGGAACCCTTGGACTTTCGGCGACAGGGTCTCTCACCCTGTTTATCGCTACTCATGTCAACATTCTCACTTCCGATCGCTCCACCGCCCCTCACAGGTACGGCTTCACAGCTCGACCTTCCGACCAATGCCCGTCGCAAGACGAACAAGAGTCGGCAGGTCTTTGTCACGGAACGCTCCGCTACCACGCACATAGTGCGTCCAAAGCTTCGGCTCATGGCTTGAGCCCCGGTACATCTTCGCCGCAAGACAACTTGTCTAGACCAGTGAGCTGTTACGCTTTCTTTAAAAGATGGCTGCTTCTAAGCCAACTTCCTGGTTGTTTTGGTCGTCTCACATGCTTTCCCACTTAGCCATGAATTAGGGGCCTTAGCTGTTGGTCAGGGCTGTTTCCCTTTCCACTACGGACCTTAGCATCCGCAGTGTGTCTGCCATCTAGTACTCCCCGGTATTCGGAGTTTGGTTAGGATCAGTAAGCCTGTGGGGCCCCATTACCCATCCAGTGCTCTACCCCCGGGGGTATTCGGATGACGCTCTACCTAAATAGATTTCGCGGAGAACCAGCTATCTCCGAGTTTGATTGGCCTTTCACCCCTAGGCACACCTCATCCCGACCTTTTTCAACAGGTGTGGGTTCGGACCTCCAGTGAGTGTTACCTCACCTTCATCCTGGACATGCCTAGATCACTCGGTTTCGGGTCTGATCCATCTAACTCATTCGCCCTATTAAGACTCGCTTTCGCTGCGCCTACACCTAACGGCTTAAGCTTGCTAGATAGACCAAGTCGTTGACCCATTATACAAAAGGTACGCCGTCACACTTGCGTGCTCCGACTGTTTGTAGGCGTTCGGTTTCAGGTACTGTTTCACTCCCCTCGTCGGGGTGCTTTTCACCTTTCCCTCACGGTACTGGTTCGCTATCGGTCAGTAAGGAGTACTTAGCCTTCGAGGGTGGTCCCCCGATCTTCGGACAGGATTTCACGTGTCCCGCCCTACTTAATACGTCAGATCGAGCTTCGTGTACGGGGCTGTCACCCATATTGCCCAGCTTTCCAACTGGTTCCACTCACTCTCACTGCTCGGCTGGTCCGCGTTCGCTCGCCGCTACTAACGGAGTCTCAATTGATGTCCTTTCCTCCGGGTACTTAGATGTTTCAGTTCCCCGGGTTCGCTCTTAAAACCCTATATATTCAGGAATTAAGTACCTGTTTCAGCACGCTGATGAGTACCCGAGGGTAACAACAGCAAACTGTCAGGTGGGTTGCCCCATTCGGAGATCTTGGGATCAAAGCCTATTCCCGGCTCCCCCAAGCTTATCGCAGGGTATCACGTCCTTCATCGCCTCTTACTGCCAAGGCATCCACCAAACGCCCTTCTCGCGCTTGATCCAATCCGGAAGAAGAAAGACCGCTCCGCCGCCTCTCTCCCCCCGAACCCCTAAGGGCCGGACGTCGATCGACTGCTCGGCGCGCCATACATCTTCCAGATCAGAAGTCACATATTCAATCCTGCGGGCCAGAACTCGATCGACCCGCAAGACCTTCCCAAGGATGATACGAACGATCTCGCGATCAGACATATCATCCAGGTCAGTGTTTTTGACTTGGAAAGACTGTAACGTATCCTGGATCGGCCCGCCCGCACGCACTGGCGGTGGACCGGCGACTGCGCCGCGGATGCCTGAGCAGGCAGATCCGGACCCATGCCCCTCGCGGGGCGATGTCGCTCCCTGGCCCCGAAGGACCAGGCAATACCGAAGACCGTTACGTCTCGTGTATTTTGCTCTCTATACGATGTGAATGCCATCTCGATCGGCCCGAAGGCCAACCGGACGTTCCAGCGCAGCGAACTGCGCTCGAAGATCAGGTTTCTGGAACATAAAGTGTGCACTCGATGCAGCTACATCCTTTTCCCACGACCCTTGGGATGGCGAACCTGTCTCCCGTCTAAGGTTTGTTCTGCTGCAAAGTAAGCTAGCGGTGCACGCGCCCTTCGTCGGGATTCCATGAATGCGATCCCCCTCTCGCGGCTTGCTGCGCAAACCGCTGCCGGGCCCACATTCTTTGCTGCGCAAAGAAGTGGTTGGTGGAGCCTAGGAGGATCGAACTCCTGACCTCCTGAATGCAAATCAGGCGCTCTCCCAGCTGAGCTAAGGCCCCAAACTTGCCCCGCAAGTTTGGGGCCTCCCGACAGGGTTATTTGCCGAAGGCAAATGATCCCGAGAGGGAAAGGCCCGCGATCCGCAGGACAGAACATCCGTGGCACCTGAGGCGACGCCAAAAAATGATTGGTGGGTCGAGGAGGACTTGAACCTCCGACCTCACGCTTATCAGGCGTGCGCTCTAACCACCTGAGCTACCGACCCAGAGCGCTTTTGCAGCGCAAAAGCGCGGAGCGCGTGACAGCGGTTCAGCCATGAACCGCGAGAACGCGCAATCCGGTGTCACCACCAAACGAAGCGGCAGCTCCGTGTTCCAGATATGAAGGGATATGAGGGCGGCCTGGCCGCATATGCGCTCTATGCCACTTGCGTGTGCATCTCCCGTGAGGAAGAGGCGCTGCTAAGTGATCCCATAGGCCGGATGCGAACATCCGATCTGGCGGGATCATCCTTAGAAAGGAGGTGATCCAGCCCCAGGTTCCCCTAGGGCTACCTTGTTACGACTTCACCCCAGTCGCTGAGCTTACCGTGGTTGGCTGCCTCCTGCGAACAGGTTGGCGCACCACCTTCGGGTAAACCCAACTCCCATGGTGTGACGGGCGGTGTGTACAAGGCCCGGGAACGTATTCACCGCGTCATGCTGTTACGCGATTACTAGCGATTCCAACTTCATGGGGTCGAGTTGCAGACCCCAATCCGAACTGAGACAGCTTTTGGGGATTAACCCATTGTCACTGCCATTGTAGCACGTGTGTAGCCCATCCCGTAAGGGCCATGAGGACTTGACGTCATCCCCACCTTCCTCCGGCTTATCACCGGCGGTTCCGCTAGAGTGCCCAACTGAATGCTGGCAACTAACGGCGAGGGTTGCGCTCGTTGCGGGACTTAACCCAACATCTCACGACACGAGCTGACGACAGCCATGCAGCACCTGTCACTGATCCAGCCGAACTGAAAGAACCGTCTCCGGTTCCGCGATCAGGATGTCAAGGGATGGTAAGGTTCTGCGCGTTGCTTCGAATTAAACCACATGCTCCACCGCTTGTGCGGGCCCCCGTCAATTCCTTTGAGTTTTAATCTTGCGACCGTACTCCCCAGGCGGAATGCTTAATGCGTTAACTGCGTCACCGAACAGCAAGCTGCCCGACGACTGGCATTCATCGTTTACGGTGTGGACTACCAGGGTATCTAATCCTGTTTGCTCCCCACACTTTCGTACCTCAGCGTCAGTATCGAGCCAGTGAGCCGCCTTCGCCACTGGTGTTCCTCCGAATATCTACGAATTTCACCTCTACACTCGGAATTCCACTCACCTCTCTCGACCTCTAGATCGGCAGTTTTGGAGGCAGTTCCGGGGTTGAGCCCCGGGATTTCACCCCCAACTTTACGATCCGCCTACGTACGCTTTACGCCCAGTAATTCCGAACAACGCTAACCCCCTCCGTATTACCGCGGCTGCTGGCACGGAGTTAGCCGGGGTTTCTTTACCTGCTACCGTCATTATCTTCACAGGCGAAAGAGCTTTACGACCCTAAGGCCTTCTTCACTCACGCGGCATGGCTAGATCAGGCTTGCGCCCATTGTCTAAGATTCCCCACTGCTGCCTCCCGTAGGAGTCTGGGCCGTGTCTCAGTCCCAGTGTTGCTGATCATCCTCTCAAACCAGCTATAGATCGTCGACTTGGTAGGCCGTTACCCCACCAACTATCTAATCTAACGCGGGCCGATCTCTCTCCGATAAATCTTTCCCCCGAAGGGCGTATACGGTATTAAACCCAGTTTCCCGGGACTATTCCGTAGAGAGAGGCACGTTCCCACGCGTTACTAACCCGTCCGCCGCTAGACCCGAAGGTCTCGCTCGACTTGCATGTGTTAGGCCTGCCGCCAGCGTTCGTTCTGAGCCAGGATCAAACTCTCAAGTTGAAACGAACAACCTCGAAAGGCGCTCGTCCTTGACAGAATCCTCTGCACATCAATTTCGACAGCCCCGAAGGACCATCGGAATTACTATACCGTTTGGATCGACCTTAACGGCCGCCAAACAGTGAAGCTGACACCAACATCATCGGGCCGAAACCCTAGTTGGCCGATATACAGACAATCCAGTCGATAACCGACCAAACCACCCGCATATCCCTTCATCAAGATAGCGATTTCAAAGAGCGGAGAGACAAGAAACCTTGCCGCTGTTTCCAGCGCCTCGGCCTGTGTTCCTGTCTCTGTGTCCCCGTCGGTGTGGACTGTGTCGTCCCCGCCGCCGGTGAAAGGGGTTCTATGGGGATCACCCGGAACCCGCAAGCGCTTTTTTACACGAAAATGACGCTCGACGGCAGAAAACTTGCAAGCAGCTGATTTCGCATGGTTTCTTTCCTCGGAACGCGCCGCGATCGGGCCTCGAACCGGGGCGCGGCCCCTTCGCAGAGCGACTCGCGGGTGGAATCGCGGGGGCCAAACGCCCCCGCGACCCCGAGTCAGTGCACGGTGCCGACCGCACGCAGCCCCGGTTGCCGGTCTCCCAGCACCAGGCCGTCGGAATCGGCGGTCACGGGAATCGTGTCGCCGTCCCGCACCTCGCCCGACAACAGCAGCTCGGCCAGCGGATCCTGCAGGTGCTTCTGGATCACCCGCTTGAGCGGCCGCGCCCCGTAGACCGGGTCGTAGCCGCGATCGGCCAGCCAGGTCATCGCGCCCGCATCGACGTCGAGCGCGATCTTGCGCGCCGCCAGCCGCGCCTCGAGGATCCGGAGCTGGATCGCCACGATCCCGTCCATCTCGTCGCGGGTCAGGCGATCGAACTGCACGATCTCGTCCAGCCGGTTCAGGAACTCGGGGCGGAAATGCGCCCGCACCGCGTCCATCACCCGCGCCTTCACCTCGTCCGCATCGCCCCCCGCTTCGGACAGCGCCTGGCTGCCGAGGTTGGAGGTCAGCACGATCAGCGTGTTCTTGAAGTCCACGACCCGGCCCTGCCCGTCCGTCAGCCGCCCGTCGTCGAGCACCTGGAGCAGCACGTTGAACACGTCCGGGTGCGCCTTCTCGACCTCGTCGAACAGGATCACCTGGTAGGGACGGCGGCGCACGGCTTCGGTCAGCACCCCGCCCTCGTCATAGCCGACATAGCCCGGAGGCGCGCCGATCAGGCGGCTGACGGCATGCTTCTCCATGAACTCGCTCATGTCGATGCGCACCATCGCGGCGTCGTCGTCGAACAGGTACTCGGCCAAGGCCTTGGTCAGCTCGGTCTTGCCCACCCCGGTGGGCCCGAGGAACAGGAAGGAGCCGAGCGGCCGGTTCGGGTCGTTCAGCCCGGCGCGCGCCCGGCGCACCGCGTTCGACACGGCGGCGACCGCGTCGCGCTGTCCGATGACGCGGGCGCCGATGGCGTCCTCCATCTTCAAGAGCTTCTCGCGCTCGCCTTCCAGCATCTTGTCGACCGGGATGCCGGTCCAGCGTTCGACCACGCCCGCGACATGGGCGTCGGTCACGGCCTCCTCGACCATGACGTCGCCCGCCTCGCTGTCCTCGGCGGCGGCCAGCCGCTTCTCCAGATCCGGGATCACGCCGTAGCTCAGCTCCCCGGCCTTGGCGAGGTCGCCGCGCCGCTTGGCGGTGTCGAGCTCGATGCGCGCGCGGTCGAGCTGTTCCTTCAGCTCGCGGCTGCCCTGCAGCCGGTCGCGCTCCGCCTGCCAGCGGGCGGTCAGCTCGGCCGAGCGGTCCTGCAATTCGGCGAGGTCCTTCTCCAGCGTCGCCAGCCGGTCCTGCGAGGCCGCGTCGTCCTCCTTCTTCAGCGCCTCGGCCTCGATCTGCTTTTGCATGATGTCACGGTCGAGCGCGTCGAGCTCCTCGGGCTTCGAATCCGCCTCCATCCGCAGGCGCGAGGCCGCCTCGTCCATCAGGTCGATGGCCTTGTCGGGCAGGAAGCGGTCGGTGATGTAGCGGTTCGACAGCGTCGCCGCGGCGACCAGCGCGCGGTCCGTGATGCGGATGCCGTGGTGGACCTCGTACTTCTCCTTGATGCCGCGCAGGATCGAGATCGTGTCCGCGACCGTCGGCTCCGTCACCATGACCGGCTGGAAACGACGGGCGAGTGCGGCGTCCTTCTCCACATGCTTGCGATATTCGTCGAGCGTGGTCGCGCCGACGCAGTGCAGCTCGCCGCGCGCCAGCGCGGGTTTCAGCAGGTTGGCCGCGTCCATCGCGCCATCCGCCTTGCCGCCGCCGACCAGCGTGTGCATCTCGTCGATGAACAGGACGATGCCGCCCGCGGCCTCCGTCACCTCGGTCAGCACTGATTTCAGCCGCTCCTCGAACTCGCCGCGATATTTCGCACCGGCGATCAGCGCGCCCATGTCGAGCGCCATGAGCGTCTTGTCCTCCAGGCTGTCGGGCACGTCGCCATTGACGATGCGCAGGGCGAGGCCCTCGGCGATCGCCGTCTTGCCGACACCCGGCTCCCCGATCAGGACGGGGTTGTTCTTGGTCCGGCGGCTGAGCACCTGGATCGTGCGGCGGATCTCCTCGTCGCGCCCGATGATCGGGTCGATCTTGCCCTCGCGCGCCGCGGCGGTCAGGTCGCGCGCGTATTTCTTCAGCGCGTCATAGCCGTCCTCCGCGCTCGCGCTGTCGGCGGTGCGGCCCTTGCGGATGTCGTTGATCGCCTCGTTGAGGCCCTGCGCGGTCACGCCCCCGGCCTTCAGCGCATCGTTCGCCTTCGACTTCACGACGGCGAGCGCGGTCAGCAGGCGCTCGACGGGCACGAAGCTGTCGCCGGCCTTCGCGGCGATCTTCTCCGCCTCCGCCAGCACCTTCGCGGTCTGGCCGTCCATGTAGAGGTTCGATCCGTCGCCCGACACCTTGGCGATCTTGCCAAGCTCGGTCTCGACGGCCCCGCGCACGGCCTTCGCGTCGCCGCCCGCGCGGGTGATGAGGTTCGCCGCCAGCCCCTGATCGTCGTCGAGCAGGGCCTTGAGCAGATGCTCGGGCAGGAACCGCTGGTGTTCCTCGCGCAGAGCGATGGTCTGGGCCGCCTGCACGAAGCCGCGCGACCGTTCCGTGAACTTCTCGAAGTTCATCGCAGTCTCCTATCTATAAGCGCCACGTCCGCGATGCCCTCGTATGAGGCACATCACATATGACCTTGATCCCGGCAGCGCCCATGATCGGCCCGCCACCCGATGCTGCTTAAATAATATGCAAAACCGCCCGAACAAGAGCCCGCCCCGATCCGGCGCCTCGCGCGTCCGCCCGCCATCTCGACATTTCCCCGTCCACCCGGCATCCCTGACGGCATGGACCTGCCCATCACCCCGATCCTGCCCGATCTCGTCGCGGCGCTGACCACGCACCGCCGCGCCGTGCTGCAAGCCCCGCCCGGCGCGGGCAAGACCACCACCGCCCCCATCGCCCTCATCGACGCTCTGCCCGGCCGCATCGTGATGCTGGAGCCGCGCCGCATCGCCGCGCGCACCGCCGCCCACCGCATCGCGGAGCTGATGGGCGAACACCCCGGCGCCTCGGTCGGCTACCGCATGAAGGGCGACAGCGTGCCCGGCACCCGCATCGAGGTCGTGACCGAGGGCATCCTGACCCGCATGCTGCAATCGGACCCCGAGCTTCCGGGCATCTCCTGCCTCATCTTCGACGAGTTCCACGAACGCTCGCTGCACGCCGATCTCGGCCTCGCGCTGGCGCTGGAGGTGGCCGGGGCGCTGCGCGACGACCTGCACATCCTCGTCATGTCCGCCACGCTCGACGCCGCCCCCGTCGCGGCCCTCATGGGCGACGCGCCGGTGCTGACCTCCGAGGGCCGCGCCTTCCCGGTCGAGACCCTGCACGCCGACGCCCCCCTGCCCGCCCGACGCGGCCCCGCCTTCGCCGATGC
>NZ_JAWDKL010000030.1:0-35197 GCF_032464675.1 Roseobacter sp. HKCCA0434
CAGGGTCCAGCCGCAGCCCCGCCCGCGCGGCGCAGCGCGTATCGCCCGCCTCGCAGGTCAGCGCATCGAGCGCGCGCAGCCGTTCCGACGCCCCGGCCGCAGGACGCAGGCCGAACCCGAGCGCGCCAAGACAGGCGATCACCGCCACCCCCAGCATCAGACCCGCGGACCAACCCAAGACACACCTCGCGAAAACACCGTTCCGCGTCACCTTCGCCCCGAAGCCGTAAAGAAAGCGTTATCCCGCGTCGATCCGCCGATGCATCAGCACCAGGTCGATCTCGCGCCCGAACTTGCGCCCCGCGCCGGGCACGCGGCCGACCTCGGCGAACCCGCGCGCGGCATGGAACGCCAGCCCCCCGGCATTCTCCGCACTGATCCCGGCCACCAGCGCCGCGATCCCCCGCGAGGCGGCCTCCGCCGCCAGCGCATCCATCAGCGCCGCCCCCACGCCACGCCCGCGCGCGGCCTCTCCGACATAGACGGTATGCTCAGCCACATGCGCATAGCCCGGCCCGCCCCGGAACGCGCCGTAGCTGGCGAAGCCGAGCACCCCCGGTCCCCGCGCCACCAGCACCGGCCACCCTGCGTCCCCTTGCGCGCCCAGCCAGTCCCGCAGCCCCGCCTCGGTCTTGCGCGCGCTGGTGAAGGTGATCGTCGTCTCCTCGATGATCCGGTTCCACAAGGCCCCGATCGCGGGCAGGTCCGCCTCGCGCGCCGCGTCGATCTCCACCCGCATCGGCTTTACCTTCCGTTCCCGCCGGTCCAAGACTAGGGCGCAATTCGAGCCGGAGGAAGACATGAGCGGTGCCTGGGATTTCTGGATCGACCGTGGCGGCACCTTCACCGACATCGTTGCGCGCGACCCCGAGGGCGCGCTGCACACCGCCAAGCTCCTGTCCGAAAACCCCGAACAATACGAGGATGCCGCCCTCGAAGGCATCCGCCGTTTCCTCGATGTGGACGGCGCCATCCCGCTCGCCCGCGTGGCCTCCGTCAAGATGGGCACCACCGTCGCGACCAACGCCCTGCTGGAGCGCAAGGGCGACCGCACGGCCCTCGTCATCACCCGCGGCCTCGCCGACCAGCTGCGCCTCGCCTACCAGCACCGGCCGCGGCTTTTCGACCGGCACATCGTCCTGCCCGAGATGCTCTACGACCGCGTGATCGAGGCGGAGGAGCGCGTGCGCGCCGACGGCACGGTCGAGACGCCGCTCGACGAGGCGCGCCTGCGCACCGATCTCGAAGCCCTGCGCGCGGACGGCTTCGACGCGCTCGCCATCGTCTTCGTCCACGGCTACCGCCATACGGGGCACGAGGCCGCCGCCGCCCGCATCGCCCGCGATCTTGGCTTCGGGCAGGTCAGCGTCAGCCACGAGGTCTCCCCGCTGATGAAGATGGTCAGCCGCGGCGACACCACCGTGGTCGATGCCTACCTCTCGCCGATCCTGCGCCGCTACGTGGACCGGGTGGCGGACGCCTTCGACGGCGACCCGGCGGGCAAGCTGATGTTCATGCAATCCTCGGGCGGGCTGACCGATGCGCGGCTCTTCCAGGGCAAGGACGCGATCCTCTCCGGCCCCGCGGGCGGCGTGGTGGGCGCGGTGCGTACCAGCCAGATCGCGGGCTTCGACCGGATCATCGGCTTCGACATGGGCGGCACCTCCACCGATGTCTGCCACTTCGCGGGCGAGTACGAACGCGTGCTCAATACCGAGGTCGCGGGCGTGCGCATCACGGCGCCGATGATGAACATCCACACCGTCGCGGCGGGCGGCGGCAGCCTGCTGACCTTCGACGGCCAGCGCATGCGCGTCGGGCCCGAAAGTGCCGGCGCCGATCCCGGCCCCGCCTGCTACGGCCGCGGCGGCCCGCTCGCCGTCACGGACGCCAACGTGATGACCGGCAAGCTGCGGCCCGAATTCTTCCCCGCCATCTTCGGCCCCGACGCCGACCGCCCGCTCGATGCGGACGCGACGAAGGCGGCCTTCGACGCGCTGGCGGCGGAGACCGGCAAGACGCCCGAGGAACTCGCCGACGGCTTCCTGCGCATCGCGGTCGAGAACATGGCCAACGCCATCAAGAAGATCTCCGTGCAGCGCGGCTACGAGGTCTCGAAATACTGCCTGACCGTGTTCGGCGGCGCCGGGGCGCAACACGCCTGCGCCATCGCCGACACGCTGGGGATGAAGACCTGCCTGGTCCACCCCTTCGCCTCGCTGCTGTCAGCCTACGGCATGGGCCTCGCCGACATCCGCGCCGCCCGCCAGCAGGCGGTGGAAGCCCCGCTCGACGACCACAACCGGCTGGAGGCCGCGAATATCGTCGAGAGCCTGATGGCCAGGACCGCCGACGAGGTCGCCGCCCAGGGCGTTGCGGAAAACGCCATCCGCTTCGACAAGGTGCTCAATCTGAAGGTCAAGGGCACCGACACCGCGCTGCCCATCCCCTTCGCCCCGCTCGACGAATTGCATGCGAGCTTCGCCGAGGCGCACCGCCAGCGCTTCGGCTTCGCCCCCGGCGACGCGCCCCTGGTGATCGAGAGCGTCGCGGTCGAGGCGGTGGGCGAGGCCGCCGACCTCTCCGAACCTACCCACCCGACCGAGAAGCGCGCCGAGCTCTACGACACCGCGCTCGAAGCTCCGATCTACGCGGGCGGCTGGCACGACGCCCGCTTCGTCCGGCGCGAGGTCCTGCGCCCCGGCGACACCCTGACCGGCCCCGCCGTGCTGGTGGAGCCGCATACGAGCATCGTCATCGAGCCCGGCTGGCAGGCCCGCATCACCGCGCACGACCATGTCACCCTCCACCGCATCGAGGCGCGCGCCGACGCCCACGCCATCGGGACAGAAGCCGATCCGGTGATGCTGGAGGTCTTCAACAACCTCTACATGTCCATTGCCGAGCAGATGGGCGCCGTGCTGGAGAACACCGCCGCCTCCGTCACCATCAAAGAGCGCCTCGACTTCTCCTGCGCCGTGTTCGACGCGGCCGGGGACCTGATCGCCAACGCGCCGCACATGCCCGTCCACCTCGGCTCGATGGGCGCGAGCGTGAAGGCCATCATCGCCCAGAACCCCGACATGGGGCCGGGCGACGTCTACGTCCTCAACGCCCCCTATAACGGCGGCACCCACCTCCCCGACATCACTGTGGTGCAGCCGGTGTTCTCCGACGACGGCGAGCTCCTCTTCTTCACCTCCGCCCGCGGGCACCACACCGATGTGGGCGGCCTCACCCCCGGCTCCATGCCGCCCGACAGCCGCACCATCCACGACGAAGGCGCGCTGATCGACAACTGGAAGCTGGTCGATGGGGGTGAATTCCGGGAGGCGGAGACCCGCGAGCTCCTCCTCTCCGCGCAGCACCCCGTCCGCGCCGTCGATACCAACATCGCCGACCTCAAGGCGCAGGTGGCGAGCTGCGAGAAGGGCGCGCAGGAACTGCACCGCATGGTCACGCTCTTCGGCCTCGACGTGGTGCAGGCCTACATGACCCACGTGCAGGCCAATGCCGAGGAATGCGTGCGCCGCGCGATCGAGACGCTGCACGACGCCGAATACACCTACCCGATGGATCCCGATTTCGACGGCAATCCGCGCGAGATCCGGGTGAAGATCACCGTGGATCGCGACGCGCGCACCGCCACGGTCGATTTCACCGGCACCACCGCGCAGCTCGCCACCAACTACAACGCGCCCGAGCCGGTGACGATGGCCGCCGTGCTCTACGTCTTCCGCCTGCTGGTCGACGACGACATACCGATGAACGAAGGGGTGATGAAGCCGCTGAAGGTCGTGCTGCCCAAGGGCACCATGCTCTCGCCCGAATACCCGGCCGCGGTGATCGCCGGGAACGTGGAAACGAGCCAGGCCGTCACCTCCGCCCTGCTGCTTGCGCTGGGCGTGCAGGCGGCGGCGCAATCCACCATGAACAACACCACCTGGGGCAACGCGACCTACCAGTATTACGAGACGATCTGCGGCGGCTCGGGTGCGGGGCGACTCACCGACGGCACCGGCCATCCCGGCACCGGCGGGGTGCACACACACATGACCAATTCGCGCCTGACCGACCCGGAGGTGCTCGAATGGCGCTTCCCGGTCGTGCTCGACGAATTCTCCTTGCGCGACGGCTCTGGCGGTGCGGGGCAGTTCGCGGGGGGCGACGGCACGCGGCGGCGCATCCGCTTCCTGGAGGATATGACCCTCGCCATCCTCTCCGGCCACCGCGTCACGCCCCCGCCGGGATTGGAACGCGGCAGCCCCGGCGCGCTGGGCCGCGTCCGCATTACCCGCGCCGACGGATCCGAGGACGAGCTGCGCTCCGCCGACCGGACGGAGATGAAACCGGGCGACACCTACTGGCTCGACACCCCCTCCGGCGGTGGGTTCACGCCGGGGTAGAAAAGCCAAGCCCCGGCCCCCGAGCCGGGGCCGCTCACGACCGGCTTCCCAGCGCGGAATCAAGCCGAAGGCGCCGCGCATCGCCGGGCCGCCCCCCGGCACGGCGATTTGGCCGATGGAGGCGCGACGCCGCGAGGTCACACGGACTTGGCTGCCATGAAGTGTCACGAACCACCGTCGGATCGCCGCACCGCGGCCCGCCGATGCGCGGCTTAAAGCTCGGCCCCCCGCAGCCCGCTCCTGCTACGAGCCGCGATCGCACTTACCCCGAAGTTCTGTGGAGCGGGTTGAAAGCCAAGATCGAAGTGTTCGGCCCACCTACTTTTGCAGCGATCGTATGATACCGACGAGGATCAGGCCAATCGGAATCCAGAGAAACGTGTACAGAACGAAATAGCCTGGATTGGAGACGAGATAGAGAAGCCCTCCGATATCAACTCCGAACTGCCTGCATTCTTCAGGCCCACGTGCCGATACGACGCAGCCTCCAAGACGTGCGAGCAGAAGAAGCGCGAAAACGATGACACCCAGAACGGCCGGCCAGAATACGATCAGTGCGGCGACGGATCCCGGCAGCTCTTTCTTTCTATCTCTCAATCAACGATCTCCTTACATATGCCTTGAACACTCACCGAAGTGAGGCAGCCCCAGCCTTTCAAACAAAGTAACTGAGAATATATTGGCCTAAATCCCCACAGAACTTCAAATTCTGAAACTACATCCTCAACATTCCAATTATGATACGTGATTCCCCTGACCGAGGTGTCGGCGGTCAAAAAGCTCGAATTATCATAATCGTGAAGCGGCCTACATATTTCGAAGAGCTCCTCTTGGTCTCTATGAATTATCTCGGCTCGGCGCTCAGCATCAAATATCGCGACAACTTGAAACGCTATAACGCCAGAAATCGCTAATAGACCGACAAGAAAAAGTTTTCTAAAGCTCGCTGGCATCACTGAATAAAACGTTTTGGTTTGGAAAATAATCACCCCGAGATGCGTCGATACCCTTATCGTACGAGAACGCTAACGACGTTGCTAAGCAGGAAAATGGCTTTCCTTTAAACTTCATGGGTAACTTCATACCTACTTCTTCAAATTATGCCGTTACGAGCTAGGCAAAGAGCTATCGCGATGAGCGTGCAGTGGCAAACATCATTACCGTGTCTCCAACCTAGATGTCCGAAATCGCTTCTGTTGCGCTTGAACCTACCAAGATCTGCGTTAAACTGGACCTTCCGAAATATCATGTCGCTCGCACGACGGGTTGTAAACTGATGGCGTATGAGGCCGCAATGCGGACATTGCATTGCAGCCGACGTCTCCAAAACCCAATACTACCGCTTCCAATTTTGACACCCCCATCCCCCGCCTCATATCAACCTCCACACGAAAGCGAGGACCAGATGGCCGGCGGATGGACGCGTGACGGAGCCGTAACAGAACAGATCGACGCCTCGATCGCCGAGGAGCTCGAACGGATGAAGGCGCGGCGACGCCCCGTCGGAGCCAGCCTCACCCATTGCGCGGAATGCGAGGAGCCGATCCCCGAGGCCCGCCGCGCGGCGATCCCCGGCGTGAAGCTCTGCATGGACTGCCAGAGGGAGCGTGACGCCCGCTACAAGGGGCGCGCGGGGATCAATCGCCGTGGCTCGAAGGACAGCCAGCTCAAGTGACCCCTGCCTCCAGACCCAGCGCGGATCACGTCGCCGTCCCGCACCGCCGCCCGTGACCTGTCGCCCCCTGTCCCGCAGGCGGGAGAGGGCCGGGGTGAGGGCGCATCCCGCCCCCGTAAACCTTCCCTAACGCGAATACCCGAGCCATTCAGTCGCCATACGCAAGCCATACGCCTGCCATACGCAACGCAGCCCCCATTCGGAGACATTAACCAAATGCACCTGACCGTTTACCTCTCCGGCGAGATCCATACCGACTGGCGCGACGAAATCGCCTCCCAGGCCGCCGATCTCGACGTCACCTTCACCGCGCCGGTGACCGATCACGCCGCCTCCGACGACTGCGGCGTCGCCATTCTCGGCGCTGAATCCGACAAGTTCTGGCACGACCGAAAGGGCGCAAACCTTAACGCCATACGCACCCGTAAAGCGATCGAGGACGCGGACGTGGTCGTCGTCCGCTTCGGCGAGAAATACCGCCAGTGGAACGCCGCCTTCGACGCGGGCTACGCCGCGGCCTTGGGCAAGTCCCTGATAATCCTGCACCAATCCGACCATGCCCACGCGCTCAAGGAAGTGGACGCCGCCGCCGATGCGGTCTGCGAGACACCGGCTCAGGTCGTCGCGACGTTGCGATACGTCCTGACCGGTCGCTTGCCCGGTTAACCCTTTCCTGCAACGCTTCCCGGCAAAAAGACCGACCGGGAGGCAGACATGGAATTCGACTACGTGATCGTCGGCGGAGGCTCCGCCGGCTCCGTCATGGCCGGACGGCTCAGCGAGGATCCGAACACCACCGTCTGCCTGATCGAGGCGGGCGGCAAGGGCCGCGACCTCTTGATCCGCGCCCCCCTCGGCATCATCGGCATGGTCCACGGCCGCGGCCGCATCAACAACTACGCCTACCGCACAACACCCCAACCCGGCCTGAACGGACGGCGCGGGCATCAGCCGCGCGGGCGCGCACTGGGCGGAAGTTCGGCAATCAACGCAATGCTTTACGTGCGCGGGCACCCGTCGGACTACGACGACTGGGCCGCGGCGGGTGCGACCGGCTGGGGCTGGTCCGACGTGCTGCCCTGGTTCCTGAAATCCGAAGGCAACGCCCGCGGCGCCTCCGAACTGCACGCCGCCGACGGGCCGCTCAAGGTCTGCGACCAACGCAGCCCACGGGCCATCAGCCAAGCCTTCCTCGACGCGGCGGAGGAGCTGCAACTGCCCCGCACCGACGATTTCAACGGCGCGGAGCAGGAGGGCGTCGGCCTCTACCAGGTCACGCAATACGGCAGCGGCCCCCGCGCGGGCGAGCGGTGCTCGGCAGCCTCCGCCTATCTCTTCGACCATCTCGACCGTCCGAACCTGCACGTCATCACCCGCGCGCGGGTCGAGCGCATCGACTTCGACGGCCGCCGCGCCACCGGCGTCACCTACTCGAAAGCCGGACAGAGAACCGTCACCGCAAGGCGCGAGGTCATCCTCAGCGCGGGCGCCTTCGGCACGCCGCAATTGCTGCAGGTCTCGGGCGTAGGTCCCGCGGACTACCTGCGCCAGCACGGCATCGAGGTGATCCACGACGCGACCGAGATCGGCGAGAACCTGCAGGACCATCTCGACTTCATCCTCGCCTACAAGACCGAGGACACCACCGGCCTCGGCCTCGGCCTCGCGGGCACCCGTCACCTGATCCGCGAGATCGCCCGCTGGCGGCGCGACGGCACCGGCCTGGTCGCCAGTCCCGGCGCAGAGGCGGGGGCCTTCCTCAAGACCGATCCGGGCCTAGATCGCCCCGACATCCAGCTGCATTTCGTGCCCGCCATCGTCGACGAGCACGCGCGCAAGCTGCATCTGGGCTACGGCTTCTCCTGCCATGTCTGCGTGCTGCGCCCCGCCTCGCGCGGGACGGTGCGCCTGCGGTCGGCCCGGATGAAGGACGCGCCCCTGATCGACCCGGCCTATCTCGCGCATCCGGCCGACGGCGAGGGGCTCCTGAAGGGGGCGAAGCTGATGCGGCGCATCATGGACACGCCCGCGATGCGCAAGTGGCGCACCAGGGAAATCTATACGGACGGCGTGGCGGACGAAGATCTCATGCACCACATCCGAGCGCGCGCCGACACGATCTACCACCCGGTCGGCACCGCACGGATGGGCACCGATGCAGGTGCGCCCTGCGATCCCGAGGGCCGCGTCAACGGCGTCGAGGGGCTTCGCGTCGTGGACGCGTCGCTGATGCCGACGCTGATCGGCGGCAACACCAACGCGCCGACCATCATGATGGCGGAAAAGATCTCGGCGGCCATGCGCGCGGGCCGAGGGTAGATACCGGGGGACCAGTCCCCCGGACCCCCTGAGGATATGGGATATTTGCACGAAGAAGAAGCTGCGAAACACATCCTTAACCTCTGCGTGCCATATGGGGAGTGGGGTACAGCCGGGGACGGCGATGACCGCCGAAGGAGAAGGCTCCCCGCCCGAACCGGTGCCGGGGAGCCCGCCTGCCTTCTTCTTCGCGGCAAATATCCTCGCGCGGCAGCGCGAAACCGCGTCTAGGGTTGTGCGGTCGCAGCCCCGCGATGTCCGCTAACATCGGGTCTGGTAGGGCGGCTGCCCTGCGGTGACCCGTCGCGCATTCGGCAGGCGAGGCGGACGGCCTCAATTGGCCGGAGGGGCCGGACGACTGGCGCGATCGCGTCGTCCAGCGCTGGCGTCGGTCGCACCGCTCGGTGCAGGCGCAGCGGAATGGTCGGCGGCATCCGGCCCGGTCGTCGGCATCGTTGCGCGGCGTTCGGTCCGCGTCGATCGATCGACGCGGCGCCAAGGGTGCGCCACGTTGCGCGACCCTCTGCCGGTCAGCCGTCGCGCGCCGGAATATTCACGGCCTTCCGGCTCGCCGGTCGGGAGGATTGCATGTCGAGATAGCGCGTCACGTTCGCGAACCCGTCGAGGCCCAGCACCTCCTCGCCGCCGTAGAAGCCGATCACCTTGATCCAGGGCCAGATCGCCATGTCGGCGATGGTGTACTCGCCCGCCGCCACGTAGTCGCGCCCGCCGAGATGCGCGTCGAGCACGCCGAGCAGCCGCTTCGCCTCGTTCGTGTAG
The DNA here is from genome assembly GCF_032464675.1 of Roseobacter sp. HKCCA0434. Classification (NCBI taxonomy): domain Bacteria; kingdom Pseudomonadati; phylum Pseudomonadota; class Alphaproteobacteria; order Rhodobacterales; family Roseobacteraceae; genus Roseobacter; species Roseobacter sp. HKCCA0434. The sequence goes on from NZ_JAWDKL010000030.1 coordinate 9,181, forward strand.
CGGTCCTTCGCGTAATCGTCCGAGGTCTTGTCCGCGGCCATCTTGTAGAAATGCCCGAACTGCCCCATCATCGGCCCCAGCCCGCCCATCTGGAACATCAGCCATTGCAGCGTCTCGTAGCGCGCGGCGGGGTCGGCGGGCAGGAATTTCCCCGACTTCTCCGCGAGATAGACCAGGATGGCCCCGCTTTCGAACAGCGGCAGCGGCGCGCCACCCGGCCCGTCGGGGTCGATGATCGCGGGGATCTTGTTGTTGGGGTTGAGCGCCAGGAATTCCGGCGTCATTTGGTCGTCGTCCATGATCGAGATCTTGTGCGCCTCGTAGGGCAACCCGCTCTCCTCCAGCATCGCCGACACCTTGATGCCGTTGGGCGTCGGGAAGGAGTAGAGCTGGATGCGGTCGGGATGCTGCGGCGGGCGCAGCTTCGTGATCGGGTGGTCGGTCAGGGCGGTCATGGCGTGTCCTTTCGTCCGTTCGCCTTGCCACTTAGGTGCGGGACGCGCTACGCCAACGGGGCGATCGGGAAACGATGTGTTCACCCCCGCCGGGGCGAGGGGGCGCGGCGTCGATGGACCGGACGGCGACACCAGCAAGAGGGGGCAGGGATGCTCGACGAGTTCAAGAAGTTCATCGCCAAGGGCAATGTCATGGACATGGCCGTCGGCATCATCATCGGCGCGGCCTTCACCGCGATCGTGCAATCGGTGGTCAAGGACCTGATCAACCCGTTCGTCGGCATCTTCACCGGCGGGATCGACTTCACCAACCTGTTCGTGGAGCTCGACGGATCGGACTATGACAGCCTCGTCGACGCGCAGGAGGCGGGGGCCGCGGTCTTCGCCTATGGCTCGTTCATCAACGCCTGCATCAACTTCCTCATCATCGCCTTCGTCGTGTTCCTGCTGGTCAAGGGCGTGAACCGGGTGAAGGAGCAGTTCGCGCAGGAGGAGGACTCGATCCCGCCCGGCCCCGCCGGCCCCACGACCGAGGACCTGCTGGCGGAGATCCGCGACCTACTGGCCAAGCGCGACGGCCCGGCCGCTTGATTTCGAGTATTTGAGCCAATCCGAAGGGGCGCGGCACCGGACCGCGCCCTTTGGATCCTTGGAATGGCGATCACAGGATGTCGGCGGGCGCCGTGAAGTCGAGCCCCTGCGCGCGCGCCACCGGCGCGTTCGTGATCTTGCCCGCATGCACGTTCAGCCCCTCGGCCAGATGCGGATCGTCCGTGCAGGCCTGCCGCCAGCCCTTGTCCGCCAGCGCCAGCACGAAGGGCATCGTCGCGTTGCCGAGCGCGATGGTCGAGGTGCGCGCGACGGCGCCGGGCATGTTGGCCACGCAGTAATGCACGATCCCGTCGACCTCGTAGATCGGGTCGTCATGCGTCGTCGGCTTCGAGGTCTCGAAGCAGCCGCCCTGGTCGATGGCGACGTCGACCAGCACCGCGCCGGGCTTCATCGTGACGAGGTCCGCGCGCGACACGAGCTTGGGCGCCTCGGCACCGGGGATCAGCACCGCGCCGATCACCATGTCGGCCTGCGCGATCTCTTCCGCCACCGCGGCCGGGCTTGCATAGCGGGTGCGGAACTGGCTGGAGAACATGTCGTCGAGCGCGCGCAGCCGCGGCAGCGACAGGTCTAGCACGGTGACCCGCGCGCCCATCCCGGCCGCTATCCGGGCCGCGTGGGTGCCCACCACGCCGCCGCCGATCACCGCGACTTCCGCCGGGCCGACGCCGGGCACGCCGCCCATCAGCACGCCGCGCCCGCCATTGGCCTTTTGCAGCGACCACGCGCCGACCTGCGGCGCGAGACGGCCCGCGACCTCGGACATCGGGGCGAGCAGGGGCAGGCCGCCGGTGCGGTCCGTCACCGTCTCGTAGGCGATGCAGGTCGCGCCGGATTTCATCAGGTCATGTGTCTGCGCCTCGTCGGGCGCGAGGTGGAGATAGGTGAACAGAACCTGCCCGTTGCTGAGGCGGCGACGCTCCTCGGCTTGCGGCTCCTTCACCTTGACGATCATCTCGGCGGCGAAGACCGCGTCAACGTCGCCGATCTGGGCCCCCGCCGCGCGGTAGGCGTCATCCTCGAACCCCGCGCCGAGGCCTGCGCCCGCCTCCATCGTCACCTTGTGCCCGCGTGCGACCAGCGCCTGCACGGCGGCGGGCGTCAGGCCGACGCGGAATTCCTTGACCTTGATCTCCCTGGGGCAACCGACATGCATGTGAACCTCCTGTCGCTGTTTTGCCTACGGTGACAGGGAACCGGCGAAAGGTGCTTGCAAAGATGTGGCGCGTGGGGCCCCTGCGTGCGAAGGATCGTGCATCGAAGCGGCTTGAGCCGGGAGAATCTGCCGATGATCGAGTTCGACGCGCAAGACCTGAAGCTGCTGACCCTGCTGCAGCGCGACGGGCGGCTGACCAATGCGGCGCTGGCCGAGGCGGCGCACCTGTCACCCTCCGCCTGCCACAGGCGCGTGCGGCGGCTGGAGCAGGCGGGCGTCATCGCGGGCTACGGCGCGCGGCTCGACCCGGCGGCGATCGGGCGCAAGGCGGTGGTCTTCGTGGAAATCACGCTGGCGGGGCAGAGCGAGGAGGTGCTCGACGCCTTCGAGGCCGCCATCGCCCGCGTGCCGGACGTCGTGGAATGTCACCTGATGGCGGGGGCCGCCGATTACCTCGCAAAGGTCATGGCTGCCGACAGCGAGGATTTCGCCCGCATCCACCGCCAGCATCTCAGCCGCCTGCCCGGCGTCGCGCAGATGCAGTCGAGCTTCGCCCTGCGCACCGTGCGCGCGGGGCGCGAACTGCCGTTGCCTCAGACCAGCCAGAGCAGGAGGTAGAGCGCGCCCATGCCGCCCAGGATCGCGCCCAGCGTGTTGCGCGTCGCCGCCCCGATGGCGAGCGCGGCCAGCGCCGCCCCGATCCGGGCGGCATCGGGTTCGCCCCCCGTCGCCGCAGGCCAGACGACCAGCGGCGCGACCAGCCCCGGCATGACGGCGACCGGCACGTAGCGCAGAAGCCGCATCGCCCAGTCCGGGAAACGCTTGCCCGCCATCAGGCCGAGGAAGGAGAACCGGATCAGGAAGGTGCCGATCCCCATCAGCACGATGACGGTCCAGACGGTCGCGGGATCGAACGCGCCGCTCATGCCTGTGCCCTCCGCTCCAGCGCGATCTCGGTCGCGGCCCCCGCACACATCGCGACCGCAGCGGCGACCATCAGGCCCAGCGAGTAGGGCACCCAGACGAGCGCCAGCGCCACGATCACCGACACGATGGCCGCGACCAGATGCGGCAGGCTGCGCAGGGCCGGGGCCACCAGCGCGATGAAGGTGATCGGCACCGCGAAGTCGAGCGCGTATTCCGGCGGGATCGCGCTGCCCACCAGCACGCCGACCAGCGTGAATCCGTACCACAAGGGCGCGATGGGGAGCATCACCCCCATGAAATAGGCGAACTTGGCCGCGACCGACGCGCCCGGCTCCGCCTCGTATTTCAACACCGCGGCGGCATAGGACTGATCGACCAGGAAATAGGCGGCCAGCGCCTTCTTCCATGTCGGCAGGCCACCCAGATGCGTGCTCATCGACGCGGAATAGAGCATCATGCGCAGGTTCACGGCGAGCGCCGTCGCCACGATGATGGCGATCGGCGCGCCATCCTCCAGCAGCGCGACGGCGGTGAACTGCGCCGCGCCCGCGATGACCAGCACGGTCATGGCCATCGTCTCGAGCAGGGTCAGCCCGGTCTCGGTCGCGACCACTCCGAACAGCAGGGCGAAGGGTGTGACCACCAGCGTGAAGGGCAGCCCGTCGCGCGCCCCGCGCCAGAACCAGCGTGTCACCTGCGTCATTGGCCTGCACCTCTCGAATCCGCGCGGACTATCGCGCCGGGGGCGGGCAGGCTCAAGCGCTCGATTGTGCGGGTCACGATCAGCGGCGCTGATGAGAGACCGGGCATGGACAAGCGGGCCGCACTGTTCCTATCTCGGGGGGATGAGCGATCCGCGCGACATACCGCCCGACCGGCAGGTCGGCCTGATCCACGGGCTGGGCCGGGGGCCGGGCTCGATGTTGCTGATGGCCAACCGGCTGCAGGCGGCGGGGTTCACCTGCTTCACGCTCAACTACCGCTCCCGCCACGTGGTGCCGGGGGAGGCGATGGCCGATCTCGACGCGCAGATCGCGCGGGCGGCGCCTGCGGGCTGCCACCTCGTCGGGCATTCGCTGGGCGGCGTGCTGTCGCTGCGGCTGAAGCTGGCCGATCCCGCGCGTATCCACCGGGTGGTGCAGCTCGGCTCGCCCAATCTCGGGTCGCCGATGGCGGCGTTCCTGAGTGACGTGAAGATGGTGGCGAACCTGATGGGACCGGCGCTGCACCGCATCGCCGCCGCGGACATGGGGCTGAGCGAGCTGCCGCGCGAGGTCGCGCGCGATCTGGGGATCATCGCGGGCTCCGCGCCCGTCGACCGGCTCTCGGCGCTCTGGGGGATCGAGGAGCCGTCCGACGGCATGGTGCCGCTCTCCTCCGCGCTCGGGGTGGACCATGCCGACGCGCTGATCACCAACACGATCCACGGGATGCTGCCCCTGTCGCTGGAGGCCGCCCGCCAGGTCGGCGCGTTCCTCGAACGGGGCGCCTTCGCCAAGGAGCGCGCATGACCTACCTGATCGGCCCCACGCCGCACGACACCCGCCTGACCCGCACCGTCACCGGCCACGACCACGAGGGGCGCGAGGTCGCCCTGCCAGTGGTGGAGGAGCGGCCCCTGACCATCTGGCTCAACTCCCAGCAGATCGTCACCGCCATGACCATCGGCGACCATCCCGAATGGCTGGCTGTGGGCTACCTCGCCAACCAGGGGATGCTGCTGCCCGAGGACGAGATCACCGCCGTCGAGTTCGACGACGAGGTCGAGGCCGTGGTGGTCCGCACCGCGCGAGAGACGGATTACGAAGCGAAGCTCGCCCGCGCCACCCGCACCTCCGGTTGCGCGGTCGGCACGGTGTTCGGCGATATGATGGAGGGGCTGGAGGACGTGCGCCTGCCCGACCTGACCGTGCGCACCTCCGAGCTCTACGCGCTGGCCAAGCAGATCAACACCACCCCGAGCCTCTACCTGGAGGCAGGCGCGATCCACGGCACGGTGCTGTGTCAGGGCGATCAACCGCTGGTCTACATGGAGGATGTCGGGCGCCACAACGCGGTGGACAAGATCGCGGGCTGGATGCGGATGGAGGGGATCGCGGCCTCGGACAAGCTGCTCTACACCACCGGGCGACTGACCTCCGAGATGGTCATCAAGACCGCCCTGATGGGCATTCCCGCGCTCGCCAGCCGTTCGGGCTTCACCGCCTGGGGGGTGGAGATCGCGAACCGCGTCGGCCTCACACTCATCGGGCGGCTGCGCGGGCGGCGGTTCGTCTGCCTCGCGGGCGAGGCGCGGCTGGAGCGGGACGCCGACCTCTCCGCCGTCCCCGACGAGCCGCGCAAGGCTGGAAGGAAGGGCAGCGCATGAGCGGGCGCGCGCAGATCGCGGGCGTGATCCTCGCGGGCGGGGAGGCACGGCGCATGGGCGGTGGCGACAAGGGGCTGCTGGATTTGGGCGGCCGCCCGATCCTCGCCCATGTGATCGAGCGGCTGGCCCCGCAGGTCGCCGCACTCGCGCTCAACGCCAATGGCGACCCGGCGCGTTTCGCCGAATACGACCTGCCGGTGATCGCGGATGCGGACGACACGCGCCCCGGCCCGCTGGCCGGTGTGCTGGCGGGCATGGACTGGGCGGCGGGGCAGGGCTTCGACTGGATCGCCACCGCCGCCGCCGACACGCCGTTCTTCCCGTGCAATCTGGTGGACGGGCTGTGGCTGGGGGCCGTGTCCGAACGCAGCCCGCTCGCCCGCGCCGAGACGCCGCGCGACGGCGGCGGCTTCGACCGGCATCCCACCTTCGGCCTGTGGTCCACCGCCCTGCGCGACGACCTGCGCGCGGCACTGGCGGAGGGCACGCGCAAGGTCGTCGCCTGGACCGATCCGCATGGCTGCGCGCGCGTCAGCTTCGACGGCGAGGACCCGTTCTTCAACGTCAACACGCCCGAAGATCTGGAAAGGGCCCGCGCGCGATGAGGCTCTACGGCATCACCGGCTGGAAGAATTCCGGCAAGACCACGCTGATGGAGCGGCTGGTGACCGAGATCACCGGGCGCGGCCTCACCGTCTCGACCGTCAAGCACGCGCATCACAGCTTCGACGTCGATCATCCGGGCAAGGACAGCCATCGGCACCGGGTCGCGGGGGCGTCGCAGGTGCTGCTCTCCTCCCGCAACCGCTGGGCGCTGATGAGCGAGCTGCGCGGTGCGGAGGAACCGCCGCTCGCCGAGTTGCTCGCCCGGCTCGACCCGGTCGATCTGGTGCTGGTCGAGGGCTACAAACGCGACCGCCACCCAAAGGTCGAGGCGCACCGCACCGCCACCGGCCAGCCTCTGATCGCGCGCGAGGACGATACGATCCGGGCGGTGGCGAGCGACGCCGCGCCCGAGGGACTTGCCGTGCCGGTCCTGCCGCTCGACGACACGCGTGCCATTGCCGAATTCATTCTGGCGGAGGTGGGCCTGTGAGGTTCGACACGATCCTCGCGGTGGACTGGTCGGCGCGCAACAGCCCCAGTCCCGCCAAGCCCACCAAGGACGCGATCTGGATCGGCATCGCCACGCGCGAGGGAGCCGAGGAGCCGGTCTACCTGCGCACCCGCGCCGCCGCGATCGACTGGATCGCGCGGCGCATCGATGTGGAGCGGGCGGCGGGTCGCCGCATCCTCATCGGCTTCGACTTCGCCTTCTGCTGGCCGCGCGGTCTGGCCCGCGCGCTGACCGGGCGCGACGAGGCGCTGGCGCTGTGGGACTGGCTCGCCGCGCGGATCGAGGATGCGGACGACAACGCCTCCAACCGCTTCGACGTGGCCGAGGCGATCAACGCGGCGCTGCCCGGCACCGGCCCCTTCTGGTCGAAGAGCCACCGCGACCGTCACCCGGCGATTCCCTACAAGGATACCCGCGACGGCCATGGCCTGCCCGAACGCCGCGCGACCGACGCGGGCGGGGCCTTCCCGGTCTGGCAACTGGCGGGCGCGGGGGCGGTCGGCTCGCAAAGCCTGCTCGGCGTCCCGCGCCTCGCCGCGCTGAGGGCCGGGACCGGGGCGCAAGTCTGGCCCTTCGACACGGGCGGGCAGGTGCCCGAGGCGGACGTGGTGATCGCCGAGATCTATCCCGGCCTGTTTCGCGACCGCGTCGCCGCCGCGATCAAGACCGACGAGGTTCCCGACCGCGCGCAGGTCCGCGTGACCGCCACCCACCTCTCGGATCTCGACCGTAAAGGCGACCTCGCCCGCCTCATGGACCTCAGCGCAGCCCCCCGCGAGGTGGTGGTCGAGGAGGGCTGGGTGCTTGGCCTTCCCTTCGAGGCCCCCGCCACCCCCCTGCGCAACGACTGCTTCGCCCTGCCTCCGGGGGTGGACTGGACGCCGGTGGACGTCGCGCTCGACCGGCTGCGCGCGGGCCTCGACCCGGTGGCGGGGATCGAGAGCGTCGCGGCCGATCGTGCCGGGGGACGCATCCTCGCCGAGCCGGTCCATGCCGTGCGCGACAACCCGAACGTCGCCAATTCGGCGGTGGACGGCTACGCCTTTGCCTTCTCCGAGGGGCCGCAGGACCTCGCCCTGCAATCGGGCCGGGCGGCGGCGGGCGCGCCCTTCGACGGGACCGTCGCCCCCGGCCACGCCTTGCGCATCCTCACCGGGGCCGCCGTGCCGGAGGGTGCCGACACGGTCGTGCTGCAGGAGGACGTGACCCGAGACGGCGACCGCCTCCGCTTTGCCGCCGGGCTGAAGCGGGGCCGCAACATCCGCCCCGTGGCGGAGGATTTCGCCAAGGGCGATACGCTGCTGGCCGCGGGCCACCGCCTGCGGGCGCCCGATCTCGCCCTGCTCGCCGCGTCTGGGCAGGCCCGCGTCCATGTCCGCGCGCCGCTGCGGGTGGCGGTGATGTCCACGGGCGACGAGCTCGGCCCCGACGGCACGCCCGATGCCAACCGCCCCATGCTCCTGTCGCTGATCGAGCGCTGGGGGATGCAGGCGATCGACCTCGGTATCGTCCCCGACCGGGCGGAGGCGGTGCGCGCGGCCCTCGATCGCGGGGCCGAGGCGCAGGCCATCCTGACCACCGGCGGTGCGTCGGCGGGAGACGAGGATCACGTCTCCGCCACCCTGCGCGCGGCAGACGCGCTCACCACCTGGCGCATCGCGGTCAAGCCGGGCCGACCTCTGGCGATGGGCCTGTGGCGTGGCGTGCCTGTCTTCGGCCTGCCGGGCAACCCGGTCGCGGCCCTCGTCTGCGCGCTGATCTTCGCGCGGCCCGCGCTGATGCGGCTGGCCGGGGCGGACTGGACCGCGCCGCAAGGCATCACGCTGCCCGCCGCCTTCACCAAGGCCAAGAAACCGGGCCGCCGCGAATATCTGCGTGCGCGGATCGAGGACGGGGCCGTGCACGTCTACCCCTCCGAAGGCTCCGGCCGCATCCGGGGGCTGAGCTGGGCCGAGGGCCTGTGCGAACTGCCCGACGGCGCGCTCGACGTTACGCCCGGCACGCCCGTCACCTTCCTGCCCTACGCCGCCTTCGACCTCTGACCCCCCTTGCGCCTGCCGTCCGCGCTGGTAAGGGCAGGGCGAAAGGGGCTTTCCCATGACCCACCGCCTCGCGCCGGGACAGGCGCGCACCGCTCTCACCTATGCCGCGATCTTCGCCGCCCTCGGCGTGCACCTGCCGTTCTGGACGCTGTGGCTGAAGGAGTGGGGCCTCGGCGACGGGGCTATCGGCACCTTCACCGCCGCGGGCATGATCGTGCGGGTGATCGCCGGGCTGGCGTTGCCCGCGCTGGCCGACCGGATCGACAACCGGCGGCTGGTGCTGGGATCGGTCGCGGGCTTCGGCGCCTTCGCCTTCGCGGTGCACCACCTGATCAGCGACCAGTGGGTGCTGCTGATCGCGACGATGGCGACCGGCGCGGTCTTCGCGGGGTTGATCCCGCTCGGCGATGCGCTGGGCTCGGCGGCCGCGCGGGCCGGAGGGTTCTCCTACGCCCCCGCCCGCGCGATGGGCTCGCTCGCCTTCCTCGTGACCAGTCTCGCCGTGGGCTGGCTGATCCCGCGGGAGGGCATCTGGGTGGCGCAGGCCTGGATCGTCGTCAGCCTCGGCGCGACGCTGTGGCTGGGCCTCACCCATCCCGGCGGCGGCAAGGTCCGCTCCACCACGCCGCCCGACATGCGCGACCTCGCCCGCATGCTGAGCGCACGGCGCTTCCTCGTCTTCATCGGGGCCATCGGCTTCGCGCAGTCGAGCCACGCGGTCTACTACGCCTACGGCTCGCTGCACTGGCAGGCCCTCGGCGTGGGAGAGGCGGAGATCGGGCAGCTGTGGTCCTTCGGCGTGGCGATGGAGACGCTCTTGATGCTGGTCGCGGGAACCTGGCTGGTGACGCGCTTCGGCGCGGTCGGGGCCATCGCGCTGAGTGCGGCGGCGGGCGTGATCCGCTGGGGGCTGATGATGACCGACCCGACGGGCGCGGTGCTGTGGGCCGTGCAGGCGCTGCACGCGCTGACCTTCGCGGCGGGGCATCTGGGCGGCATCGCCTTCATCGCCGCCGCGGTGCCCGAGCGGCTGGCGGCCTCCGCGCAGGGCATGTTCAGCTCGGCCATCGGCGGCATCTTGGTGGCGCTGGGGATGCAGGCCGCGGCCTGGCTCTACCCGCTGGCGGGCGGGATGACCTACGGGCTCGCCGCGGTCATGTCGGCGGTGGGGCTGGTCTTCGCGCTGTGGCTGGGGCGGATCTGGCAGCCGGGGCAGGGCGTGGAGGGGTAGGCGCGCCGCGCAGCGTCGGGCCCGCGGTGTGGCGATCCTCGGTTTGTACCTGGCACTTCATGCCCGCCAAGTCCGCACGCTCCCACCGCTGCGCGCCTGCGTCAGCCGGATCGCCGTGCCGGAGGCGTGCTTTCAACACGACCGATGCGTGGCGCCTTCGGCTTGATTCCGCGCAAATGCACCGCTCCTATTCGAACGCGCCCGTCACCGTGCCCAGCAGCAGGAAGGCCCGGCCCGAGCGGGTCTCGACCAGCCGGGCGAGCTCGCCATCCTCCTGCGCGGCGCATTGCTCCTTCAGCCAGGCATCGAAATGGCGCAGGAAGTGCAGCCCGGTATCGCGCATGATCTCGTCCGAGCGCATGCGCCCGCGCACCGCCGCCAGCGCGTCCGCATCCTCGATGGCGGCGAGCCCGGCGATGGCCTCGCCCCGCTCCCCTTCGGCAAAGCGGCGCCATAGCGCGGGCTCGATGGGCCGCGGGTCGAGATCGTCCATGTAGACGCCGTCCTGCGACATCAGGTTCAGCACGTCCTCCGCCGCGCGCAGGATCAGCGCGAGCTGCCGGTCCTGCATCGCGCGGTGCATCGCATCGAAGCCCGCGCGGTCGTCGGCATCCTGCGGGAAGTTGAGCGCGCGCAGCACATCGGGCCAGTCCGGTGCCGCCTGAGGCTCGGGCGCGCCGTCGAGCGGCAGGTCGGGCTGGCCCGGCTCGGCTTTCGGCAAACGCCCCTTGCCCGGCGGCTCGGCCCCTTGCCGACGCGCGGGCGGGCGGGTCTCGGCCGAAGCCTCGGGCGTGGCCTCGCGCCGCTCCATGAGGGCGGCCAGCGCCTCGTCTGTGGCCTTCTGACGCTGGGCGAGTTTGCGGAACATCTGCTCGGCCTCCGACCGGGGCAGGCCCGCGGGCTGCGGCGGCGGTGCGACGGCTGCCTGCGGGGTCTCGGCGATCCGGCGCATGGCCATGGCCAGCAGACCGATCAGCCCGACCGGCACCACGGCGGCAAGCGCGCCGAACAGCATGTCGCCCGCGCCGGAAGCGACGCCGATCAGCCAGGCGCCGACCAGCAGCACCCAGGCCCCCGCGGCCACAGCCGCGATCCACCAACCGTTCCAGATATCCCGCATCGCCGTGCCCCCGCCGGACTGACCGTTACTTGTACGCGATCGAGACGACCTCGTAGCTGCGCGTGCCGCCGGGCGTGCGCACCTCGACGCTGTCGCCCTCGTCCTTGCCGATCAGGGCGCGGGCTAGGGGCGACTTCATGTTGAGCTTGCCCTTCTCGATATCGGCTTCCTGCTCGCCGACGATCTGGTAGGTCTTCTCCTCGTCCGTGTCCTCGTCCGCGATGGTCACGGTGGCGCCGAACTTGATGCTGCCCGACATCCTGGAGACCTTGATGACCTCCGCGCGGGAGATCACGCTCTCGAGTTCCTTGATCCGCCCCTCGATGAAGGACTGCTTCTCGCGCGCGGCGTGGTACTCGGCATTCTCGGACAGGTCGCCATGCTCGCGCGCCTCGGCGATCGCCTTGATGACGGCGGGACGTTCTTCGAGCTTCAGCTTCTTCAGCTCGGCATCGAGCCTTGCGAATCCCTGTTCCGTCAGGGGGACCTTCTCCATCTTTCTCTCCATTCAGAGTGCGGCTCTCGCGGGGTCCGGCCAGATGGGGCCGGGCCGCGGAACGTCAAAAGGGCCGCGCTTTCGCTGGCACGGCCCGTGACCCGACGATAGGTTCGCCGCAGGGCAGTTGCAAGGGACCGGCGCGGGGGCCGGGCCGGGGGGAGCATGACGACGGATGGGAGGCGCGCGCCGATGACGGTGCCGGTCATCTTCAACCTCGGGCTGGCGGCCTATTTCCTGCTGACCGTGGCGCTCAGCGCGCTGGCGGGGACCGAGCACGGCATCCTGTCGATGATGCTGCGCGGCGGGCGCGACGGCGTGCTCGTCGCCCTGCTGCTCGCCCTCAGCGTGCTGCTGACGCTCTACGGCCTGCGCCGCCGGGGCGGGGCGGGCGTCGCGGGCCGGCTGCTGGGCGCGGTGCTGGTGGGGGCCGCGGTCTGGCTCTACCTCATTCCCGCCTTCGCGGTGGTCAAGGCGATGGTGCCGCTACCGCTGGGCTACTGGGCCGATCCGCTGTTCGCCGAGCTCGACCGGCTGGTCCATCTCGGCCACGATGCGTGGCGGGTCTACTGGCCCCTCGCCACGCAGGTGCCCTTTCAGGTGCACTTCATCGGCTACCATTTCGCCTGGACCGTGCTGGCGCTGTCGCTGCCGGTGCTCGCCACCGCCTTCGACCCCGACATAGGGCGGCGCAACCGGGTGCTGGTCGGCTATCTCTTCGTCTGGATCGGGCTGGGCAACCTGCTCGCCGCGCTCTTCGCCTCGGTCGGGCCGGTCTATTACGCGGATCTGACCGGCATCGCACGCTACGCCGATTACGAGGCGGTGCGCGAGGCGGTGGTCCCGGCCGACGGGGCCGTGCGCCGCCTGCAGACCATGATGTGGGAGAACTGGGAGGAGAGGACGGGCCGCGTCGGCTTCGCCATCTCGGCCTTTCCGTCGGTCCATGTCGGGATGGCCGCGCTCGTCATGGTCTATCTCGTCGCCATATCGCGCCTGACGGGGCTGATCGGGATCGGCTATCTCGCGCTGACGCAGCTCACCTCGGTCAGCTATGGCTGGCACTACGCGGTGGACGGATACGCCTCCATCGCGCTGGTCGTGCTGGTCTGGTGGGCCTCGGGACGCATCGTCACCCGGTCCCGACCCCGCGTCGCGGCCGCGCAGGCCGATTGACGCGCACGGCACCCCCGAATACCTGTTGCGAAACAAAATTCCCCACGCGGGCAACGGAAGGTAGGACCCATGTCGGAGATCGAACGCGAAGCAATGGAATACGACGTCGTCATCGTCGGCGCCGGCCCCGCGGGGCTGAGTGCGGCGATCCGGCTCAAGCAGCTCGACGCCGATCTTCAGGTCGTGGTGCTGGAGAAGGGCTCCGAGGTCGGCGCGCACATCCTGTCGGGCGCGGTGCTCGACCCCTGCGGCCTCGACGCGCTGATCCCCGATTGGAAGGAGCGCGGCGCCCCTGTCACCACCGAAGTGACCGAGGACCGCTTCCTCGTCCTCGGCCCCGAGGGGCAGGTGAAGGTCCCCAACTGGCCCATGCCGCCCCTGATGAACAACCACGGCAACTACATCGTCTCCATGGGCAATGTCTGCCGCTGGATGGCCGAGCAGGCCGAGGAGCTGGGCGTCGAGATCTTCCCCGGCATGTCCTGTTCCGAGCTGGTCTATGGCGAGGACGGCGCGGTCAAGGGCGTCGTCGCCGGTGAATTCGGCATCGAGAAGGACGGCACCAAGGGCGCGGGCTACGAGCCGGGGATGGAGCTGCACGGCAAGTACGTCTTCCTCGCCGAGGGCGTGCGCGGGTCGCTGTCGAAGATGGCGATCGCCCGCTACGGCCTCGACGCGGACAGCGACGTGCAGAAATACGGCCTCGGCATGAAGGAGATCTGGGAGATCCCGGCCGAGAACCACAAGCTGGGGCAGGTCACGCACTCGATGGGCTGGCCGCTGGGCAAGAACGCGGGCGGCGGGTCGTTCATGTACCATGCCGAGAACAACCAGGTGTATCTCGGCTTCGTCGTGCACCTGAACTACGCGAACCCCTACATCTCGCCCTATCAGGAGTTCCAGCGCTTCAAGCACCACCCCGAGATCAAGAAGGTGCTCGAAGGCGGCAAGCGCGTGGCCTACGGCGCCCGCGCGATTACCGAGGGCGGCTACCAGTCGATGCCCAAGGCGTGCTTCCCCGGCGGCGCGATGCTGGGCTGTTCGGTGGGCCTCGTGAACGTGCCGCGCATCAAGGGCAACCACAACGCGATGCTGTCGGGCAAGGCGGCGGCGGAGGCGGCGCACGCGGCCATCGCGGCGGGCCGTCAGGGCGACGAGCTGACCGACTACAACGCCGAGCTGCGCGACGGCCCGGTGGGCGACGACCTCAAGAAGGTGCGCAATGTCAAGCCGCTCTGGTCCCGCTACGGCCTGACGGCGGGGCTGGCGCTCGGCGGTCTCGACATGTGGGCGGCGACGCTGCTCAAGCGGCCGCTCTTCGGCACGATGAAGCACGGCAAAACCGATGCCGAGGCGACCGAGCCCGCGCGGCGGCACAAGGAGATCGCCTACCCCAAGCCCGACGGCAAGCTCAGCTTCGACCGGCTCACCAACGTCTCCTTCTCGGCCACCAACCATGCCGAGGAGCAGCCGGTGCACCTCAGGCTCAAGGACAAGGACCTGCCCACGCATGTCCACCTGCCCAAATTCGCGGGCCCCTCGCAACGCTACTGCCCGGCGGGCGTCTACGAGTTCGTGAAGGCCGATGACGGCAGCGACAAGTTCCAGATCAACAGCCAGAACTGCGTCCACTGCAAGACCTGCGACATCAAGGATCCCTTGCAGAACATCGTCTGGACCGTGCCACAAGGCGGCGACGGCCCCAACTACCCCAACATGTGACGCCTAGAACGGCCCGGTGCACTCCACCGGGCCGATTGTTTTTTGGCAGCGGGCGCTGCGGCTGTACCCGCTGGCGCCGGAGCTGCTGGGTGTGATGAACGGGGGCGGACAATGACTGTGACGTGGGGGGGAAGGAATTTCCGGATATTCGTTACGAAGGCTCCGGATTGTATGTGCATATCCCATCCGGCATCTCGATCGAGCGGGGTGAAAACGATGTGATGGCCCGTGTTTTTCACAGCAATGAATTCACGGTTCGCGAGGGCGAGAAGGTGCTTGGAGTAGTGCACTGCTATCTGATGGATGAACCTGTCAGGCACAAGAAGATGCGCGCTTGGAAGGAGGAGTATGGTACGGATTATAGGAAGGCTCCGCTTGCAGAAACAATGAAGTTCTCTAAAGAGTTTACTATTGCAAACGGAGTAGAACAAATAATTCCGAAAATGGAGGGTTTTTCAAACAGAGATTCATTCCTAAGATCAAATAAATTTCAAATAGTGCTAATGCTTCTATTCTGCAAGGGAGATATTGTTTCAAGCCATGAGGATAATATACTAGATTCTAAGATATACTTCTCATTAGATAAAAAATTTGATGGCCACCGTAAAGTGTTCCATAGCCCAATTAGGCAGTTGATCAAATGAGCTATTTGGGAGATGGCCAATTCGCAAACCCCCGTCGAGGTTGCTTTCCGGGCGATGTTTGGCGATACGGATTTCCCAGTATTCGAAGCAAACGCGTTGTCCGGTTTACTTGATGATGTGGGTTTTGAGGTTGATCGCTAAGATTGCTCTCCGCCCCTTCTTAGGATCGACTGAATTTCAGGCCGCGTACTCCCCACACCTTGAACCAACCGAATATCGGCGATCTCCCACGCCCCCCGGACACCATGCCACGTATCCGCATAGATTGCCCTCGCCCCCCGGCATCCCTAGGGTTGGTGCAAAACAGTCCGAGGTATCCGATGCTGCGCCGTTTCCTGATCGTCCTGACCGCCCTGGCCCTGCCGCTGGCCGCCCCCGCGCTCGCCCAGTCGCGCAACCTCTCGGGCGCCTATCTCGCCGCCCAGCAGGCCGAGATGCGCTCCGACCACCGGGCCGCCGCGCTCTACTACACCCGCGCGCTGGGCTTCGATGGGGAGAATACGGGCCTGCTGCAACGCGCCATGCAGGCGCAGGTCGCGGCGGGGGACGTGGATGTCGCGGCCTCCATCGCCGACCGGCTGCTCGACCTCAACACCGAGAACCAGTTCGCCACGCTCGTCGCGCTCGCCGATGACGTGGCCGAGGGCGATTTCGCCAGCGCCCTCGCCCGGATCGAGGAGGGGGAGCAGGGCGTCACGCCGCTTCTCGCCGACCTCTTGCGCGGCTGGCTGATGATCGCGCTCGGCGATGTGGAGGACGGGCGCGCCGTCTTCGCCCGCATCGACGGCAACGACACCTACCGCGTCTTCGCGGCCTATCACCGGGCGCTGGCGCTGGCGCTCGAAGGCGACATCCAGGCGGCGAGCGCTGCGATGGAGACCGGCGCCGACGGCCCGATCCGCCTGAACCGCCGCGCGACGCTTGCGCGCATCCAGTTGCTGGCCGAGGTCGGGCAGACCGACACCGCCCTGACCCTGACCCGCGACGTGCTCGCCACCGGCTTCGGCGACAGCGCCTTCGGCACCCTGCGCCGCACGCTGGAGAACGAGGGCGACGTAAGCTTCGACCTCATTTCCTCGCCCACCGAAGGCATCGCGGAGGTGTTCTTCGACCTCGCCTCCGTGCTGGGCGACGAGGGCGAGGACGTGGCGCTGATCTATGGCCGCCTCTCGACCCATATCCAGCCCGAGCTGTCGGACGCGCAGCTGCTGGTCGCGGAAATCCTCAATCGGCAGGGGCAGTTCGCCCTGTCCGGTGACGCCTTCGATGCCGTGCCCTCCGACGCGCCGCAATTCGTGGAGGCGGAGCTGGGCCGCGCCGATGCGCTCGACAAGGACGACCGCGAGGGCGAGGCGCTCGCCGTGCTCTCCGGTCTCGTGCAGGCCTACCCGAACACCATGCGGCTCAACTACCTCTACGGCGAGGCGCTGCGCCGGGCGGAGCGTCCCGACGAGGCGGTCGAGGCGCTCGACCGCGCCGTTTCCCTGCTGGGCGAGCCGATGCAGCGGCACTGGCTGGTCTTCTACCAGCGCGGCGTGTCCCATCACGATGCGGGCCGCTGGCCGCAGGCCGAGGCCGATTTCCGTCAGGCGCTGGACCTCGATCCCGACAACGCGCTGGTGCTGAACTATCTCGGCTACTCGATGGTGGAGGAGCGGCAGAATCTCGACGAGGCGCTGGAGATGATCCGCAACGCCGTCGCGCAGCGCCCCTATGACGGTTACATCACCGACTCGCTGGGCTGGGTGCTCTACCGCCTTGGCCGCTTCGAGGAGGCGGTGGAGCCGATGGAGCGCGCGGTGGAACTCGCCCCCGTCGACCCGATCATCAACGACCATCTGGGCGACGTCTACTGGACCGTCGGGCGCAAGCGCGAGGCGGAGTTCCAGTGGCGCCGCGCCCTGTCCTTCGATCCCGAACCGGCGGAGGAGGCGCGCATCCGGCAAAAGCTCGACATCGGCCTCGACGCGGTCATCGCGCAGGAAGAGGCCGGCGACGGGTGAGCGACGACGCCGCCCCGATCCGCGAGCTTGCCCGCGCCAAGGTCAACCTGACGCTGCACGTCACCGGTCGCCGCCCCGACGGGCTGCACATGCTCGATTCGCTGGTGGTGTTTCCCCGCGTCGGCGATCTGATCGAGGTCGAGCCCTCGCGCCACCTCTCCCTCACCCTCGACGGCCCGTTCGGCGCGTTCCTGTCCGGGCAGGGCGACAACCTGGTGCTGCGCGCGGCACGGATGCTCGACGACGCGCGCGGCGCCGCGATCCGGCTCGGCAAGGTTCTGCCCGTCGCCTCCGGCATCGGCGGCGGCTCGGCGGATGCGGCGGCGACGCTGCGCGCGCTTGCGCGGCTCTGGCAGGTCGAACTGGGAGAGGCCGCGCATTACGTGTCGCTCGGCGCGGATGTCCCAGTGTGCCTGGGCAGCACGCCCGCCCGGATGCGCGGCGTGGGGGAGTGGATCGGCCCGGTCCCCGTGCTGCCGCCTCTCTGGTGCGTGCTGGTCAATCCCGGCGTACAGGTCGCGACGGCTCAGGTGTTCGGGCGGCTCGACGCCGTGCACAATCCGCCGATGGACCTGCCCGAACGCTTCGGCGGGTTCGAGGCCTTCACCGACTGGCTGAGCGCCGAGCGCAACGATCTGGAACCCCCCGCCCTTACCCTCGCCCCGGTGATCGGCGAGGTGCTGGAGGCCCTCAGCACCACATCCCGCTTCGCGCGGATGTCCGGCTCGGGCGCGACCTGCGTGGCGCTCTACCCGGACGAGGGCGCGGCCCTGACCGCTGCGGAGCGCATCCGCAAGGCACGGTCCGACTGGTGGTGCGTGGCCGCGCCGGTGGCGTAGCGGGATTGCGCGGAATCAAGGCCGTAGGCCGCCGCGCATTGCCGGGCCGCCCCCCGGCACAACGATCTGGCTGGTGGAGGCGCGATGTGGATAGGTCGTGCGGATTTGGCGGGCATAAAGTGCCACGAACAGTCGTCAGATCGCCGCACCGCGGCCCGTCGCTGCGCGGCTCACGCTCCGAGACCACCCTTTGCCTACCGCAGCCTCGCCACCGTGAACTCCGCCAGATCGTGTAGCGACGTGCGGACATCGCCCTCGGGCAGGCCCTCCAGCGCCGACTGCGCCTCGGCCACCCAGTCGAAGGCGCTCTCGCGCACGCCCTCGATGATCCCGTGCCGGTCGAAGATCGCGCGGGCGCGCTCCACGTCGCCCTCCTCGAACCGGCCCTTGCCGATCAGCCGCTCCCAGAAGGCCCGCTCCTCGCCCTGCGCCACCGCAAGCGCGCGGATCACCGGCAGGGTCAGCTTGCCCTCGCGCAGGTCGTCGCCGGTGTTCTTGCCGATATCCTCGCCCACCAGATCGAGCAGGTCGTCCGCAATCTGGAACGCGATCCCCAGCGCGTCGCCATAGCGGCGCAGCGCCGCGACATCCGCGTCGGATGCGCCCGCCACCAGCCCGCCGACCTCCGACGCCGCCGCGAACAGGGCCGCCGTCTTGCCGCGCACCACCTTGATATAGGTGTCCTCGACCGTAGTCAGGTCGCGTGCCACGGACAGTTGCAGCACCTCGCCCTCGGCGATGACCGCCGCCGCGTTGGCGAGGATGTCGAGCACGCGCAGGCTCTCGGCCTCAACCATCAACTGGAAGGACCGCGCGAACAGGTAGTCGCCGACCAGCACGCTCGACTGGTTGTCCCACAGCAGGTTCGCCGTCGGCCGCCCGCGGCGCTGCTCGCTCTCGTCCACCACGTCGTCATGCAGCAGGGTCGCGGTGTGGATGAACTCCACCGTCGCGGCCAGCTTCACGTCGTTATCGCCGCGATAGCCGTAGAGCGCCGCCGCCGCCAGCACCATCAGGGGCCGGATGCGCTTGCCGCCCGCACCCACCAGATGCGCCGTGACCTGCGGGATGCGAGGGGCGTTCTCGCTCGCCATGCGGTCGGCGATCAGCGAGTTCACGGCCTCCATCCGGTCGGACAGCAGGCCTTGCAGACGGTGCACCGGGGTCTGGTCGCTGTCTTTCATCGGGGAAGCTCCACCTCTCGTCTCGACGGGGCGCGGGGTAGGGGATAGACCCACCCTCATGGAAGAGATCCTGCGCACCAACGATCCCGTCACGCTCAGCTTCGCCGAGGCGCTGCTGCGTGGCGAAGGAATAGACCCCTTCGTGCTGGACGTCCATACGAGTATCCTCGAAGGCTCCATCGGCATATTGCCGCGCCGCCTGATGGTCGCGCGCCGCGACGCCTTCCGCGCCCGCGCGGTGCTGCGCGACAACGAGATCGAGCCGAGCGCGGGGGCATGACCGGCTTCGCCCCCGAGGATCTGACCGAGGATGCCTTCCTCGGCGGTCGGGTCACCTTGCGCCAGCCGCGCCACGGCTACCGCGCTGCCACCGACCCCGTCTTGCTCGCTGCCGCCTGCCCTGCGCGAGCGGGGGACAGTGTGCTGGAACTGGGCTGCGGCGCGGGCACGGCGCTCGCCTGCCTCGCTGCCCGCGTCGCGGTGGAGGCTACGGGGCTGGAGCTGCAACCGGACTACGCGGCGCTTGCCCGCCTGAACCTGCCGGGGACGGAGATCGTCGAGGGTGACCTCGCCGACATGCCCGCCGCCCTGCGCGCGCTCCAGTTCCACCACGTCATCGCCAATCCGCCCTATTACGGCGCGCACGACTTGCCGCCGCGCGATGCGGGCCGCCGGATCGCCCATGTCGAGGACACGCCGCTCGCAACCTGGATCGACGCGGGGCTCCGCCGCCTGCGCGCGCGCGGCACGCTCACGATGATCCACCGGGCCGAGCGCCTGGCCCCGATCCTCGCCGCCCTCGACGGGCGTGCGGGCGACATCCGCGTGCTGCCGCTCACCTCCCGTGCGGGTCGCGCCGCGGAACGGGTGATCGTGCAGGGCCGCAAGGACGCGCGCGGACCGCTGCGCTTGCTGCCGCCCTTCGTCTTGCACGCGGGGGATCGGCATGAGGGGGACGGCGCAGATTTCACGGAAAAAGCCGAGGCCGTACTGCGTCACGCAGCCCCCCTCGACTTGGCCGCAATATAGCGAAAAACGCGCTCATTTCCAGACGTGACAGGTCGCCCTCTTCGTGTCGCAATGGAGCGGCGAAAGATCTTTTTCCTAGGAGGACCCTGAATGAGCGTTTCCGCACATGTGACCGAGCTTCGCAAGAAGCACGAATCCCTCTCCAAGAACATCGAGATCGAACAGCGCAGCCCCGGCAGCGATACCCTTCACCTTGCGCAAATGAAGCGGCAGAAGCTCCGGCTGAAAGAGGAAATCACCCGCCTGTCCGAACAGGCCTAGCCCGATCCGGCGCGGGCGGCGACCACCGCCCCGCCGGTGATGAGAAGGGCGGCGAGCGCCAGCGGCCAGCTCGGCGCCGCCGCCCCGACGCCGACGAGAATCAGGGTCGACAGTAGGGGCGCCGCATAGGACGCCGTGCCCAGAAGCTGGATGTTCCCCCGCTTCACCCCCCAATCCCAGAGGTAGAACGCAGCTCCGACCGGCCCCAGCCCCAGCAGCACGACACCCGACCAGCCGCGCGCACCCTGCGGCCAGACCGTCTGCTCCAGCAGCACATGCGCCACGCCCGACAGCACCGCCGTGGCGAGGCAGAACAGCGCCACCGCCTCGGTCGGCACGTCGCCGAATCGCCGCGACAGCACCGAATAGCCGGACCAGAGCAGCGCGCACAGCACCGCCGCCGCGTAGCCGAATGCATGCTCGCCCGCAAAGCTCAGATCCGCCCGCGCCAGCAGCAGCACCGCGCCCGCAAAGGCGATCAGCGCGCCCGCCACATGCCCGCGCCGCAACCGCTCGCCCGGCAACAGCCCGGAAAACAACACGATCAACAGCGGCCAGAGATAGGCGATCAGCCCGGCTTCGGCCGGCGGCGCGCTCTGCAGCGCCGTGAAGTAGAAGAAATGATAGCCGAACAGCCCCCCGACGCCGAGCGCCCAGACTTTCCACCCCAGCCCCGCCAGCACGGAAAAGCCGCGTCCGAGCACCGTCCACACCACGCCGATCGCGCCCCCGATGGCGAAACACAAAGCCGTCAGCAGGAAGGGCGGCACGTCCCCCGCCAGCACGGTGAAGAGCGCCAGCGTCGCCCAGAGCGCGACCGCGCCCGCACCGACCAGCGTGGCGTTCACGCCTGCCGCCGCGCCGCCGCCTCGCGGAAGAAGCGGACCATCCACCGCCCCCACTCCGCGTTGTGCACCGGCTGCGACAGGGTGGCGAGCGCCGCCTCCCCCACCTCGCGCGGAATGGTCTCGCCCATCCGCGCGCGCACGATGTCGCCGACGAACTCGGCATCGAATTCGGGGTGCGGCTGCACGCTGATCGCCGCCGGGGCCTCAACGTCGCCGTAAGCCAGCGCCGCGTAGTCGCAGAAGGCGGAGGATGCCAGAACCGTCGCGTTGGGCGGACGCTCCACCACCTGATCCTGATGCACGGCGCGGGCGGCGAACATGGTGCCGACGCCTTCCATCCAGGCGGGCGTCTCCTTCACGTCATAGGCGTGGACGCCGACGCCCCAGCCGCGATCGGACTTCACCACGCGGCCGCCCATCGCCTCGGCCAGGATCTGGTGGCCGAAACAGATGCCGACCACCGGCACCCGCGCGCTCAGGCACTCGCGCAGGAAGGCCTTGAGCGGCTCGATCCACGGGAGGTCGTCATAGACCCCGTGGCGGGAGCCCGTGACCAGCCAGCCGTCGCATTGCTCGGGGCTTTCGGGCATCTCGCTCGCCACCACGCGGATCGTCTCGAACTTCAGATCGCCATCGGCCCCGCCCAGCAGTGCCTCGAACATCGGGGGGTAGGGGCCGTGATCCTCGCCCAGCTTGCCCAGCACCTCGCCCGTCTCAAGTATCCCGATCCGCATCGTATCCTCCACGCTCGCGCCGGGACGGTATGCCGGGCCGGAGGCGGTGCCAAGAGGGTCAGTCGAGCGGCACGATCCGCCGCCCCTCGGCCAGCGCCCGCGTCGGCTCGATCTCCGCCATCAGCCAGTCGCGGAACCGGCGCACGGCGGGCCGCGCCTCGGCCCCTTCGGGGCAGATGAAGCGGTAATGCGCTTGCGTCGAGAGGGCGAGGTCGAAGGGCGCGACAAGCCGCCCCGAGGCGAGGTAGCGATCGCAGAGCGACGCGCGCCCCAGCACCACGCCCACCCCCTCCAGCGCCATGTCCACCGCGTGATCGGCCTGGCTGAACCGCGTGCCGTGCGCCGCCGCGTCCTCGTTCACCCCCGCCGCGCGCAGCCAGGCGGCCCAGTCGGGGCGGGGGTCCATGAAGCCCAGGCTGTCCTCGTGGATCAGCGGCAGTGCGGCGAGGTCCGCCGGGGTCGCCACCCGCGCCGCCATCTCCGGCACCATCATCGGCGTCACCCACTCGTCCAGCAGATGCTCCGAATGCAGCCCCCGGTCGCGCCCGAGGCCGAAGCGGATCGCCACATCCACCTCGTCCCGCGCGAAGTCCATGACCCGCAGCGAGGCGGACACGCGCAGTTCCATGTCCGGGTTCGCCTCGGCGAAGCGGTACATGCGCGGGGCCAGCCACTTCGCGGTGAAGCCTGGTCCGGCGGTGATCGTCAGCACCGAGTCTTCCGTCAGCCGCTGCGTCGCCCGCCATGCGCCGCGCAGCCGGTCGAACCCGTCCTGCGCACCGGGCAGCAGCATCCGCCCGGCCTCGGTCAGCTCCACCGCGCGGTTGAGCCGCCGGAACAGCGGCGCGCCCAGATGCGCCTCCAGGTTCTTGATCTGGTAGCTGAGCGCGGCGGGCGTGACCGCCAATTCGTCCGCCGCATCGCGGAAACTCATGTGCCGTGCAGCGGCCTCGAAGGCGCGCAGCGCGGTCAGCGGCGGCAGTCGGTCGGGCATGATCGGTTAAGCTCACCTTGTCCGAATGGCAGATATTCGCGTTTGTAGGATGGCAGGTGCATCAACATATTCAACCCCAAGCGATCAAGGAGCCCGAGCCATGTACGACCTGCACAACGACACCCCGACCTATGCCACCCGCCACCTGACCCTGACCGAGATCGAGCAGCGCGCGCACGAGGCCCGCTCGCGCGCCGCGTTCGGCCTGATCCGCGCCCTGCGTCGCCGCCTCGGCGGGCGCGCCTGATCCGTTCCGCCGACCGCCCGCAGGCCGCCCATCCCGCAAAGGCCCGACGCGCGGCCGCAGAACGAGAGAGGCCCGGCGGATCACTTCGCCGGGCCTTTTGATATCACGTTTCCCCCTGGGGAAACCGTCTGCCATGCTGACCCATTCCCCGCGGGGAATGGGCGCGGCGATCAGGTCAGGTACTGCCCGCCATTGACCGTCATGGTCGAGCCGGTGACGAAGCCCGCATCGTCCGAGGCGAGGAACACCACGGTGCGCGCGATCTCCTCCGCCTCGCCCAAGCGGCCCACCGGGATCTGGCCGATGATGCTCTCGCGGACCTTCTCGGGCACGGCCATGACCATGTCGGTGGCGATGTAGCCGGGGCAGATCGCGTTGACGGTGATGCCCGCGCGCGCGCCTTCCTGTGCCAGCGCCTTGGTGAAGCCCAGGTCGCCCGCCTTGGCCGCCGAGTAGTTGGCCTGCCCGAACTGTCCCTTCTGCCCGTTGATGGACGAGATGTTGATGACGCGCCCGAACTTGCGCTTGCGCATCCCGCCCCACAGGTTGTGGGTCATGTTGAACACGCCCGTGAGGTTGGTGTCGATGACCTCCTGCCACTGCTGCGGGCTCATCTTGTGGAAGGGCGCGTCGCGGGTGATGCCCGCGTTGTTGACGAGGATGTCCACCGGGCCGAGATCGGCCTCCACCTCAGCGATGCCGTCCTTGCACGCGTCGTAATCGCCGACCGACCACTTGTAGGTCTTGATGCCGGTCTCGTCGGTAAAGGCCTTCGCCGCCTCGTCATTGCCGCCATAGGTCGCCGCGACCTCGCAGCCTTGGGCCTTCAGTGCCTTCGCGATGGCCGCGCCGATGCCGCGCGTGCCGCCGGTGACCAGTGCCACTCTTGCCATGTCGTTTTCCTCCCGATCTGGCTGTGTTTTTTCTCGCGGCAGGGGCACGAAGGCCCCCGCCCTCATCTGTTTCCCCTCGGGGAAATCGTCTGTGTTGCTGACCTATTCCCCGCGGGGAAACCGGGTCAGTCCCGCTCGACGCACATGGCCACGCCCATGCCGCCGCCGATGCACAGCGTGGCGAGGCCTTTCTTCGCGTCGCGGCGCTTCATCTCGAACAGCAGCGTGTTGAGCACGCGGCAGCCCGACGCGCCGATCGGATGGCCGATGGCGATGGCGCCGCCGTTCACGTTCACGATCTCGGGGTCCCAGCCCATCTCCTTGTTCACGGCGCAGGCCTGTGCGGCGAAGGCCTCGTTCGCCTCGACGAGGTCGAGGTCGGAGGCGGACCAGCCGGCCTTCTCCAGCGCCTTCTTCGAGGCATAGACCGGGCCGACGCCCATGATGGAGGGGTCGAGGCCCGCGGTCGCGTAGCTGGCGATGCGCGCCAGCGGCTCGATCCCGCGGCGCTCGGCGTTCTCGGCGCTCATCAAGAGGGTCGCCGCCGCGCCGTCGTTGAGGCCCGAGGCGTTGGCCGCCGTGACCGAGCCGTCCTTGGTGAAGGCGGGGCGCAGCTTCTGCATCGCCTCCAGCGTCGCGCCGTGGCGGATGTACTCGTCCTTGTCCACGACCGTCTCGCCCTTCCGGGTCTTCACGGTATAGGCGATGATCTCGTCGTCGAACTTGCCCGCCTTCTGCGCGGCCTCCGCCTTGTTCTGGGAGGCGACGGCGAATTCGTCCTGCTGGTCGCGGGTGATCTGCCACTGGTTCGCGACATTCTCGGCCGTCTGGCCCATGTGGTAGCCGTTGAACGCGTCCCACAGCCCGTCGCGGATCATCGTGTCGATGAACTTCATATCGCCCATCTTCTGCCCCTGGCGCAGGTGGGCCGCATGGGGCGCGAGGCTCATGCTCTCCTGCCCGCCCGCGATGACGATGTCCGCGTCGCCGAGCTGCACGTGCTGCGCGCCGAGCGCCACGGCCCGCAGGCCGGAGCCGCAGACCTGGTTGATGCCCCAGGCCGATGCCTCCTTCGGCAGGCCCGCGTTGATGTGCGCCTGACGCGCGGGGTTCTGGCCCTGAGCTGCGGTCAGGACTTGGCCGAGGATCGTCTCGGACACCTCGTCGGCGGAGACGCCCGCCCGCTCCAGCACGCCCTTGATAACGGCGGCGCCGAGGTCATGCGCGGGGGTGTTCGCGAAGGATCCGTTGAACGATCCGACCGCGGTGCGCCCGGCCGAGGCGATGACGACATTGGTCATGGGGTTTCCTTTTCACTGCGTTGTTGCGTCGCAACCTACTGCGTCGCGCGCAAAATACCACCTCATAAAGTGACGTGATCAGAGGGTTTCGAGAAACTTTCGTAAAGGAAGGTGAACCGCGCGCGCCGCGTCAGCGCCTACGATCATGCCGACATGGCCGCTATCGGGGCGCAGGATGCGCGCGCCGGGAATGGCGCGGGGCAGCGCCTCGGCATTGGTCGGTGGGGCGATGGTATCGCGCGTCGCGCAGAAACTGAGGGTGGGGCAGGCGATGGCGTCGGGCCGGACGGGGCCGCCCATCAACTGCCATCCCCGGGTCAGTGCCGCGTCGAGATGCCAGTCGGCGAGGACCTCCTCTGCCACGCGCGGGGCGACGGGGACCGGGTCGTTCAACCAGTCCTCGACCGCGGTGAACAGGCGCGCGTCGAACCCTTCGAGGGTCGCGAACCGCTCGAACTTGCGCAGGGCGAGGCCGGGGTCGAGGCTCGCGAAGAGGGACTGCATCACCTCGGGCGGGATGAGGCCGAGGGCGTGCGCGATTGCGCGCAGGGCGGCGCGGACCGAGGCGCCCTGCGGGCGCAGCGCGTCGCGCCACGGCGCGATGGCGGGGCTCAGCGT